>JAGVAH010000114.1 GCA_020060385.1 Syntrophobacterales bacterium | reverse complement strand
TCCTCCGGGTACTGGAGGGTGATGGGCTTGGTGAAAACGTGGCGCAGGGTGGTGGCCAGGCCTTTGAGCAAAGGGATAATCATCTACTACCTCTGCAAAAACTGAATGATAATGCCGGTGAACAAGATATTCACCAGGCACAGGGGCAACATTACCTTCCAGCCCAGTTTCATCAGCTGGTCGAACCGGAAGCGGGGGAAGGTGCCCCGCACCCAGATGAAGAAGAAGACCAGGGCAAAGGTCTTGATCATGAACCAGGCGATAGGGGGCAGCACGGGCCCCCGCCAGCCGCCCAAAAAGAGAGTGGTGCACAGGGCGCTGGCCACGAGGATGTGGCCGTATTCCCCCATCATGAACACGCCATACTTCATGGAGCTGTATTCCGTCTGGTAGCCCGCCACTAACTCGTTTTCGCACTCGATCAGATCGAAGGGGGTGCGGGCGCATTCGGCAAAGGCCGCAGTCAGAAAGAGCACGAAGCCCAAGGGCTGGTAGAAGATGAACCACACGGATTTTTGGGCTTCCACGATCTTCACCAGGCTCAGGCTGCCGGAGAGCATCAGCACGCCGATGACCGACAGGCCCAGGGCCAGCTCATAACTGATCATCTGGGCGGTGAGGCGCAGGCCCCCCAGCAGGGAGTATTTGTTGTTGGAGGCCCAGCCACCCAGGACCGCGCCGTAGACCGACAGGGAGCCCATGGCAAAGACGTACAACAGGCCCACATTAATGTCCGCAATCACTCCCTGGTTAAGCCCGGCTGCGGTCAGATCCACCTTGTAGCCGTAAATGGTGAGGGTATTCGGCAGGATCTGGGAAGCAAAGGGGATGGCCGCCAGGGGCAGAAACGCGGTGGCCGCGGTGATGACGGGGGCCAGGACAAAGAGGACCTTATTTACCCCGGGGGGCGTAAATTCTTCTTTGAAGAGCAGCTTGATGGCATCCGCCAGGGGCTGCAGCAGGCCCCAGGGGCCCACCCGGTTGGGGCCGTAGCGCAACTGGATGAATCCCAGGACCTTGCGTTCCATAAGCACCGTGTAAGCGATGGCGGTAAGGAAGACCACCAAGACCAGAAGGATCTTCACAGCCGTCACGATTATCAAGATGGGCAATTGATTCATCATCTTAACCCTTCTGGATGGTTACCCTAACCAGGTTGGAGTTGAGGGTCAGGAGATGGACCGGGGGCGCGGCAAAATGCTCCGGCAAGAAGACCACCCCTGGGGGCATCTCCGGGGCCAGGACCACGGGGGCGCTGATCTCTCCCTGGGAGGAGGTGATCTTGGCCGGGTCCCCGTCCGTCAGGCCCAGATTTTTGGCGTCGTCCGGGTTTATAAGCATTTCCGCCCGGGGAGTTACTTTCAAGGTCCCCTCGGGTCCATGGGTGGTAAAAGACCCGGAATGGTTCAGGGCCTTACCCACGATCAGGGTGTAGGGCCGGCGGCCCGGGAGACTCAGGTCCACCTCAAAGGGGACAAAGGTGCCGGTAACCTCCCCCGGCATGAGCGGGTAACTGCCTTTGGGGCCCAATCCCGCCCACAGGGGCGAAGTCTTTGCCAGTTCCCGGAAGATCTGCTTGGGATGGGATGCCCCCAGCTTGTAACCCAGGCGCTCCCCCAACTGGCCGATGATCTGCCAATCGGGGCGCACCCCGTTAGTGGAGAGGGCTTGGGCCAGGACCCCCAGGGTGCCGTCGCTGCTGATGAAGGTCCCTTCCTGCTCCGCATGCACCGCCACCGGCAGGACCACCTGGGCCAGCTTGGCGGTGTCGGTGAGGAAGGCGTCCTGGACCACCAGGAAAGGCACCTTTTTCAGGAGCTTTTCCGTGCGGCTGCGATGGGGCACCATCCGCAGCAGGTCGCCCCCCAGGAGATAGAGAGCCTGGGGTGCGGCCTCATCTTTGGCCTCTAGTTTATCCAGCATCTCCGGCAAGGGGAGGCCCCGCGCGGCTTTCTCCAGGTGGCCATAGCCGGGGAGGTGCTCGGCCATGACTCCGGCTTCGCAGACGCCCCGGGTGTTGTTCTTTTCCGCCACCGGGTAGAGAGCGCTCCCCGGAGTGCCGGGCTTGCCGATGAGCAGAAAGAGGTCGGCCAGGGCCAGGGCGTTTTGTTCGCCCTTGTCCTGGGCCAGGAGTTCGGTGCCGCAGATGATGGCCGGTGCCTGGGCCTGGGCCAGCAGGGCCGCGGTCTCCTGGATAAGGGTCTCATCCACCCCGGTCTTGGCAGCCACGTCCTTCAGGGTCACCTTCTTGAAGCTTTCCTTGAAATCCTCCAAACCCTTAGCGCTCACCGCCGGGGTCCAATCAGGGTTGGCGGCCAAGAAGGCCTTGAACAAGCCGGCCAGGAGGATCCGCTCCGTGCCCGGTTTGTAGCGCAGGCTCAGATGGGCGTAACGGTCGAACTTGGTGCCCCGGGGGTTGGCCAGCACCAGGCGGAAGTTTTCATTATCCAGGGCCCTAAGGAGTTTCCAGCCCAGGGGGGGCATCTCCGGGGTCACGTCCGCGCCCAATACCAGGGCCAGGTCGGCCTTCGGGAGATCCTCAAAATGGCCTAAAACAAAGGGAAAGCCGCTCCCCTGGGCCCCTTCGCCCGGAGTCAGGGGAGACTGGTAGGGCTGGGGCGGGGTAGTGGCAGCCTCCACCCCGGAGACCTGGGGCGCGCCGAAGACCGCAGCCAGGCCCCTCAAGGCCTGGATATAGGTGTAGCGGCCGGGGTTGTCCAACTGATTGGACCCCAATCCCTGGCGGAAGAACTTTTGGAAGAGGTAATTGGCCTCATTGGTGGCCCGGGCCGATCCCACGCCATAGATGGCGTTGGGACCAGCGCTCTCCGCGATTTCCTTGAACTTGGCGGCCACCAGATCCAGGGCCTCGTCCCAGGTAGCCTCCCGGAAGTTGCTGTTTTCTTTGATCAATGGAGTCTTTAGCCGGTCCGGGGCCTCCACCACCGGGAAGCCGAAGCGGCCCCGGGAACAGAGGAGAATGCTTTCCTCGTTGCGCACCCTAAGGATGCGGCCGTCCCTGGTGTGCAGCTCATAGGTGCAGCCGCCGCCGCAGAAGGGGCAGGCCGTTTCGGTCTTTTCCACTTCCCAGGCCCGGGCCCGGTACTTCCAGAGTTTGTTGATCAATGCCCCCACCGGGCAGATGTCGATGCAGGAGCCGCAGAATTCACAATCCAGGGGCAAAGCGCCGGAGCCCAGCTCGGTAAAGTAACCCCGCTGCATGAAGTTGATGCCCATGGCGCCCACGTGGTCCCGGCAGATATGGACGCAGCGGCCGCAGGTGACGCAACGGTCCGGGTGCCGCTCCACGAAGAGGGACTCGTAGTCGGGGTTGGGGGCCAGCTTCACCGCCTCCAGGTCCACCTTCTCCACGGCCAAGGCATGGGTCAGATCCTGGAGCTCGCACTCCCCGCCCTTGTCGCAGATGGGGCACTCCATGGCGTGGTTGATGAGCACCAGCTTCATCAATTCGTCCCGGATCTGCTGTAAACGCTCGGAGGTGGTATTGACCTCCATGCCTTCGGTGACCGGGGTGGCGCAGGCCGGGATGGGCCGGGGCGGGCCGGGTTTGACTTCCACCACGCAGATGCGGCAGGCGCCGATGGGTTTCAGGGCCGGATGATAGCAGAGCCGGGGGATGAAGATGCCGTTGGCGTCGGCCACTTCCAGGATGGTCTTGCCCTTGGGGGCTTGAATCGCCCGGCCGTCAATGGTCAGATTAACCATAAGTCTTCCCTATGTTCACCGCATGTAAGCTATCAGCTTTTTCATTGCCAGGCGGGTAGGCCCCGCCATTCCTGATTTGTTGGCATTTATCGACGGGCTGTGCCCACCCTGTTTCTCTATGCAGCCGGCAGCTGCTCCCTGGCAGCTGGAAGGTTCCCCTAATCCAGTCTCTCCAGTTTGGTCACCAGGTAGGTGGGTTCGCCCCCAAGTCGTTCTTCCTTGTTACAGGTCAACCTTACCTTCCACCCCACGCCTTTGACCTGGCCGGGAAGAAGGACCGCCGAGGTCCGGGAGGTGTCGATCAGACCGTATCTGGCCGCGTCCTTATTCGTAATGCGAAAATCGATCTTCGGTTTGCTGTCCAGTTTGATGACCAGTGATTTCTCCCCGGGGCCCATGCCTACGGGCGAGATAGTCGACTTGATGGCGATCTCTTCTATTTTGCCCACAAAGGTCAAACCCCTTTCTGAGGCGGCCCCGGCCAAAACCGGGACCAGGCAAATCAGAACACCAAGAAAAAGGACCTTTTTGAGCATAACTGTCTATCACTCGGCGAGAATCACCCGCCCTATTATCTATCTATCCACGTCCGCCAAGACGATGTCCATGGTGCCGATCAGGGCGATGGCGTCGGCCAGCAGCCGGCCCCGGGCCAGCTTGTCCATGGCCGCGAGGTTGATGAAGGACGGCCCCCGGATCTTCAGCCGGAAGGGCTGGGGGCTGCCGTCGCTGACCACGTAAAAACCCATCTCCCCTTTGGGGGCTTCGATGCACTGGTACACCTCGCCCACCGGCGGGGTGATGCCTTCCTGGATCAGCTTGAAGTGGTTGATCAACCCGGCGATGTCGTTATAGACCGCATCTTTCGGGGGCAGACTCACCCGGGGGTCCTTGGCCTTGACGTCCCCAGGTTCCGTATCCGCCAGCTTTTCCAGGGCCTGGCGGACGATGCGGTTGGCCTGGAGCATCTCTTCCATGCGCACTAGGTAACGGTCGTAGGTGTCGCCGTTTCTCCCCAGGGGCACCACAAAATCGAACTCTTCGTAGCTGGAGTAGGGATTGTCCCGGCGCAGGTCCCAGTTGATCCCGGAGCCCCGGGCCATGGGCCCGGACCAGCCCCAGTCCAACGCCTCGTCCGGGGTCATGACGCCCACACCCTTGGTGCGCTCGATCCAAATTTCGTTCTTGGTCAACAGGGCATGATAATCCTGATGCTTTTCCGGGAAGGTCTTGACGAAGTCCCAGGCCGCGGGGATGAAGCCGTCGGGGAGGTCTGCGGCCAGCCCGCCGATGCGGCAGTACAGGGGAAACATGCGGCCCCCGGAGACCATCTCGCAGAGGTCCATGATCTTTTCCCGCTCCCTGAACGCATAGAACAAAGGCGTCATGGCCCCCAGGTCGTGGCCGTGGGTGCCCAGCCAGAAGAGGTGGGAGGCAATGCGGGTCAACTCCGCCAGCATTACCCGGATGTACTGGGCCCGTTTGGGCACCTCGATGCCCAGCAGCTTTTCCACGGCCAGGCAGAAACCGAAGAGATTGACTTCCCCGGCCAGATAGTCCAGGCGGTTCATCAGGGGCATGCACCGGTGGTAGGTGCGGTATTCGCACATCTTCTCGATGCCCCGGTGCAGGTAGCCGATATCCGGGTCGGCCCGCAGGATGAGTTCGCCGTCCAGCTCCAACAGGACCCGGAGCACCCCGTGGGTGCTGGGGTGCGACGGCCCCAGGTTGAGGAGCATGGTTTCGGTGCGTTTCATGGTCTCAGCGCCGTTCATCAGGTATTCCTACTTGCCCCGTAAGGGATAATCTTTGCGCAGGGGATGCCCCACCCAATCGTTGGGCATCAGGATGCGCCGCAAATCCGGATGGCCCCGGAAGCGGATGCCCACCAGATCGTAAGCCTCCCGCTCGTGCCAGTTGGCCGTGGACCACACCGGCACCACCGAATCAATGGCCGGGCTGTTGTCATCCGCCAACAAGGCCTTGAGGGTCACCCGGTTGTGGTGCCGGTGGGAATAGAGATTATAGACCACGCCGAACCGGGGGCTCCGGGGGAGGTAATCCATGCCCGCGATCATGGAGAGATATCTAAAATAGGTCTCCGGCGCGTCCCTTAAGGTCTTGCAGATATCCACGATGCGCCCGGGCTTGACGGTGATCGTGGTCTCCCCCCGGAACTCCGTCACCTCCACCACTTCCTCGGGAAACTTTTCCTGGAGAAGCTCCGCCGCGGTTTTCATACGGCCTCCTGGCGCAGCGCCAACCGTTCCCGGTATTTCTTGGTCAGGAAGGGATCTTCTAAGATCTTTTCATGGAGCTTCAGGATGCCGTAAAGCAGGCCCTCGGGCCGGGGCGGGCACCCCGGGACATAGACGTCCACCGGCAGGTACTTATCGATGCCCTGGACCACCGCGTAGGAGTCGAAGATACCCCCGGAGCAGGCGCAGGCCCCCATGGCGATGACCCACTTGGGCTCGGTCATTTGCTCGTAAATGCGCTCGATCGCGGGCATCATCTTCTTGCAGACCGTGCCGGCGATGATGATCACGTCCGCTTGGCGGGGAGAAGCCCTGAAGGCCTCCATGCCGAAGCGGGCGATGTCCCAGCGGTTGGCCGCGGTGCAGATCATTTCAATGGCGCAGCAGGCCAGCCCGAAGGTGGCGGGCCAGAGGCTGCTCTTGCGGCCCCAGTCCACCAGCTTTTCCAGGCTGGTGGTGAGGATGTTGTATCCAAGATGTTCTTCTATTCCCATTCCAACGCTCCCTTACCCCATACATAAGCCAGGCCCACCGCCAGGATGGCGATGAACACGCCCATCTCCACCAGGCCGAACCAGCCTAAAGGTTTGAAGACCACCCCCCAGGGGTAGAGGAAAATAGCTTCAATGTCGAAGACAATGAAGAACATGGCGATGATGTAAAACCGCACCGTGTAGCGGCTGCGGGCATCGCCGATGGGGTCCATGCCGCATTCGTAGGGGATGTCCTTCTGGACGGTGTGCGTCTTTTTGCCCAGTAACTCGGACAGCAGCACGATCACACCCAACAGCCCCACGGCGATGAGCATGTAAATGAGGATGGGCAGGTAATTAATGAGCATATGGCGACCTTATATGCTTGGGTTTAAATTTCTAGGGAAATGTATTCCGCCAGACTTCTTTCAGTGGCTAACGGCGTGTTATCCTCTTTCATTCCCGCCAAATGTATTCTTATGGCCTCGGCCATGCGCTGCTTTACTTCCTCGCATGTTTAAACTGTTTATGGCTACCACCCGATCTTGGCTTTATTTGATACCAGCCCCCATCTTCTAAGACCTTTATAACATCACGGATTTTCCAATCTAATTTAGGGCGGGCCCTGCCCACCATTTCCTTTAACGGCGGGTTTAATGGTGCGCTTCCTCTTTGCAGACCCCCAGAGGGCAGCTACCCGCCAGGTGGGCGTCGTATTCGTCCTTGAACCGCTCCATGGTGGTCTTGATGAAGGAGTGGGGGCTCCACCCCAAGGCGCAGTTGGCGCTTTCCACCATAGTCTTGGAGAGGCTGTACATCCGGTCCAGATCCGCCTGGGTGCCTTTACCCGCGGCCACCTTGCAGATCAACTCGTAGAGCACCCGGGTGCCCCGGCGGCAGGGCAGGCAAAAACCGCAGGATTCGTGCTGGAAGAAATACAGCAGACACTTCACCACGTCGATGATGCAGGTGGTGTCGTCCATAACCATCATGGTGCCGGAACCCAATCCCCCTTCCACCTTGGCCAGGGCTGCATGTTCAATAACGGTGTTCAGGTGTTCCGGCAGGAAAAAGCCCACGGATGCGCCCCCGGGCTGGACGCTCTTGATCTTATGGCCGCTTCTGACGCCGCCCCCGTATTTGTCGATGAGTTCTTGCATCGTCATCCCCAGGTTGGCTTCGACGACGCCCGGTTTGTTGACGTGGCCCACCACCTGGAGGATCTTGGTGCCCGCGGTGTCCTCGGTGCCCTTGGCCTTATACCATTCCGAGCCTTTAAGAACAATGCTGGGGACGTTGCTCAGGGACTCCACGTTGTTGACGATGGTGGGCTTATACCACACCCCCACCTGGCCGGGGAAGGGAGGCTTGACCCGGGGGTTGCCCCGTTGCCCCTGGATGGATTCGATGAGCGCGGTTTCCTCGCCGCACACGTACGAGCCGCCGCCGGTCTGCACCTGGATGTGGAAGGAAAAACCGCTGCCCATGATATTGTCGCCCAAGAGACCCTTGGCTTCCGCGGCCTTGATGGCGGTGTTCAGGCGGTGCATGGACAGGTAATATTCACCCCGGCAGTATATGTAGCCGAAGTTGGCCTTCACCGCGTAGCCGGCGATGGCCATGCCTTCCAGGACCTTGTGGGGGTCCCCCTCCATGATGTAGCGGTCCTTTATGGTGCCGGGCTCCCCTTCGTCCGCGTTGCAGACGATGTATTTGGGGAAGATGGGGCTGGGCAGGGTGAAGGACCATTTCAAACCTGTGGGGAAGCCCGCGCCGCCCCGTCCCCTGAGGCCCGAGTCCTTGACCACGTTGACCACCTCTTCCGGGGTCATGGACAGGGCCTTTTTCAGACCCTCGTAGCCGCCTTTCGCCTGGTAGTCGCCCAGGCTCATGGGGTCGATCTGGTCCACGTTGGCCAAGAGCACCAGCTCATCCGGGCTGGGGGGATAATCGCTCAAGGCGTTGGTGGTGCGGCGAATTGTTTTGTAATCCGGGGCCTTGCCCGCCCGGTAGTCGGCGATGACGCCCTTGACCCGGTCGGTGGTGAGGCGGCCGTGCACCACCTCGTTGATCTGCATGGCCGGGGCCACTTCGCAGACCCCCAGACACGCGGTGCGTTCCAGGGTGAAGAGGCCGTCGGTGGTGGTTTCCCCCACCTTGATCCCCAGCTCTCCTTCGAGCACGTCCGCCAGGTTGTCCACCCCCAGGATATGGCACTGGGGCGATTCGCAGACGCGGATGATGTACTTGCCCCGGGGCTGGGTGGAATACATGGTGTAGAAACTGAGGACGCCGTACAGGTAAGGATAGGGGACGTCCATGCCCTGGGACACCAGCTTCAGGGCCTCTAAAGGAAGCCAGTTGCCGCAGATGTTCTGCACGGCGTGCAGCGCGGGCAGAAGACCGCCCTTGATGGCGTGGAAGCGCTGGCAGGTCTCCTGGATGGCGCTGACTTGCTCCGGACTTAAGGCGGCGCTGACGGGGCGTTTGATTTCCAGCATTATCGACCCATTATGGCAGATTTCTTGTGAAAATTTTCTTATATCGCACAATTTTTATTACCATTCCCCCTCGGTGTCAAGCACTTTTTTCGTTTTTTCGAGGAATAGCTGGAGTCCCCCATCTGTGCCCTAGTGTGGGGTTGGGGGAGAGGCGGCGGACAGGGCGAATGAACCAGTGTTCATTAGACAGGGGCCAGGGGGTGGGGCCAGAGGCCAGGGGCCAAGGATCAGGGATCAGGGGTTTGGGGTTAGAGGTCAGTGGTCAGTGGTCAGTAATCAGTGGTCAGGTGTCTTCCCAGGTCGCTATCTAATGGCATTTTTTCAGTAGGGGCGGACCCATGTGTCCGCCCGGGGGAGGGCGCACACGCAGGTGCGCCCCTACAATTCCCCGTCATTAGCTTGCGACTTGAGACCTCTGCAAAAGTCCTCCAACTTGTCATTCTGAGGGAGCGAAGCGACCGAAGAATCTCAAAGATTCTAAAGAAATATGAGATTCTTCACTCCGCGGCGCTCCGTTCAGAATGACAGAAAAAGAGACTTTCGCAGAGGTCTCGACCTGATATCAGTGGCCAGTGAGCAGTGGCCGGTGCCTATGGGCTATCAGGCAGTTGAAAACTAGGTTTTGGCCTTGACGAGAAGCAGTTTTTATTCCCCCCTTTGACAAAGGGGGGTAGGGGGGATTTATAAGCGCCTGAAAATCCCCCTAAATCCCCCTTTTCCCAAGGGGGACTTTGATACCCTTGTTTTAAATGAGTCCTGAATTTCTATTCGACACTAGTTTATCAACAACCTGCTAATGACCAGAGATATTAGCAACTGCGACCTCCGCAAAAGTCTTTTGTCATTCTGAACGGAGCGCCGCGGAGTGAAGAATCTCGCATTTTGGGGTGCAGTCAAGTTCTTTGCCGGACCTGTAGATCTGTAGGGCGGGAAAGCGCAGCGCATCCCGCCATAAGTGTTATTCTATCTATATACTCTGAATGTAATTTGTCGTCGCCCATTCAATGTCATAAAGGAGGCGTTCTACGCCAATTGCCGCAGGCGGGATGCGTTTCACTTTCCCGCCCTACAAATGCTTCATCAATAAGTGGTAGGAGAGATGCACAATTGAATGACTGTACTTATAATAATAAGACCCCAACCGAAAAACCATAGAGCGTGTAGCCAACTACTTGTCCACTCCCCTCCGGCGAACCATCCAAACCCAATCCCTCGCGCGGCGGAAAATGCAACTAATATGGCTCCCATCAGATTAAGAATTAAAGCAAATCGAAGCCATGTCATTTTCTGTATACCTCCCATTGGCTTGAGATTTTTCAAGATAATTAAGCCATCATTGTGGACAAAATATTCCGAATTGTCCATTTCTACAAAATCAATATTAGCCGGGGTGCGGCCCCCCTGCCCCCTGTTTCCTCACCGCCCAAGCATCCTCTTCCCCAGCACCTTCACCCACGCCCCCCCTTCCCTAAGGAGCATCTTCCCCAGGCGCAGGAAGCGGCGCCGCTGCCAGTAGTCCCGGAGCAGGCCGGGGTAAGGGAGAGGATGGAGGGAGAAATGACGGTGGGGCAGGTGGTGGCGGAAGAGATAATGGGCCCGGCGCATGTGCAGGTGGTCGGTGACCAGGCCCACCCTGCTAAAGCCAAACTTCTGCGCCAGCACCAGGGCGTTTTGGGCCGCGGCCAGGGTGTTGCGGCTGGTCTCCTCCAGGATGATGAGAGGGGCCAGGCGCTCCCGGGCCTCGGCCCCCCAGTTCTCCTCCGCCCACTTGAGCGACCACTCCGCCATGGCCCGGGCCTCGGAGACCGGCGCGCCCTTGTTCCGGCCGCCGCTCATGAGGAGATGGGCCCCTGGGTAATGCTCCCGCCACAGGTTTAAGGCATGGAGCAGGCGCAGCCGGGTGGGCCGGCCCGGATAGCCGTCCGCGCCCACCCGGCCTCCCAAAACAATGAGGGCCTCCAGTGCGGGCTGGTTTGGGCTCATGCTGCACCCCTATGAGCTATTGCAAAACCTCCTGATCTGTTAAATTGTCATTCTGAGCGAAGCGAAGAATCTAGTAATTTCAATTACTAGACCCTTCGCCTGCGGCTCAGGGTGACAATAAAAAAAGGTTTTGCAATACCTTCCAGTGTCTTGTTCCAGAAATACCTTTCATAAGCAGCATAGTCTTTTCTCCCTCCCCCTTGATGAGGGAGGGTCGGGGTGGGGGTGACATCTTTAGGCTGATTACAGCTACTTGCCTAAGTCGCCCTCCTCACTCTACCCTCTCCCCCCATAGAGGGAGAGGGTAGAGTGAGGGGGGCTAACCCCTGACCCCTGAACCCTTCACCCTCCCTTTCTCCGCTTCTTCCGCAAAGCCCGGGCTCCTTTTTTCCATTCCGCCTCATCCCGTTTTTTTCCCTTCTCCGGCTTGCCGCTGAGCATTTGGGGCAGATCCAGCATGAACGTGCCTGGGGTGGGTGGACCCTTGGGTTTCCCCGCCGCCTTGGGGGGAGGGGCCTCTTTGGGAGGCGCGGGCAGGGTCAGAAATTCCCGGGGGATGGCCCCGGCCACCAGGTAGAGTTCTTCGCCATAAGCTTGAAAGACGATGCCTCCCCGGGCCGCGGCCTGGGCGGCCACGGTCACCAGGATAGGGTGGTTGTCCCGGCGCTTCCCCAGGCGCAGGGCCATTTCCCGTTGCCGGGCCAGGACTATCTCCCGGCCCCCCGGGGGCTTGAGTCCCCCTTCCCAGACCAGGGCCAGGATTTTTGGCGGAATAGCCAGGTAAAGGAGGGACGGCAGGGGCTCAACAGGGTCCCGGCGCAACTCGGGGGCTGGGGGGGCCAGGCTGCGGACCCGCTCCATCGAGATTTCCACCGGGGGCGGAGCAATGAGGGCCGCCAGGCGCTCCAGGTCTTCCCGGCGCACCCGGGTAAAACCCTGCTCTTCATGGAGGGCCTGGAGCAGCTTTTTCACCGCCACCCACCCCCCCTCCTCCAGCACCAGGCCGAACTCATCGGGGCGGCGGCCCAGCAGGTAAGCCAGCATCCGGGCCAGGCTCTCCAACTCCCGGGGCAGACGGGGCATAAGGTTCTCCAGTGGTCAGCAGTGGAAAAATCCTCACAGATGCCGAAACTGACCACTTCTTTTACCAGACGTTAATTGACAAGGCAATTAATCATGATAATATTATAAGGTTAAGGAATTATGGGCCACTCTCTCTTTCTCGAACACCATAAGCAGGTTCTCCGGGAAGCGACGGTCATCGCCGAGGAGATGACCTCCGACTTTTTTAAGCTGACCCACAACTGCTGGCGCCGGGCCCGTTACGACATCATCACCCGGGAGGGCCTGGAACAGGAAGAGATCTCGGCCCACGCCCTGGCCCTGGTGGCCAAATACCAAGGCTGCCACCGGGACCGTCTCTTGAAGTCCGCGTTTTTCGATTTCTACCGCATCTGTCTCCAGGACCACAATATCCTCAAGGCCCTGGACTCCTGCCCGGACCTCAGTCTGCTGCCCCTGTTCCTCTATATTATAACCCATGAATTGGTGCACGTGGTGCGTTTCAGCCAGTTCCAGGCCCTGTTCGAAGCCCCCGAGGAGCAGAAGAGAGAAGAAGAAACCCGGGTGCATCAGTTGACCCAAAAAATCCTGACTCCCCTCAATTCCCGGGAACTGCCCCGGGTGATTCGCTATTATGAAGATAATTGGCAAGGAGGTAGGCTGTATGCCCATCTATGAGTACCAATGCGCCGCTTGCGGGAAGATCGTCGAGAAGTGGCAAAAATTCTCGGAAGCGCCCCTGACGGTTTGCCCTCAATGCGGCGGCAGTCTCGAAAAACTCATCAGCGCCTGCTCTTTCCATCTTAAGGGCAGCGGCTGGTATGTCAATGATTACGCCGGCAAATCTCCAAGCACCGGCAATCCTGAAGCACCCAAGGAGACCACCGGGGCCACCGCCGCCAAGGACGGCGATAAGGCCGAGGCCGCTTCTCCCCCCAAGATTAAGTGAAAAACCTGTTAAGCTTCCCCGGGTGGGAGAGTAAGGAGAACATGCGTTGGCAGAAATCAAGAGCGCCCTGGAGTTGGCCCTGGAAAAGGCGGAGCAGTATGGCCGGGCCAGTAAAGAGGAACTGACCCGGGACCAGTACCGGGACCAGGGCCGCCAATTGGCGGTCAATTTTCTGAAGAATGGCGTGGACCTGGAAGCGGCCCTGGCCGACCTGCCACCTCCGGCTCAGCCGGAAGCCCGGGCGGCCATCAAAGAGGTGCTCCTCCGAAATATCACCCTCCCCCGGGATGGGGAGGTGGACCCCCGCCTGCACCAGATCCTGGAGGGCTTGCTCCTGGTGGCCCAGGACCGGAAGGCCATGGCCCGCCAGAAGGCGGACTTGGAACAGATTCTGCAAAATTTCCTGCAGGTGCGGAGCAACGCCTATCAGCAATTGAAGGCCAGGTTCGGCGCGGGCATCGGCCAGATGCAGCGGGCCCTGGAAGCCCAGATGCGCCAAAAGGTGCACCTGGAGGTGGAGCATCTGCCCCAATTCCAGGAGGAATGGCGCCGCTTCCAGGGGCAGCTCCTCGACCAGTTCGAGCCCATGCTGGAGCAACTGAAGGAGGGAATGCTGCGGGCTTAAAGGACGGTTTGCGGTTTTCTGTTTTGGGTTAAAAGGCGGCCAGGCAGGCCGCCTTTTTAATTTAGGGGCCAGGGATTAGTAGGGGTGAACCAGGTGTTTGCCCCTACGAGAAATAAGCGTTTGGTATCGAATTTTCCCTTTTGTTACGAAACGGAAAACAGAAAACAGAAAACAGAAAACCACTCACTTTATCCGGCACAGGCGTCGAAAATTGCCCCCCAAAATGGCCTGGGTCTGGGCCTCCGGCAGGCCCAGACCCAGGATCTTGGCCAGTTCCGTGTCCGGGTGGCTGAAGGGGTAGTCGCTCCCGAACATCAGGCGTTCGCTGCCGTAGCGCTGGAGATAATCCCGGATTTCCGGCTGCCCGGCCACGGCCATATCCGCATACACCAGGGGCCGGCTCCAGACCCCGGCTGCATACAGGGCCCGGTAGCCGCCGCTCAGGGCCCCCAGGTGGGGGATGATCACCGGCAGGTCCGGGGCCATTTGCTCCAGGAAGAACAGGGTGTTTTCCAGGGATTCCTCCAGCAGGATGGGCAGGCCCCGCTCCCGCACCACCTCCAGAAACTCCCGGCATCTGGGGGCCCGGTAATCGTAGACCGGTTCATCCGGGTGGCGGTGCCATTTGATGGCCACGTATTCCGGTCCCAAGTCCTCCCAGGCGAAGTCGTTCCACACGAAAAAATAGGGAAAAATGCGGATTTCCGGGTCGTTTAAGTCCAGCAGGTACCGGTGGGCCCGGCGGCGGCACTCCTGCCAAGCCGGAGTGTCGGTGAAGCCCGGGTCGTAGCGGTCATAGACGTCTTCCACCGGGGGAATGGCCCCGGCCCCGGAGATGCCCGCGGCCAGCAGCAGGGGCCGGATGTTCTCCCAACGCCAGGAGACGTTTTGGATGCCGCTATGCAGGTGGCAGTCGATTATTTTAAAGGAAGGCATGGACGCGCCTTGATGATTTTGTCAGGTATGGGGGTTGGGAAGGGGTGTGGGGGGAGGGTAGGGGCAGGCGATGCTCCCGGCCCTTCCCCCCAACTCACCTCAACAAGTCAAATGCAGCGCTGCAGCCCAGGGGCGTTTGCCGGTCAACTGGTTGATCACCCGGCAGGCATCCTGGGTGGGTTGGGCCAACAGGTCGATGGCCCGATCCTTCAGGTAGGCGGCCAACTCCTGGTCCACCACCATGCGTCCGTAGGCGCCGGTGCCCACCACCAAGACCTGGATCTCCGCGGCCAGGGCCTCAAAGACATCGGGGATTTGCAGCAGATGGCCCTCCGACCGCCACCAATCCTGCTTGATTTCGCCCGGCCAGATGAGCAGGTCCTGGCGATAAGTATGGCCGTCGATGACGATCTGCCCGAATTCATAGCTGTCGATGCGCATCTTCTCCCCTAACGTCTCCCCCCGCTCCTATAGGGGTCCCATTGGGGCGGGGTGTTCCAGTACTCCAGGTTCGGGTCATAATCATACCACTCCCGGGGCACGGGGAAATACCATTTTTCCCAGACCGGCGGGGCGTTAAAGTATACTTCCCGGGCCTTGAGCAGCAGGAAGCTGTCCCGGCGGCCCTGCACTTCCCCGGCCACGATCACGGTGCTCTTGGGCTGGTAGGTGCTGGGACTGAGCCACTTGTCGCTGGCCACCAGGAAAGTCCCCCCGGAGGGCGCGCCCCTGGGATTACCCAGCATCTTCAGGTCCTGTTGGTTGACGGCCATCAGGGTTCCCCCCTGGCCCCAAGGTTTAAGGGACATCACCTCACCCCCGAAGATCACCAACCGGCCCTGATACTCCTCGGGATGGGCGCTGACCGCCGCGAAACTCAGCGGCGGGCCGGCCTGCTGCTGCAGACCGGGGGAAATCCCGGCGGGTACGCAGCCGCTTGCAATTACCAGCATTAAGGCCCAGGGCCAAATTTTTTCCATAACTACTCGTACTGTCTATAACTTGGAAAAATCCCTGCAGTTAGCCGCATACTGTTTACAATATATAATCTCCGGACTGCTGGCAAGGGGAGCGGTGAGTTTGCCCCAGTCCCGGTTTATGCTACATTGTGCCTATGGAGAAGAAGAAGCGCCGGACGACTGCTACCCGGGTGCGCCTGGAGAAGGTGGCGGTGGTCCTCTTTCGGCCCCGGTTGGCGGAAAATATCGGGGCCGCGGCCCGGGCCATGTGCAACATGGGGCTGTCCCGCCTGGTGGTGGTGCAGCCCGAGGACCTGGACCGCCAGCGCATGGCCATGATGGCCACCGGCCCCGGGGAAGAACTCCTGGACCGTATGGAGGTCCATGAGGACCTGGCCGCGGCCCTGGCCCCTTTCCAGTACATCGTCGGCACCACCGCCCGCTTGGGGGGAGTGCGCCTGGAATACGCCACCCCCCGGGAGATGGCGGCCCGGCTGGTGGACCTCTCCCAGCACAACGAGATCGCCCTCCTCTTTGGGCCGGAGAATTTCGGCCTCACCAATGAGGAGCTTCCCTTCTGCCACGCC
>JAGVAH010000136.1 GCA_020060385.1 Syntrophobacterales bacterium | reverse complement strand
GAACTTTTGGCAAATGCTATAATTAGACTTGGCAGACGATGAGGCACTACTGTGGGAGAGCGTTCCCCAAAGACCCTCAAAACCTCCCCCCCCAATTTTTTAAAGTGTTCAGATATCCAGCTTTTGTGCGGGTTGGCGGCCCTTAAGGACCATGGCCAGGATGGAGAGCATGGCCCTGGCGATGGCCCGGAAGAAGGCTAGGGGGTTATGACGGAGGAAAAAGTTGCGCGCATACAGGGAGGGGTCGAAATAGCTTTTCAGGGACTCCCGTTTCAGGCTCTGGTAGAGGGTGGCCTGGCCCAGGGCCCGGGTGCGGACGTTACAGTGGAAGCCGTCATAAGTGCGAAAGTCCTCGGCATTGGCCACCAGACCGGCCGCCAGCATTTCCCGGCGCAGGCGGGTGCCGGGATAGGGCGTCAGGTATTGGGAGTAGATGAGGTCCGGCCGCATTTGCTTCATCAGCCGGTAATTCCGGTTGATGGAGGCCCTGGTGTCCTCCGGGTAGCCGAAGATCACCCCGGCGATGAGGCCCATATCGTGCCGCCGCAGCAAGGCTGCGGCCCGGCGGTTGATTTCCGGGCTGGTGGGCTTGCCCATCCCCCGGAGATTGGCTGCGGACATGGACTCAAAGCCCACAAAGACCATCCAGAAGTTGGCCTGCTTCATTTCCGCCACCAATTCCGGGTGGCAGGCCAGCCCCACCGCCGCAGCCTGGGTGGCATAGCGCAGGTCGTTAAGACCGTGTTCCACAATGGCCCGGCAGAGTCTCCGGAAATGGCCGATGTCAAAGGTGAGGTTGTCATCGGCAATAAAGACGGCGCTCGCTCCCCGGCTGCGGACGGCCCGCAGGTCCGCCAGGATGCGCTCCAGGGGGAAAGGGCGGAAGGTGCGGCCGTACATGCCGGTGATGGAACAGAACTTACAATCGTGGGGGCAACCCCGGGAGGTCTCCACCACGTCGATGGACTGATCGAAGAAAAAGAAATCTTGGTCCCGCCGGACCTCCCGCCGGGGCAGGGGCAGCGCGGCCAGATCCAGGAGCGGGCGGTCGGGATTATGGAGCCAGGTCGTCCCCCGGCGGTAGCTGAGCCCTGAAATGCTGGCCATGTCCAGGTTGGGGTTTCCCAAATCGTCCACCAACTCCCGGAAGGTGGCTTCCCCTTCCCCCCGGATCAGGAAGTCCAGGGGCAGGTCCGGGCCCCCGGCCGCGAGCTTCCGGGCCATGAGGGTGGCGTGGTAGCCCCCGGCCGCCAGTTTGAGGGCCGGGTCCCGGCCCTTAAGGAAGCGGGCTACCCTAAGGAGGGTGTCAAACTGGAAGGTCATGGCCGACAGGCCCACGATCTCCGGCCGGAAATCGGCCAGGACTCTTTCCAAAAGGACGCGGATGCGGGGTTTATAGAGCACCAGATCCAGGACCTGCACTTCGTGGCCCGGGAGGTTGCCGGCCAGGTTAACTAGCCCCAGGTTGGGGAGCTTGCCGAAGTAATCGATGACGTCGGCGGTGTCCGGCATGGCTAATAGTAGAATACGCATTTACCTATCCGTTGACCCTTGAACTTCTTTGAGTAATCCTGGCCGGGGAGCCGGTAGCCACCCCGGCCAGGTCCGGTGAGTCAACCTGACTCAGATGATGGAGCTTCAACCGCAAACCAGGGCCAGAAAGAGCCCGACAGCCATAAAGAACACATAAAGTCCGGTTCGCATGGCTACCCTCCTTTCCTTTTCCGGGGATGATCCAGGACGCCGGTCGTGGGGAATGGCCCCATGGCGCCCCTTACCCCTCTGGGATTAAGGGTTTGACAGGTAAGGAGATCTTTCCTCTCAACCCCGCACTTCCTGCTTCACTTATCATCCGTGGGATACCCGGCCCGGAACCATTCGTGCCAGCCGCCTTTTAAGACGGAAACCTGGGTGAACCCCAGATCCATGAGTTGGCGCCCCACCCGGGAGCTGGTCCACTCGTTGGGTCAGGCGCAGTACAAGACAATATCCTGCTGGGATTTATACTTCTTGGCCCAGGCCTCCACCTTCTCCGGATCTTCCCGGACCGCGCCCTTAATCTTCTTTTGGCTGGCATTCCAGTCCTTGCCGGAGCGCACGTCGATGATGATCAGGCTTGCCGCGTCCAATCCCGGTTTGAGATCTTCTTTTGAGATCAAAGGGACTTCTTTGGCCCCGGCCGCGACGCCGGTCCCTGTGGCTAAAAAAGCCGCCACAATACAGTTTACGATGAGCACCTTCCATATACTGGGTTGATGATCCATGGAGCCTCCCTCCTTAAGTGACAGTTTTTGAGGCAAACCCTTGATTAATGCAAATTCCCCTCGCCATAAGGTATGGACCCGAAAAGGGCCAGAGCCCCCACCACCAGGAGCATGTAGATTCCCAGTACTACCCTTTCCGAATCGGTTATCAGGGCCAGAACCACCGCGGCCACCAGCGCCAAGGCGCAGAGGTTGGCGATTGCCGCCCCTCGCCCCTTCTCCCGCCAGATAGCCAGGTTATGCCAGGCATAAGCCAATAGCCAGAGGAGAACGCTGGCTTTCAAAAAAGAGGGCAGGCTGGGGCTGCCCCCCAGGCCCAGGGCCATAACCAGGGCAACGGCCCCCACTAATAAGAGGAGGTTAAAGACCCGGCCCCTGAGGATAAGCGGCCATAGTCCCGCAGGCGGCAGGCCGGAGGCCATTAAAGGCACGGCCAGGAGCAGGGCATTGGCTGTGGCCAGGGACCCTGCCAGCAAAACGATCCCCATGAGCTGTGTGCCCCTTTCGCCGGCAACGGCCCGGGCGACGTAGGCATATGGCACCGTGGATTCCTGGAGCTTGAGGCCGGGCACGTAATTACGGGAGATGAAACACCATAAGAAAAAAAGGCAGAACGCGGCCATAATCCCGGCCAGCATCGGCGCTGCCGGACTTAGAGCGTACCCTGGGATTTTTTCCTTCAAAAAGGAGGAGAGTTCATAACCGATAAAGGGAAGGAAAAGAAGGGGGATGGGGGAAAGACCTTGCTTCCAGGTCAAATCGCCGGCCGGTGAGGGTTGAAGATTAGGGGGGGAGCCCAGGAGCCCCAACACCACTAATGCCACCAGGCCCGCCAGAGCCGCACCCACAAATACCACCTGGAAGACACCGGCCCAGCGGCTCCCCAAAAGGTTAAGAACCATGAGCAGTGCCAACAGGGTGAAGGAAAAACCCAAATTGGGGTACGCGGGCATAAATGTTTCGTTAAAAACGTAGCCCGCGGTAATGAGGACGGCAGTGGTGCCCCAGAGGGCGAAACCGCCCCGGGAAGCCAGGGATAGAGCCACTGCCAGGGGGGGTCGGAAAATTTTGGGTAGGTGCGTCCCTCCCCCGGATGCGGCGAAAAAGTCTGAATCGCGGTTATAGGTGCCGGCGGTAAAGAGATGTATGGCCGCGGCGAGGGCCAGGCCGGGAAAAACCGTAGCCCCGGCCCCCCCGGATTGTTGTCCCAGGATCACCAGGTTTTCCGGAGAGAGCATAATTCCCAGGGCCACGGAAAAAAGAAGGGAAAATGCCCCAACGCGCAGTAATCTTTCTGGAAACATGAGCTGGGCAAGTGATGTCTCCGCCTCTGAATCTATAAGGGTTCGGAAGACAGTCACTACGTGGTCAAAATTATGTTCATCAAAAGATAGTACTTGACCGCCGGAAGTCCAGTCCCCAATTTGTAAGAAATTGGGGATTCAATGGTTGTCAGGGAAAAACGGGGGGACGCCGGGAAAAAAGCCGGAATATCCCTGCTCATGCGGATAACCAGAAACCGCAGCTGGCGCTTTGCAGGACCCTCCCGGTAAAGGCATAAGGATATGTTAATTGGTGGTAAGCCCGGAAGATGGGGATTTTGGGGTTGCTGCCTGGTGGTCCTCACCATCTGGTGGTCCCTCCCATCCTCTGCCCACAGCGCTGATTTCCACAGCCGGCTGGCCGCGGGGGAAATCATCACCTATTCCGGAGATGTACCCGGTTCCTCGGTGAAAAAGGGGGAGGCCACCGGCGTGGTGGACGCGCCCCCGGCCAAGGTCTGGGAGGTGGTCACCGACGCCAATAATTTTCAGGATTTCCTTCCCAGAATGATCAGGAGCAGGTTGGTGCGGTTTGAGGAGCTCAAGGCAATCCTGCAGGGGAGCCCGGGGACCGCAGCCGGGGTGGAGGGCTTTCTCACCGCCGCTCCCCCTGACCTGGCCCTTTTCCGGATTCCCGGCCACCAGTACATCGGCTACTTCTACGGCCATCTGGAGGTTCCCTGGCCCCTCAGGGATCGCTGGTACGTCGTCCGGGTCCTCTGGGACGAAACTCAAGGCGCCCGGGGGGTCTTTACCTGTTCCTGGTCCTTGATAATCGGCAATCTCCGGGAATATCGGGGCGCCTGGCAGCTGGAGCCTTTCGGGGAGAACCGCACCCGTCTCACTTACCGGGTGATGACCGACCCCGGGGGCTTGGTGCCGAAATCTTTGGCAGGAGAGTTCACCACCAAGACGCTGCCCCAGATCATCGCCGGTGTCCGGAGACGGGTGGCCTCCCGTTAAACGGCCAAAATGACCAAACTAAGAAAAAGGTGATGGAACTTGCAGCCTCAGCGCCGCCCTTCTGGGAGGAGCCAAAGAACACCTCCCATCCAAGAAGCTATTTCAAAACCTAATATGCGGCTGCAGATAAGCTATCAACGTGCAAAAGGATGGCAGGAGGATTCTTTAAGTCCCCCTTTTCTAAAGGGGGGTTTAGGGGGATTATCAGGCGGTTATATAATCCCCCCAGCTCCCCTTTAAAAAAGGGGGGGGTGATCCTTTTGCCCATCAATCCTTCCAGGATAAGCCAAAACGACTGTAAAAAAATCGGTTTTGAAATGACTTCTAGACAAGAGTCAGGCTTTTTGCGGCCTATAAGTTTTATCAAAGAAGGGAAAAAAACCACAGGCTGCAGGGAGTTCTCAAGGAAGCGATGCCCCCCTGGAAATTATTGGGCGGACCGGGCACACGCCCCAGTTGCTGGAGGCAACTGGGAAACAGCCGGGCAGATGGGAGGCCTGGCCATTAAATTGCAAGATCCGGGGCTCCGGTCCCTGCCCGTAGTTTTCAGAGGTAAGCTTTCACCACATATTGCTGCACCATGCGCTGGGTGTTGAAAAAAGAGCCGTTCAGGGCGATGGCCCCGTACATGGCCTCCATAAACCCGGCGCGATGCTGATAGTATTTCGGAATAATCACGTTTTCCAGCTTGTTGTAGAGACAATCGGCCTCATCAACGCACTCCTGGCACCCGGGCGCGCCCACGCCGATGGCCCAGCCGGTATAGTTTTCCAGGTGGCCCTCCAGCCACCAGCCGTCCAGGGTGCTGAAGCTGGGGACCCCGTTGATGGCCGCCTTCATGCCGCTGGTGCCCGAGGCCTCGTTGGGGGGTTGCGGGGTATTGAGCCAGATGTCCACCCCGCCCGTCAGGAGGCGGGCCAGCCAGGTGTCGTAGTTCGCCAGGTAGGCCACCTTGATATCCCTATTCAGGGCCTCGCCGGCCTGGAATATTCTCCGGATGAGGTCCTTGCCGGGTTGGTCCTTGGGGTGGGCCTTGCCCGCGAAGATCAATTGCAGGGGGCCCGCCTCCCGGGCCAGGCGCCGCAGGCGTTCCCGGTCGGTGAAGATCAGGTCGGCCCGCTTGTAAGAGGCGGCCCGGCGGGCGAATCCCAAGGTGAGCACGTCCACGTCCAGTCCGGCGTTGGTCTCCCGGTTGACGTATTCCAAAAGATTTTCTTTGGCCTGCTGATGCGCGGCCCAGAGTTCCTCCTCGGGGATGTTCAGGACATAGCGCAGGCTGAAGTTGTCCTCCCGCCAGCCGGGGATGTGGCGGTCAAAGAGCGCCTGGAAGGGGGGGGTGGCCCAGGTGGCCGCGTGCACCCCATTGGTGATGGCATCCACCGGGTAGTCGGCGAACATCAGGCGGGAGACCTCCCCGTGCTTTTTGGCCACGCCGTTGACGTAGTTGCTGAGATTGAGGGCCAGGTAGGTCATATTGAGTCTGACCCCCCGCTGGGCCAGTTCCGGAACCCGGGTAAAGTCGCCATTATATTGAAAGATACGCTGCTGCACATCCACAGCGAAGACATCCTGCTGGTCGACGCTTAAATTAAAGTTGCCGGAGATCTTGGCCAGGAATTCCAGGGGAAACTGGTCGTGGCCCGCAGCCACCGGGGTGTGGGTGGTAAAGATGCACTTTTCCCGCACCGCCTCGATGGCTTCGTGGCCCAGGGTGTCCTGGCCGTGCAGTTGCGCCTCTTCATTGAGAAGTTCCAGGGTGAGCAGGGCCGCGTGCCCCTCGTTCATGTGGAAGCGCTTCAGGTCCCGGTAACCCAGGGCCCGGAGCATGCGCACCCCGCCGATCCCCAGGATGACCTCCTGGCAGAGGCGGTACCATTCGTCGCCGCCGTACAGCCGGTCGGTGAGGCGCCGGTCCCAGTCGCTGTTTTCCGGCAGGTCCGCGTCCAACAGGTAGACCGGCACCACAAAGCCGCTGATCCCTTTGACCTCGTAGCGCCAGGCCCGGAGGTGGATGGTCCGGTCCTCCAGGTGGACCGCGGCCCGCTCCGGCATTTCGGTGAGAAAATCGTTAATGGCCCAGGCCACCGGCTCTTCCGTTTGATGGCCGTGAGCATCCAGGCGCTGATAAAAATAGCCCTGGCGGTGCAGGAGGCAGACGGCCACCACGGGCACTTTGAGGTCTGCGGCGGAGCGGATGGTGTCCCCGGCCAGGGCTCCCAGACCGCCGCTGTAAGTGGGGATGCCGGGCTCCAGGGCGATCTCCATGGTGAAGTAGGCGATGGATCGGTCATTGGGCATGTTGTTTCTCATGTCAAGTCCCCATTTCCTTTAGCCTGGGAATTCTTCAGAAAAGGCGTTAAAAAAACTCCTGCCCCTGGATGGCGCCAGCTAGGCCTCTGCCGCGCCATGATAGCAAAAATATGGCATTGCAGAAGTAATTTTTCTTTAATTCCACTCCTCCGGGCCCGCCCGGCAGATCCTGGATGGATCGGCCGCCGGATAACCAGTCAGCCAGTAAAAGCCTCTGTAAGCCAGGGAAGGAGCCTGGACACCCAAGTTGAGAAGCAACTTCTTAATATCGCGTCCCAGAAATCCTTTTCATAATCAGGGCAGTCTTTTCTCCCTCCCCCTTGAGGGAGGAGGGTCGGGGTGTGGTTGGAGACTTTTTGCCTGATAACAAGTGCTTGCCCAAAGTCGCCCCCCTCCCCCCAACCCCCTCCCCCGTGGGGAGGGGGAGTTTTTGAGTGTAAATATTTTGAAACTTATTTCTGGGACATGATAATAGTTTATCAACGGATAATACCAAGTCGCAATCTAACGGCAATTTTCTTGTAGGGGCGAACCTGGTGTTCGCCCGCCCGCACAGGGCGAATACAAGATTCGCCCCTACAGTTCAATGTCTTTTGATGGCGAAATGGTATAAAAAGATGGCAGAAGGATTCTTGAAATCCCCCTTTAGAAAAGGGGGGTAAAAAATCAAATTGTAATTGTCACAGTAATTAAGGGACGTGACACTGGGAGGACTAGGCTCGGTTCCCGAGCCCAGCAGGAACTTAAATATAAAGATTTGCATTTGGAGGTATATTTATAAGGGTGAGGCAGTATCCAGCACCTCCCTGACCTTCTGCATCAGGGACAGCATCCGGAAGGGTTTGGGAATGAAGTTGATTTTGGATTCCAGCACCCCCGCCTGGACTATGGCGTTTTCCGTATAGCCCGACATATAAAGAACCTTCATCTCCGGGTGGATAAGCTGCAAACGTTCGGCCAGGGCGCTGCCGCTCATCTGGGGCATCACCACGTCGGTGAGTACCAGATGGATGGGGGCCTTTTGGTTCTCGCAGATCAGCAGGGCCTCCCCGCCGTTGGCGGCTTCCAGCACCGCAAACCCTTGCCGCCTTAAAGCGGTGCAGATCAATTCCCGCAACGCGGCATCGTCTTCCACCAGGAGGATGGTCTCTTTCCCTGCCAAAGGGGTCGACGGGGTGGTCTTCGGTCTGACTTCAACCTCACCCTCTGCCACTCTGGGCAGATAGACCTTGCAGGTGGTGCCCTGGCCGGGCTCGCTGTAAAAGCAAATATTCCCGCCGCTTTGTTTGACGATGCCGTAAACGGTGGCCAACCCCAAGCCGGTGCCCTTGCCGCTTTCCTTGGTGGTATAAAAAGGCTCAAAGATGTGGGACATGGTCTCCGCATCCATGCCTGTCCCATTATCGCTCACTGCCAGCATGACGTAGGGACCGGGGGCGAGGCCCACATGGCCCCGGGTATAGGCCTCATCCAAAAAGACGTTGGCCGTCTCAATGGTCAGTTTGCCCCCCTCGGGCATGGCATCCCGGGCATTCACCGCCAGATTCATGATGATCTGCTCGATCTGGCCGGGATCCCCTTTGATGGGGCCCAGTTCCTGGTCAATGACGGTGAGCAGCTCAATATCTTCACCGATCAAGCGGCGCAGCATCTTTTCCAGGTCCAGGACCACTTCGTTGAGGTTGACCACCCGGGGTTGCAGGATCTGTTTGCGGCTGAAGGCCAATAGCCGATTGGTCAAGGAAGCTCCCCGGCTGGCAGCTTTGGCGATCTCCTCCACATACAGGTGGAAAGGGTCATCCTGGCGGAGGTCCATCATCATGATTTCGCTATAGCCCATGATGGCGGTGAGCAGGTTGTTAAAATCATGGGCCAGGCCCCCGGCCAGGATGCCGATGGCCTCCATCTTTTGGGCCTGCAGCAACTGATGGGCCATTTCCTTTTGCTCGGTAATATCCAAACAATACCCCAGAACCGCCCTGCCCCCGTCATAAAGGGTGGGGGCAATGGTTTCCATGATCCACCGGCGCTGGCCGTCTTTGGTGATAATCTGGAATTCCACGGGGGGGGGGTCTGCCATTTCCAACATTTTCCGGGTCTGTTCCCGGACCAGTGGTTCGAACTCGGGGGCCACTAATAAGAAAACGTCCCTGTCCACTAATTCTGAGGGCAGGTAGCCGGTGAGTTTGGGGATGGCCGGGTTAAGGAGCCGGAACCGGCCATCCTGGGCGATATAGATACCGATGGGCGCGCTGTTGACCAGGGTTGTAAAGGCCTCCTGGGCCCGCCGCAACTCGGTGATATCATTGCCGACGCACAGGATTTCTTTGATCATCCCGGATGTGTCCCGAATGGCTTTATTGGTCCAGGAGACCCAAACCCGGTCCCCGTTGCGCCGCATATTTTCATTGTCAGTGAAGGCGTAACGCTCGGGATGGCGCACCAGGTCAGATATTTTGGCCCGGAGATCCAGGCCGGTGGATTCAATCTCCGGCACAATGCTCCCCAACGCGTGCTGGCCCAGAATTTCCTCCAGGGGATATCCGAAAAAAAGCTGGGCGAACTCGTTGAAAAAGGTGATTCGACCTTCCGGGTCCAGGCGCAAGATGATGCTATTGGCGTTTTCTACCAATTCCCGATACTTGGCCTCACTGCGCCTAAGCGCTGCCTCTGCCTGCTCCTTTTCGATCTGCAGGTGACGCTTTTCCAGGACCGCGCCAATGGTGACGGGGAGACGTTTAATGTGGTTGGGGGTCTTGATGATATAGTCCGCGGCGCCGGAACGCATGGACTCCACCGCGATTTCCTCCGAGCCGGTGCCGGTGACGATGATCACCGGCAGGTCCGGGTCCTTGGCCTTTACGGCCTCAATGACCTGCAAGCCTTCGAAGCCCAGGATGTTGAAATCGCTCAACACCAGGTCGAAATTACCTTCCTGGAGTCTCTCCTCGAATTCCTGCCGGGAAGACGCCTCAATGAGCTGAAAGCCTTCCTGCTCTCTCTCCAGGGAGTCCCGCACCAGGTCCCGGTCCAGGGGATTGTCGTCCACATAGAGGATACGGATGGGGTCCATCATTCCTGCTCCTTGGGGGGGCCGATATTGAGGATGAGCCAGTAATCCTGCACTTGCTGGACCACTTTCAGGAAACCTTCAAAAGAGACGGGTTTGGTCAAGTAGCTGTTGGCCCCGCAGTCATAGGATAGGGCCAGGTCTCCCTCTTCCCGGGAAGAGGTTAAGATGATCACGGGAATGCGTTTCACTTCCGGTTCGGCCTTGACCCGGCGCAGCACCTCAAACCCGTCCATGCCCGGCATCTTCAAGTCCAGCAGGATGATGTCCGGCAAGGGATACTCCTCCCGGTCGCCAAATTGCCTCCGGCCCAAGAGGTAGTCCATGGCCTCTTCGCCATTTTTGGCGACATACACCGAATTTCCCAGCCTGGCTTCCTTAAACGCGTCCAGGGTCAACTCGATGTCCAGCCGGTTGTCCTCCACCAAGAGAATATGCGCCGGTCTAGGCATGTCTCACTCCTTGGGCAATTTTATATAAAAGGTGCTGCCCTTTCCTACTTCGGACTCCACCCACACCTGGCCCCCCAACATGATGGCCGACTTTTTGACGATGGCCAGGCCGATGCCGGTGCCGGGGTAGTCCTCGTCGCTGTGGAGGCGTTGGAAGACATTAAAAATTTTCTCCTGGTATTCCGGGGGGATGCCGATGCCATTGTCGGCTATGGCCAGGATAATCTGGCCGTCCTCCATGCTCCAGGTCAGGCGGAGTTCGGGGACGACGCCGGGTTGATGGTAGGTTAGGGCGTTGTCCAATAGGTTGGTGCAGATCTGTTGGAGGAGCGTTTGATCCCCGAAAACCGTGGGCCAATCCCCAGGCAGGTTAATTATGGCCCCGGTGGCCTCCACCCGGTCGGTCAGGTTGTCGATGGCCTGCTTTACAACCTTTCCCAGATCCAAGGCCCGGAGCTTCAGGGCCTGGCGCCCCAGGCGGGAGTAGGTCAACAGGTCGTCGATGAGATGCGCCATGCGCTCTGAGGCCAGGACGATGTTGTCCACATAGTGCCGTCCTTCCTCGTTGAGGGCAGCCTTATGGCGGCGGGCGATGATCTGGGCGAAGCCGCTCACCGCCCGCAGCGGTGCCCGGAGATCGTGGGAGATGGAATAGGCGAAGGCTTCCAGTTCCTTGTTAGCCACCTGTAATTGCTCGGTGCGCTCCCGCACCCTGCGGTCCAACTCCCTGGCGTGCTGTTGCAGTTCCCGGTATAACAAGGCGTTGTTAAGCCCCATGGCGATCTCGCCGACGCTGGTTTCCAGAAAGTTGGCCTGGGCCTCCACGTCCTGGGCCGCGGCCCAGGCCAGACCCAGCACTCCCAGAACTCCCTCGCCGCCCCAGAGGGGCATGGCCGCGAAGGAACGCATACCCCACTCCTTGCAGGCCGTCAGGGTGGAGCGTGGATCCTCGTGGATATCGGGGGAATAGACCGGCTTCCCTGCCTCGAGAGCCAAACCGCAGAGGCATTCTCCCATTGACACCTGCACTTCCTTCCGGCACAGAGTCAGAAGCTCCGGCCGGGCCCCCTGCAAGACTAAGCGGTCGTCTTCACGCAAAAAGAGCATTGCCAGATCGGGGGGGCTGGGGTAAACGGATCGGTCCAAGGCCGCTTCCGTCACCTCTTCCAGGGAGAGGCTGGCCTGCACCCGGTGGGCCAGGGCATTGAGGGCCGTCAGTTCTTTGCTGCGCTGTTTCAGCTTTTACTCCGCCCGCTTGCGGTCGGTGATATCCATGGCCGCAAACACCTCGCCGCTGGCAGGGTTGGTGGGATCGAGGGGAGATAAACTCAGCCAGATGTCAATGGCCTTCCCATCCGGGCGTCGCCAGCTGGTTATCACCGAGCCCACGCCGGCGGTGCTCAGATTCTCGTAAACCCTGCCGACCCGTTCGAACTCGGCGTCGCTGGCATAGAGCATCCGCACGCTCCGGCCCTTGAGTTCATCTACTGGATATCCCGTAATATTAGCTACTTGATCATTTGCCCAGACGAAGGTGCGATTATGGACCAGGCCGATGCCGATGGGCGCGGTCCGCAAGACTCCCTGCAAGGTGGCTTCTCTCTCTTGCAGCGTCTCTTCGGCCCGTTTGCGTTCGGTGATGTCGGAACCGATGCTCAGGATCTCCACCAACTGTCCCTGATCATCGAGAATCATCTTGTTGGTCCAGGCAATCCAGACCCGCTCCCCACTACGGCGCATATTTTCGTTAATGTTGTTCTCGAATCTCTCAGGGTCGGCGCAGATTTTCTCCAGCAAAGGCTTGAGGTCGCGGCCGGTGGTCTCGGTCTCGGGAACAATGGTGCCCACCACATGGCGGCCGATAATTTCCCCTTCGGTGTAGCCGAAGAATTTTTGGCCGAACTCGTTAAGAAAGGCGATCTCCCCCTGTTTGTTCATGCGCAGGATGATGCTATTGGCATTTTCCACCAATTCCCGATACTTATGTTCGCTCTCCTTGAGTGCCGCTTCCGCCTGTTTGCGGGCAGTGATGTCCATGCAGACCCCGACCCATTCCCGAATGCCGTTCTCCGGGGCCATGACCGGCACCCCGTGCGCCAGGAAGAACCGGTAGGCCCCGTCCTGGCCCCGGAGGCGGTATTCCGTTTCAAAGGGTGCCATATGGGCCACGGCCCTGGACCAGGCCTCTTTGGTAAGTTTCCGGTCATCCGGGTGCAATGCCTCCTGCCAGCCCCGGCCCCGGGCGTCCTCAAGGGTCTGCCCGGTTAAGGCTTGCCAGGAGGGGGAAAATTCGGTGACCCGGCCCGCGGCATCGGTAATCCAGGCAATCAGGCCACCGGCCTTGGCCAAGGCCCGGAAGCGGTCGGCGGTCTTCTGCACCGTCAGTTCGGCGGTTAGACGCTTCTTCTGTTCCGCCAGGGCGGTCAGGGCAAAGGAGAGGTCCTCCGACAGGGCGGTCAGCAGTTGCACTTCTTCGTCGTCAAAAAATCCGGGGGTATCGGCATAGAGGCTTAAGACCGCCACCACCTTGGAATTACACCAGAGGGGAAAGGCGCCGCTGGCGCGGTAGCCGCGCCGGAGCGCCCCCTCCTGCCACCGGGTTCCCCGGGGGGGCCGGGACAAATCATTGCACACCTGCACCCGTCCCTCCCGGACTGCGGCGGCGGTGGGGTTGCCGCCCTCCGGCGCGTCCAGGGTGGAGACAATGATTTCATCCAGATAGCCTTCCACCTTGCCGGCCTGGACCACCGGTCTCACCAGCTGGGCCTCCGCGTCCACCGCCCCTATCCAGGCCATGTGGAAGCGGCCCTCCTCCACCGCCACCCGGGCCACTTCTTTGTAGAGCTCCTGGAGGTCCCGGAGGCGCACGATGGCCCCGTTGATGCGGCTGCGGACCGCGTAGAGACGGGTGAGGGCCGCCAGCCGGTCTTCCGTCTGTTTGCGTGCGGTCACGTCCGCGCAATATCCCACCAACTCCAGGGGCCGGCCCTCGGCTTCCCGCACCAACCTGAACTCGGTGTGCATCCAGCGGTAGGACCCGTCCCGGTGCCGGAAGCGGTATTCGTGGGCGAGGCGGCCCTTCTCGACGAGTTGCTCCAGTTCTGAGAAAACCCGGGGCCCATCGTCGGGATGGATATGGTCGGCCCAGAAATTCGGGTCTGCTAAAAATTCTCCGGGCTCATATCCCAACTGCTCCCGGATGGTTTCGCTTATGTAGGTGAAACGATAAGGAAAGTAGGGTTCGCAGATGTAGATGATGGCTGGAATGGCGGAAAGCATGAATTCCAGCCGCTCCCGAATGGTATGCAGTTCCGCCGTCATCTCTTGCCCTCTGCCTCCGACTGCTGCCGAGACGCCGCAATAAGGTGAAAAGCGTGGGCCTGCCGACTGAATTTATCCGCCCCACATCGGGTATAAACATGTAATCGGACAGTTTCGGTATTCTCTGGAAATTATTCTCTATTTATTTTTTAGTTGGGCTGCTGGTCATGGGTAAACTCCTCCCCCACGCTCTCCCAGATGGCTGGGGTGGCTATCCCAAGGCCGCGCCAGGACCTGGGAAACCGTCATCCTGCCCCCCATGCCCGCGGTTTTATGCAAATTGTATCATTTGTGGGGCGCGGGCAAAAGTTTCAAACTTTTGCAGGAGCGGACATTCCCCTAAGGAGGCTTGACGTTTATCCGACTCTACTTGTCGACTATCTGGCCCCTGGGCAGCAATCTGGCAGCAAGGGGGCGTTGCTGACCTAAGATGGATACTAGGCAGGTCCCAGGACCCGGCTCAAGGCCTCCTGCAGGGTGCGCACGGTATAGGGCTTTTGAATAAACCCCGCCACCCCTTTGCCCGCGAATCGCTGGGTCACCTCCTGTTCGTTAAAGCCGCTGGAGAGGATCACCGGGACGTCCTTCCGGAGACGGCGCAACTCCCGGAACATTTCATCCCCAGCCATTTCGGGCATGGTGAGATCCAGGATGACGCAGGTGATCTTCTCGCCGTGGGCTTTAAAGACCTCCAGTCCTTCCCGGCCGTTTATGGCCAGCAGCACTGCAAAGCCCAGTCGCTCCAGCATTTCCATCACCACTTGACGCACGTGGGCGTCATCGTCCACCAGCAGGATGGTGCCCCCCTGGAGCTGCCTGCTGCCGGTGGAAGCACCGACGCCCTGCTCAGCCGGGGCCCAGTCCACGGCCGGAAACAAGACCTTGAAGGTCGTCCCCTGCCCCGGCTCGCTGTAAACCTTGATGGTCCCCTGGTGCCCCCGGACAATGCCCAGCACTGCGGCCAGACCCAGTCCCCGCCCCGTGAACTTGGTGGTGAAGAAGGGGTCGAAGATGCGGCGCCTGGTCTCATCGTCCATACCGCAGCCGGTGTCCGCCACTTCCAGAAAGACGTATCTTCCTTCCGCGAGGTTATCATCCAGGTAGCTTTCGGAGAGATAGGCCCGGTCGCATTCCACGACGCCGGTGGCCACGGAGATGAAGCCGTTCTGGTCCCCCAGGGATTCCGAGGCGTTGATGATCAGGTTCATGACCACCTGGCGCATCTGGGTGGCGTCCACCTCCACCGCGGGGAGGTCCTCCCCTAAAGAATAGCGCAGGGTGGCCTTTTTGGAGACCGACACTTTCAGCATCTGGGTCATCTCCTGCACGATCTCCGAGAGGTTGTAACGGCCGATGACAAACCGGCCTTTGCCGGAGTAGGCCAGCATCTGGCGGCAAAGGTCCGCGGCCCGCAGGGAACCCCGGGTGATTTCCTCCACGTGGGGCCGGGCTGGGGACGCGGGCGACAGGGTCAGCAGCGCCAGGTCGGCATTGCCCAGGATGGCCATGAGCAGGTTGTTGAAGTCATGGGCGATGCCGCCGGCCAGCACCCCCAGGCTCTCCAGCTTTTGCACCTCCCGCATCTGGGCTTCCAGCTTAAGCCGTTCTTCCTCGGCCTGCTTGCGCTCAGTGATGTCCCGGATAGCCTCAATGGCGCCCACCACATTGCCCTGGCTATCATACAAGGGACGGGCTTTCGCCCAGACCACCTGCGTTCCTCCATGTAGATGCACCTCGGCCTCAGCCAGGAGGATGTCACCTTCCTTTTGGACAAAGGCATACTTTTTTTCAATCTCCGCATCAGGCATAAGAACCAAATCGATTAATGCCGGCCGGCGTATTCCATAAAATGGCAAAGTGTATTCATAATTCCCCTTGCCGACGATGTCTTCTGCGGGCACCAGGGTCATCTCTTCAATGGCCCGGTTCCAGGCGATGACCTTCCCCTCCAGATCGACGGCGAAAGTGGCATCCGGCAAAAAGTCAATTATTTCTGACAAACGCCGTTCCGAATTCCGCAGCGCGATTTCGGCCCGCTTGCGGTCGGTTAAGTCGTTGAAAACCACCAGAGATTTGTTTTCCATCTGGGTGCCGAAGATTTGCATGATCCGTTTCGAGTTGTCCTTGCAAGTTATTTCCGCTTCCCTGACCGTAGTGAGGCCCTCCTCGCGGATTTTCTCCCAGGCCTGCTGCCACTTTGCCAGCAGTAATTGCCGATAGGCCGGATCAGGGTAAGCCAGCCGGAACCAATCTTCCAGCCGGGGCATATCTCCCAGGGTATACCCAAAGGTCTCCTGGAATTTGGGATTAAGATATTCGATCTCCCCGGAGTCGTTACTGATGCCCATGGGCAGTGGGGAAGACTCCACCACCTGGCGGAACCTGGCTTCGCTCTCCCGCAGGGCTGCTTCAGCCCGTTTCCTTTCGGTGATGTCCAGGTGAGTGCCGCAGGCCCGCACCGCCTTGCCTTGGGAGTCCCGTTCGATGACTTTGCCTTTATCCAGCACCCACACCCAGTCTCCTGATTTATGTCGCAGGCGGTGTTCGGTTTCATAATAAGGGGTTTGGCCTGCCAGGTGGGCGTTCAGGTTCTTCATGACACCCGGGAGATCGTCCGGATGAACTAGCCCCTCCCAGAAGCGGACGTGGGGTTCGATTTCTGCCAACGTATACCCCAGCATCTCAGTCCAGCGTTGATTTACCAAGATTGCTCCGGTCTCCACGTTCCAATCCCAGGTCCCCAGATCCGCTCCCTGCAGCGCTAATTCCAGGCGTTCCTGGGTAGCCAACAGTCGCTCCTCCGCTTGTTTCCTTTCGGTAATAAAGCGGGCCTGTTGGACATTCTGGTAGGCCATGGCCGAAAGCTGGTTGGCCAAAACGAAGAGGGCCTGGGCCACCTGCTTAAAGTGTTCTTCCGGCATAGGGGGGACTTCCAGGAACGCGGCCAGGAATTCTTCCGGGTCGAGTCCCAGGTCCCGGGCATAGTCCCTAACCTCCTCTTCGGTCACCGTTTCATCCCGGACCTGGCCGATGAGCCAGGTGGCGATATGTTTGCCGCCCACGGTGATACTGGCGCCCGCGCCGCAGAGTCCGGCGCTGAGGCAGTGATGGACCGTGGGACCTGTTGGGTTATAGCGGCCCAGTCTGGCGTCGGAGGCGGCGCACTTCTGGCGGCCCTTCTCCGTCTGGCGGATGAAACTGCTGCATAAACGGCAGAAATTGCTGGGCTGGGTAATGGGGGTGCCATCCGGGGCCGTGATCAGGGAAGCCACCCCGGTGCTCTGGGCAAATAGGTCCTGGATGCGCTGGATGTCTTTCAGATTGAAGAGGTCCTGGAAATCGATTTCTCCGGCGTCGTCCAGCGGCCGGCTCAGGGCCACCAGGCGCTTTTCCAGGGCCTCCTCCATGCGCTTGCTCTCGGTGATGTCCCGGGCGACCTCCAAACCACCCCGCAACTCCCCTTGATCATCGTAAATGGGAAAGGCCCGCAGCTCCCAAACCTTGCCGTGCGCGCCATGTATGTCTGTTTCCATCTTCCCGGATTGGAAGCATCTTAAGACCGGACAATCATCACAGGGTTCGGAGCGGCCATGACGTTGAGGGTAACAGTGTTTCCCGATTTCGGAGATGTTGGGCAGTTCCGGGCGGATGGCAGGGACCTGATTAGCCCACATTATGGTGAGATCCGGAGAAAGCAGGCACACGGTGTCGGGGATGGTATCCAGGATCCCCTGGAAGTCCTGGTAAAGGTGGCGATATTTTGTTTCGCTCTCCCGCAGGGCCTCTTCCGCCTTTTTGCGCTCGGTGATGTCCAACACCGTGCCCACAATGGTCAGGAGATGGCCTTCTGCATCATACTTGCCCTGAAAGGTCGAGTAGTAGTAGCCAATACTTTTGTCAGGACGAATAAACCGCTGTTCGTAAGCCCCCTGTTCATGGGACTCCATCGCCTTGCGAAGCAATTCCTGGTCACGCTCCCGATCCCCGGGCCAGGGCGATAATTCCAGGATTGAATCGATGGTGGGGGTAAATTCTTGGGGATCCAGTTGAAAGATTTTATAAACTTCATCGGACCAGGTGACCTCGCCCGTCTTCACATTCCAGTACCAGAACCCCAAATGCGCCAATTCCTGGGCTTCTTTTAATCTTTTCTCACTCTCCCGCAGCGCCTCTTGGGCCTTTTTCCGGGCGGTGACGTCGTGGATGATGGAATACAACAGGTCCTGGCCCTTAATGCGGATGGGGCCGCTGAACACCTCCACATCCCGGACTTCCCCACTGGCCAGACGATGTTGGAATTGAAAATGTTTCTGTCTTTCCGCTTTAGCCTTCTGCATGGCCCGGAAGATTTGATCCGGGGGCAGGGTGTTGAGATCCGCGGTGGTTTTAGTCAGCAGCTCTTCATGGGAGTAGCCATAGAAGTTGCGGGCTGCGGGGTTGGTATCCACGATGGCCCCGGTTTCCGGGTTAATCAGGAGCATCACCGCATGGTTGTTCTGGAAAAGGCTGCGGTAGCGCTCCTCGCTCTCCCGCAGGGCCTCTTCCGCCCGCCGGCGCTCGGTGATGTCCCTGATGGCCGCCACTCTGGCCTTTCGCCCTCTGTATTCCATCTCCCGGGCCCGAATCTCCATGGGGAACTTGGTCCCGTCTTTCTTCAGGCCGATGGACTCGTATGGTTCCAGACTGCCGGCGGCAATCTTCTTCCTCATGGACTCAATGGCTTCGGGGGCCACGGTCAAGGGCAAGGCCTCTTTTCCCAGCAGTTCCTCGGGTTCGTAACCGAACATCTCATAGAATTGGTCGTTGGCGCTGACAATGATGCCTTTCTCATGAATAATGATGGCTTCAAACGCGGCCGCGGCCAGATGACGAAATCGTTCCTCACTCTCCTGGAGCGCCTCCTCCGACTCCTTAAGTGCGGTGATATCCAGCCCGGTTCCTAAGATATGGGGCACATCGTCAATGAGAAATTTTCTGGCGGTAAAGAGGTAGGGGATTTTACGGCCGTCTTTGGTAAGCATTTGCGCTTCCATGGAAGCTTCCCCTTTGGTCAGGACCTCTTCCAGAGCCCGTTGACCCGCCTCTCTATCCTCTTGAGCCAGGGAATCCAGGGCATGCAGCTGGGTCAGCTCTTCTATGGAGTATCCGGAAGCCGCCAGTCCGGACTTGTTTGTCCGCAATTGCCGGCCCTGGGAATCAAGGAGAAAGAAAGTGCCGGGAAGGCTGTCCACTATGGCTTCGGTGAACAATTTTTCTTTTTTCAGGGCCTCTTCATTCTGCTTGCGGTCGGTGATGTCCCTAATAAAGGCCCACATGCCTTGGGGCGCGCCGCTTTCGTCTTCCACCAGGTAGGTCCTCAATTCCACGGGGAAGATGATGCCATCCTTGCGGATATATTCCTTTTCGTAAGTGTCCGAGTAACCCCGGGTGAGAACCTGTTCCTCGATAATCTCGGCTTCAAACTCATGCCACTTAACGGGGGTAATGTCCTGGTAGCGCAGTTCCTGGATTTCTTCCTGGGTGTAACCCAACATGTCCAGGAATCCCTGGTTGGTCTCCACAATTTTGCCGGTCATGTCCACTCTGCCGAAACCATCCAGGATGCTTCGGTAAAAACTGCGGTATTTCTTTTCGGACAACTCCAGGGCTTCTTCCGCCAGCTTGCGTTCGGTGACGTCCCGGTAGTTGTTAACGATGGCCTCCACACTGGGGTCTGCCAGGAGGTTGGTAAGGTTGGCCTCCAAATAGCGCCAGGAACCGTCCTGGTGCATTACGCGGGCGGTAATACTTCTCGTCCCTCCTGGGTGTTGCAGGATATCGGCAAAAAGGGCGGTAAAGGCCGGCAAGTCCTCAGGATGGACCAGAGAAAACGCATTTCTCCGCCTAAACTCCGGCAAATCGTAGCCTAGCACGCGGGTGGAAGACGGACTGCCGTACAATGTCGCTCCGTCCTCCCCAAAGAGGACGATGGCATCGGCACTGTTCTCGATCAATGCCCGGAAACGCCGCTCGCTCTGCTGGACCGCGTCTTCCGCCCTTTTACGCGCGGTCACATCCACGGCAATGCCCCCCAGTAAGACGGGAGCGCCATCGGACACCACCGGGAATTTGTAGGTGTCGAAGAAGCGTTCCCGGCCCTGGACGTCGGTGACTTTCTCCTGACTGACCAGGGAGCCGGTAGCCAAGGCCCTCTGATCATCGGCCACCATGCGCGCCGCATGCTCCGGGGGCACCAGCTCTGCGGTGGATTTCCCCAGGCAATCATCCCAGCCGAAGATTTCCCGGAGGTGGCGGTTGGCAAAGAGCAGACGGTCCGCTCGGTCTTTGATAAAGACCGCAGCCGGCAGGTGGTCCATAAAGGTTTTGAAGCGCTGTTCGCTTTCCGCCAACGCGGTTTCCGCGCGTTTGCGTTCGGTGATGTCCACGTGTTGAAAGATGGCATGGGTCACCTGGCCGCGATCATCGAGGATGGGAGAAACAGTGACGTCGAGAATTACCAGAGTGGGGGTGGTTAGGGGCAGAGTCTTCAGCAGGGCGGTGTCATAGGTGATCTCGAATCTTACGCGTTCGCCTTGTTCGAGGACCCGGCGCAGCAGGGGCTGAAGCCCCTGCTCTTCCACGATATTATCCCGGAAGACATTGTACTTGCCAATGACCTCCTCCCCGGAGAGTTGCAGCAAGTCCCGGCAGGATTGATTGAGCCAGATGAGGGTGCCCTGGGAGTCGGCAATCCACATGGGGTAAGGGCTTTGATCGAGAATACTATGGAGGAGAGAATCCGTGTCGCCTGAAGCTTCCCCTGCCAGCAGGCGGCCCATCAGGTCTCCGGGAGAGACGGGGGCATGAGGGCTCCGGGGATGCCCTTTTCGGGAAGTATTATCGCGGTTCTTTTTTGACGCCATATTACCCTCCCTTTCCTGTAGTCGGTAAAAAAGCGTCAGATATTTAGATAAATATTAAACTTTTAGCCTGCTGTTTCCCCGATTTCCAGGTTAATTAAGTTTAACAGAAACTTTAAATTATCTAAAATCAATTGCAAAATCTGCTTAATGTTCTTCTGAGGGGAGCGAAAATATCTCAACCAGGGGAAAAGGAGATGATCCCCTCCCTTAAGAAGGAGATTTCCCTCCCCCAGAAGGAGGGACGAGGCTGGGATGATTTGCTGGAGGGATTCGGGCTGGCGGTGGAGGAGACCTTGCCTCGGGCCCAGGTCCAATTTGAGGATCTTGCCGAGATCCCCGGGTTTAAATGGGTGGCTTCGCCAGCCAGACTCTGGGGATTAAGGAGGCGGGTGAGGGGAGGGGGCCCCCCACTGCCATTTCCCAGGTTGGGGGTGAGACCAGGAGGGCGAACGTCTGGGGCAATATGGGGAAAATGGCAGGGGGCGGGGTTGCTAACCGCCCACCAGATCCAGATAGGCTTCCTTAGCGGCGCGGCAGATGGCCAAGGGGGCGGTTTTGGCCCTGCTTTCATATCTTTTGCATTTTCTGGGGCTATAAAAAGAGACCACCCAGAGTTCTCCAGAGACCCCCAAAAACATATCCATCTTTAGCTCGCAATGATACTGGCGCATCATCCTTTCCACTAACAGCCAGGCCTGGGTAATGTCGGAGGTGTAAGGCAGCGTGCCTTTCTTTTCCATCACCCGGGCGGCGATGAACTGATCCAGTTCCCGGTCGGCATATTCAGTCCGCACTAGCAAGTCCCCTTAAGGCTCCAATCAATATCACAATTTTTCAATTTCTCCTAAATATTCCTGGAATAAATCCACATCGCCGTTGTGGGCCAGCTGTTGATCCTCGTAAGCCGCGGCCACGCGGCGGTAAAATTCATCGGCGATATTCTTAAAGACGCCGGTGAGTATGGCGATGTGCCAATAGCGCAGGCGGCCGCATAGGCGGCGGACTATTTGCAGGGCCAGCCGGGTGCAGGCGTAATTGAGAAGACCTGCAAAGGCCGCCGGGTCCCCGGATGCTTGGGCCTGGCGGATTATCCCCTGGGCCAGTTGATCGATGCGCGCATCAATTTCTTGCCGGTAATGGCTTTTTATATAGGGCATCTCCATCCCTCCTGCCAGCTATTTTTTAAGAATAGTTTAGGGAAAGTAGGGGAAGATGCAAGTAATGGGCAGAGATATTCCGGGGAGGAAAGTCTTTGACTCTGGGGTGGAAGTTGCTTCTTATAGGGGCCATCTGCCCCGGCTCCTGGTGGATCAAGGGGCTGAACCCCAAGGGATCAAGTGGAGAATAAATTTTTTGAGCAGAGGCAGGCGCCATGGGAAAGCGTTGACTTTCGCCGCAGCATTGGGTAAGGTAAAATTAATGCTTGTTATTTTAGCTAATTATTTCTGGGGGTTCAGGGATGGTAGTCACTTGTGAGAAGTGCCATACCAGATTTAACCTGGACGAGCAACGTCTAACCGGGCCCAAGGTCAAGGCCCGCTGTTCCCGTTGTCAACACGTCTTCTGGGTGGAGCGGGAAGAAGAACTCCCGTCCGCAGCCCCTCCGGAAGAAGAGGAGTATGATGCGGTCCCCTTCGTGGCCCGGGGCCAGGAGGCCAGGCCCAGTGGCCCACCCCTCACCCCGGAATGGCAGAAGGTGGCCAGCGATGAAGAACTGGTGGCCCAGGCTGCTGCCAAGGCCGCGTTACCCAAACCCTCCATCCTTCTCACTGCCGGCGCCAAACGTTCCCCCTGGCCCTGGATCATGTCCTTAATCCTGGGTTTATTGGGTGGCGTGCTGGTGGGCTGCGTGGTCATGTGGTTCTGGGGTTATGGCTGGCTGGCCCAAAAGGTCCATTTACAGGACCAACCCTCCCTGTCGCCGGCAGCCAAAGCTGCGGGCATCGCCAAGTTGGAGACTCTGCCTCCACCCCCATCACCGCCGGCCGACGCGGCCGATCTGAAAGACCTGGAGATCGTCGGCCAGGAAGAGCGCTACCGGGGACTGGTGAATCGCAAGGGCGGGCAACTCCTGCTGATTCAGGGCAAGGTAAAAAATGCTTCCCAGCAACCCCGGGGCCCCATCCTGCTTAAGGCCATTCTCACTGACCCCAAGCAAAAGACCGTGAAAGAACGGGAATTCTATGGGGGCACCGTGGTTTTTGATGACGAGCTGCAGAGTCTGGACCCTGAGGAAATCAACCGTTGGCTCGATACCCCCGGGGGCCGGGCCCAAAAACAGGTATTGAAACCTGGGGAGGAGCAATCTTTCATGGTGGTGTTTTTTGGGGCGCCCCCCAATCTATCCGGATATGGCTACAAGATACAAGTCATCAAAGGGCCCGTGGCTGCTGCAAGCGAATCTCGCCGGCAATGATTAAGCGTTTTTGGGAACGATTCCGCCGGGATCGGGGCTTGCACAAGGCCTCGGTGCGCATCGATTTTTTCCCCGAGGGAAAAGTCAGACCTTCCATCTTCTGGCACCGCAGCCGAGACCAGGAAAACGATACCGTTCCCTTGGTCCTGTATCTTTATGCCCGCATTTTGTTTGAATTGGCAGAGATGAACGACGTGCGGGTGGCCCGGGAGTTAATGGGCTTTGTGGAGCAGGTATGCGAATTGGTTTTGGCCCAAGAAGGCCCTGCCAGCCGCATCCGCCTGCCTTTGGGGGAGTTGAGCCTGACCGGGGATGAGCCTGAGCAGCCCTTGCGCTCTTACCAGGCTGAATTATTCCAGTTCCAGGACGGCAATTTTCGCCTGGAATTCCAGGGGAGCATCGGCAAAGAGAGTTTTTACCTGCCCGCCGCCTTCCTGGTGCTTTTGCAGTCCTGTCTGGACAACCTGGGGGATGAGCCCTTGCACTTGCTGGTCCGGGGCATGACCCGGTTACACAATTATTATCGTTATCGCCGGGATTTCTGGGAGAGCACTTCCCTAACCGCAGGTCCGGTCTTCGCCTTGGGTAAAGAAGAGCTGCGGCTGGAAAAGACGGAATCGACAGGTTAGCTTTTGCGGAGGGAGCCGGGGACCGCACCGGGCCGAAAATTTGGGGCCACCGGCCCCGGTAATCCTCAACCCCTCATAAACCCTCCAGCCCTTGCATATCCTCTCTCAATGATTAGAATGCTAATCAGTCTGTTGGCGCCCAGGCGCCTGCCTCTCCAGGGATAGATTTCTTATCAAGATAGGGAAAGGACAAGCGATGCCGGTTTCTCCCAGTGCCGATTTTCAAGAATTGTTGGCCATGGCCCGGGGTTTCCAGGCCGCCAAGATGCTGATGGCCGCAGTGGACCTGGCGGTGTTTGATTATCTGGAGGAACCCCGCCGGGCCGCGGAGGTTGCGGGTCGGCTCCAGGCCGACGGCCGGGCCATGGTCATCTTCCTGAACGGCCTGGCGGCCTTGGGACTGCTGGTGAAGGAGGGGGATAACTTCCGGAATAGCGACATTGCCTCCCGTTACCTGGTGCAGGGCCGAGAGGACTACCGGGGGGCGATCATCAAACACATGGAGCACACCTGGGACCGGGGCTGGAACGATCTGCAAAACACGGTGCTGAGGGGCAGACCCGGGGACGCGGACCCGGAGAAGTGGCTGGACGCCAGACCCGAGCGGGACGAAAAGGAGGTCCGGGCCTTTATCTGCGGCATGGACGCCATCGCCCGGGATCTGGCCCCCCAGGTGACTGCGGCCCTGGACCTGAAAAACGTTTCCCGGCTCCTGGACCTGGGAGGAGGCCCCGCCACCTACGCCATCGCCTTTGTCCGGGCCTACCCCCAGCTCCGGGCCACGGTCTTTGATCTGCCCCGGCCCATTACCATCGCCCAGGAACAGATCGCCAAACAGGGTCTAGAGGACCGCATCCAGACCCTGGCGGGAAACTTCCTGGAAGACGACATCGGCCAGGGCTACGATTTTATCTGGGTCTCCCAGATCCTTCACAGCCACGACGAAAAGCAGTGCCGCCTGATCATCCACAAGTGCGTCCAAGCCTTAAATGCCGGGGGGACGCTGGCCATCCAGGACTTTTATCTCCACCCGGACGGGGCCAGCCCCCCGGGGCCGGCCATGTTCGGGGTGCACATGCTGGCCGTCACTCCCCGGGGCCGGGCCTACACCTGGGGAGAAGTGGCGGCCTGGATGGGGGAGGCCGGCCTGACTCCGGCCGCACATATCCGTTATAACGACGGGGAGGCCAGCATCTTGGTGGCTTCTAAGAAATAGTGGGGCAAAATTATAACAGTTTGTATTTTTTTAGATGGGCATAAAGGCTGGAACGGGACATGCCGGAGACGCGGCAGGCTTGGTGCAAGTCCTTGCCCACCGCGGTCATCAGATTCTTGAGGTAGCTGGCCTTCATCTCTTCCTGGAAATCCCGGAGACTGGGTATCTTTTCCCCGAAGACGTAGGGGGTAAAAGGCTCCTTGACAGAGAGGGGTTTTTTCACGGCGCTCTGGGCCACCTGAATGCGGATATGGGGCGGCAGATGCTGGGGGATTAACACGGGTTCATGGTAAGCCGCGGCCCAAGCCCGTTCCAGGGTATTCACCAGTTCCCGCACGTTCCCGGGCCAATCATACACCGTGAGTATCTCCAGGATCTCCGGGGACAGCCCCTTGGTTCCCACCCCCTGTTCTCCCCAAAATTTGGCCATGAAATGCATGACCAGCTCTTTAATGTCTCCCCTTCTTTCCCGTAAGGGAGGAAGATCAATGGTTAAGGACCGGAGGCGGAAGAGCAAATCCTCCCGGAACTGCCCCTGGCTCACCATCTGTTCCAGATTCCGGTGAGTGGCCGCGACTAAGCGAAAATCGCTGGCTATTTCCCGTTTGCTCCCCAGGGGCCGGAACCGCCGTTCATGGAGGACCCGGAGAAAGGATTTCTGGACAGTCCGGGGCAGTTCCCCCACCTCATCCAAAAAGAGGGTGCCCTTGTGGGCCTGCTTGATTAGACCATCCTGGTGCTTGGCCGCGCCGGTGAACGCGCCCTTTTCGTGTCCGAAGAGCATGCTTTCCACCAGGGTCTCGGGAAGCACGGTGCAATCCACCACCACGAAGTTATGGGAGGACCGGGAGCTGTTTTGATGAATGGCCCGGGCGAAGAGTTCCTTGCCGGTGCCCGTTTCCCCGGTGAGCAGCACGTTGACGTCGCTTTGGGCCGCCTGGGCCAGCAGATCATAGCAGGTCTTCATCTGCGGGCAGCTGCCGACAATGCCGTTCATATTTAAGGCTATCAGGCCTTTTTTGGACTTTTTTTCCTGCCGGTACTGCAGGGCCCGGATCAAAGGCAGCAACATCTCTTTCTTGGAAGAGGGCTTCTGGATATAATCCCAGGCGCCGTTTTTGATGGCCAGCTCCGGGCCATTGAGGTCATCGTAACCGGTGATAATGATAATCTCCGGGAAGCTCGGAGTCTCCCGCAGCCGGGGCAGGGCCAGCAGCCCGTTGCCATCGGGCATGCGCACATCCAAAAACACCACGTCATATTCCTGTTCCCAGGCCTTTTTGATACCGGTTTCGAGAGTCAGGGCAAACGAGACATCATGCCCCAAGCCCTTCACCGCATCGGCCAGGGTCTCGCAAATCAACTGGTCATCATCAATGATGAGAATATTTCCCATAGGCTGCTTTAATCCTGATCCTGATGGCCCATTAAGGCCCGCCGTATGGTTTCCGCCATCACCCTGGTGGCCACGGGTTTAATGAGGAAATCCCGGAAACCCATGGCCCTGGCCTTCTCCGAAGACATCGTCTCGCTGAAGCCGGTGCAGATGATGATGGGCAGGTCCGGGCGCAGATTCAGGATTTCCCGGGCCACTTCTTCCCCGGTCTGGTGGGGCATGGTCTGATCGGTAATCACCAGGTCGAAGTCATCGGGGTAGGCCCGGAAGGCGTCCAGGGCCGCGGGGCTGCTGGTAAATGGCACCACCTGGTAGCCCAGGCTTTCCAGCATAGTCTTTAAGGTCGACACTATTTCCCCTTCGTCGTCCACCAGCAGGATCCGTTCCCGGCCCAGGGGCAGGGTGATGGGATCCTCAGTTTCCGGCGTGGTTTCCCCATCCCGCCGGGGGAGAAAGATATGGAAGGAGCTTCCCTTTTCCAACTCCGATTCCACGGAAATGGCCCCCCCATGTCTTTTTATTATACCATGGACTACGGCCAGTCCTAACCCGGTGCCTTCTCCGGGTTTCTTGGTTGTAAAGTAAGGATCGAAGATCCTTTCCCTAGTATCGGCATCCATGCCGCCGCCATTATCCTTGACCGTCAGTTGCAGGTAAGGGCCAGGGGCCAGACTTGGGGGCACCACCCCCCGGGCCTGCTCCTCATCCAACTCCCGCAGGCTGATATCGATCACCCCGCCCCGGTCCCGCAGGGTATGGGCCGCATTGGTGTACAGATTGATCAGCACCTGCTGGATCTGGGTGGGATCGCCCAGCACCGTATCCGCTGCGCCGTCCAAATGCTGGCGCATCTCGATGGTGGCCGGCAAGGAGGCCCGCAGCAATCTCAAGGAATCATCGATGATGGGAGTGAGATGCACCAGTGACAGTTCCCGTTCCTCTTGGCGGCTGAAAGCCAAGATCTGTTTCACCAGGTCGATGGCCCGCTCGCAGGCCTTAAAGACCCGCTCCATGCGTTGCCGCAAAACGCTGTGGGGAGCCAGGCTCTCCAGGATCATCTCGGCGTTGACCAGGATGGGGAAAAGGATATTATTGAAATCATGGGCGATTCCACCGGCCAGGGTGCCGACGGCCTCCATTTTCTGGGCCTGGAGCAACTGGCTGCGCAGGTCCTTGGCTTCGCTGATATCCAGGACAAAATCCAGGATCGCCGGCTCGCCGTGGTAATCGATCTCGGTCTGCCAGACCTGCACCTCGATCCGGGCGCCATCCTTCTTCAGTCCCTGGGCTTCGTAAGAGGAAGGGCCGGGCTTGACCCCGGGGCTGACATTAATAAGTGGCGCTATTGTCGAGGTGTCCGAGGCGAAGAGCAGACTCACGGGCAAACCCACGATCTCCCCGGGGTCCCCATAGCCGAACATGCTCATCAGGGCCGGATTGACGTAAATATGGCGCCCCTGCTGGGTAATCCTGATCCCCACCGGCGAGGATTCAATGACCAGCCGCATCTTCTCTTCCGAGTCTTTGATGGCTTCTTCCGCTTTCTTGCGGGCGGTAATATCCCGCACCAGCAGAACATTTCCCTGAATCTCGCCATTTTCATCCTTCACCGGGGAGGACCGATAGAACAGGATCCGGCCGTCAGATTTGATCACCTCTACTTCTGCGGCTTGGCCGGCTTGCATCGCCGTTATAACCGGACAATCCGGACAGGGGGAGTGACGTTGGTACAGGGTCTCATAACAGAAGCGGCCCATCATCTCTTCCGAGGTCTGGCCCACAAAATCGGACATAGCCTTGTTGGCCCAAAGGATGCGATGAGCACGGTCATAATAGACCAAACTATCTGACATATTGCTGAGGATCAGGGATTTTTCCGCTTCCGACTGCCGCAGCGCCTGTTCGGCCTGCAAGCGCGCGGTGATATCCCGGGCTACGCCCACAAGGGTGGGGGGATGGTTGCTCCTTTCCACCATAATGGCGCTGGTTTCTATGGGAATATAGCCCCCCTGAGCTGTGCGCAGCTGGTAGTATTCTGGCCGGGAGGGCTGCCGGCTGGCTATCATTTCCTCAATCACCCGTTGCGCGTGCGCCAGGCCCTCTGCATCCACCAGGTCCTCCAGTTTGAGCTTAAGTAGCTCCTCCGGGGCATAGCCCAAGGCCTGGGAAGTGGTCCGGTTGGCATAAATCAACTGCCCGTCCAAGGTTAATTCGTAGACCAGGTCCGGCATGGTGTCCAGGATGCTGGCGTGGAGCCTTTCACTCTCCCGCAAAGCCTCCTCGGCCCGTTTCCGCTCGGTGATATCCCGGCCCACCCCCTGATACTCCACGATCCGCCCCTGGTCATCAAAGATGGCCCGTTTGGTCAATTGGAGCCAGATCATGCGGCCATCGGCCGCTAAGACCTGGTGTTCGTGGGTGGCAATGGGATTATCCAGGTTGAGGGCGGCAATCTTGTTGCGGATCACCGCTTGCTCATCTTCGGGCAGATAGGGATAGAAATTGCCGCCGATCAACTCCTCCCGGGTCTTGCCATAACAGCGGCAAAGGGTCTCGTTGACAAAGGTCAAGGTGCCGTCCGCCAGAAAACGGCTCACCAATTCCGTCTGATCCTCGACAATGGCGCGGTAACGCTCCTCGCTCTGCCGCAGGGCCGCCAGCATTTCTTTCCGTTGCGTGATATCCTGGATATTAGTTACAATTCCCCGGATTAGCGACTCATCCAGGAGGTTTTTGCCTTTTACTTCCAGCCAGCGCCAGGAACCGTCTTTATGGCGGTAGCGCACTTCCTCGGTAAAAACCTGCCCCGGAGCCCCCAACATTTGCCTCAAAACCTCCAAGGCCCGGGGGAGATCTTCGGGATGCATAAGATCTAATCTGTTCTTACCCTCAAATTCGCCGCTTTCATATCCCAGGGGGCTTTCCATGCTGGGGTTTTCATAGATAACTGTGCCTTGGGCATCGATGATCGCCAGATGCACCATGGAGTTTTCCATGAGGAGGCGGAAACGTTGCTCGCTTTGCCTCACCGCCTCCTCGGCCTCCTTGCGTTCCGTGATGTCCTGGGTATTAGCCACAACCCCCCGGATTAGCGGTTCGTTAAGGAGGTTTTTGACTTTAACTTCCAATATGCGCCAGGACCCGTCTTTATGGCGATAGCGCACTTCCGTGGAAAACACCTTGCCCGGAGACTCCAAAAGTTGCCTCATAACTTCCCAGGCCCGGGGCAGATCCTCGGGATGGATTAATGCAAAACCGTTTTTGCCGTCCAGCTCGCCGATCTCATATCCCAAAAGTCTTTCCATGGTGGGATTTTCGTAGAGAACCGTACCTTGGGCATCGAAAATCGCCAGGTGCACCATGGAGTTTTCCATGAGTAGGCGGAAGCGCTGCTCGCTTTGCCTCACCGCCTCTTCGGCCAGTTTCCGCTCCGTGATATCCTGGGTATTAACCACGATGCCCCGTATTACCGGCTCATCCAGAAGGTTTTTGGCTTTTACTTCCATGATGCGCCAGGACCCGTCTTTATGGCGATAGCGCACTTCCGCGGCCACCACCTTATCCGGAAACGCCAACAGTTGCCTCATGACCTCCAGGCCCCGGGGGAGATCCTCGGGATGGAGAAATTCAAATGCGTTAGTGCCCTTAAGCTCCCCGATCTCATATCCCAGGAGTCTTTCCATGGTGGGGTTTTCATAGAGAACCGTGCCTTGGGGATCGATAACCGCCAGGTGCACCATGGAGTTTTCCATGAGCAGGCGGAAACGTTGTTCACTCTGTTTCACCGCTTCCACGGCCAGATACCGCTCCGTGACGTCCTCGCAGGTCATCAAGTTGTCGCCGTTTTCCAATTGCAGGGGGACAAAACTGATGATCTTTTCCGTACCGTCTTGGCAGACGACCGTATAGGTCCGGGGCCTTTTCTCCCCGGGTTTGGCCCGTTTCAGGTCATCAATCCAGGAGGCAATTACCTGCTGCCGGTAAGCCGGGTCCGGGTAAGCCTTCCGGAACCAGGTCCGGCCATCGGGGACATCTGCCAGGGTATAGCCGAACAGTTCGATGAACTTGGGATTCACATACTTGAAAGCCCCGTCTTTATCGATCATCAGCAGGGCGAAGGGTGAATCTTCGGTCAGGGTCTGAAATTTTTTCCTTTCATATTCCAGTTCCCGCTCCGCTTCCTTGCGGGCGGTGATATCCAAGATGGAAGCCACACTTTTAAGGGTCCCTGGAATCATGGACACCGTCATCAGCACGTCTTTGGCGGCCCCCTGGCGATCGATAAAGCGAGCCTCGTAATTCCTGGGAGCCTGCCGGGAATCCACACGCCGCAGCCGGTGATATTCCTGCATCTTGGCCAAGTCGTCGTCCCGGAAAAATTCGGTCCAGTTTATCTTACCTTCCAGTTCCTCCCGGGAATAACCGGATAGTTTGACAAATTCAGCATTGGCCAGGGAAATGGCGTGGTCTTCTTCGGCAATGGCGGTGGCGGTGCCGGTGTTTTCGAAAATGGCCCGGTATTTTTCCTCCGATTCCTCCAGTGCCTTTTCTGCCTGCCGCTGCGCGGTGATGTCGGTGATTACCGCAAAACTGCCTTGATATTTGCCCCCGGCGTCGAAAATGGGGACTGGGGAAATGCTGGTAATGACCGGGGTGCCGTCTTTCCGCGTCCAGGTGAGTTCGTAGGTTTGGCGTTCTCCCCGGCGGCGCCGTTCGATCTGTGCCGCTAAAACTTGCTGGTTGGCCGGATCCATGAAAGTGCGCACGGGCCGATCGAGGAGTTCCTCCTTGGCATAGCCCAGCATTTCACAGACTCTCTGATTGGCGAACCTGAGCAGACCGTTTTCATCCTGCATGCCCAGGCCGTCGTTCATGGTCTCCACCAGGAGGCGGTAGCGCTCCTCACTTTCCCGGAGGGCCTGCTCCGCCTGTTGCTGCGGGGTCAGATCCACCAAAGAGGCCAAGGTGTTCGTCGTGCCCGGAATCAAGGTAATATTGACCAGCATATCTCTGATGGTTCCCTGCCGGTCTAGCCAGCGGAGCGTATAGCTTTGCGGCGCCGCCCCGGGCTCCAGGCGGCGCAGACGATGGTATTCCTTGAGCCTCTCCAGGTCCTCGGGGACGATGAATTCGGTCCAGCTTTTCTTGCCCTCCAATTCCTCCCGGCTATAGCCGGTAAGTTTGATGCATTCCTCATTCACCAGTCGTAAAATAGTATTTTCGTCAGAAATACAGGTGGCGGTGCCCGTGTTTTCAAAGATGCTGCGGTAGAGGACTTCCGATTGCCGTAATTTTTCTTCCGCCTCCTTTCTCTCCGTCATATCCCGGGCGATATTGAAGGCTACGGGCAGGCCGGCGTACTCCACCAGGCGGCTGCTCAACTCCACGGGGACGCCGGTGCCGTCCCGGCGCCGGAGTGCGGTCTCCACGAACACGTGGCCCCGGTGGCGGGACTCCCGGATCTTTTTGGTTAGCGAGGGGTGGTCCGGGGCGTCGATATCCTGCAGGGTCATCTGCTGCAGTTCTACCCGGGAATATCCCAAAAGCCGGCAGGCCGCGTCATTCACCTGCAGCAGCCGCCCCCCGGTGTCATGGATAAAGATGGCGTCCCCGGCGCTGTCCAGGAGGGTTTCATAACGGCCTTCCGCTTCCAGCAGGGCCTCCCGGGCTCGCTTGGTAGCGGTGATATTACGGGCGAAAGACAGCACTCGCGGCTGGCCGTCAAGGCGCAGGCATTTGAGAGTAACCTCCACCCAAAAGGGCCTGCGGTTCAGGTCCCGGCCCAACCATTCCACGGTTTGGGGCCCTTCCTGGATGGTTTTGCGGATGATGTTCAGGGCCTCATTTTGAGTATAGGGGGGCTGACCCAGGGTGATGGCTCCCAGGTCCAGACCGCTCAATTCCTCCCGGGTAAAGCCCAGCGCTTTACAGGCCTCCTGATTGCCATCCAGGATGCGTCCGCTTTCCGGATCGTGCACCAGGATACCCAGGGGGATGGCGTCCAAGAGTGTGTGCAGGTCTGCACCTTCGCTCCCCAGAGATTCTCCGGCCGGCCGCCGGACCCGGTGCTTGGCGGCCTGGACCACCGCGGGCAGTCGCCGAATTTCCTCGGGAGAGGTCAGGACGTAGTCGTCCACGCCGCAACGGAGCGCCTCCCAGGCAGCCTTTTCCCTTTCCGGGGCAGCCAACATGACCACCGGGCACTCCGGGCACCGGCTCTTCAGGCCTTGGGCCACTGCGGGGGTATCCGCCCAGGGCAAGGCCTCGGCAATGATGCCCAGGTTAAAGTCCCCGGCCTCCAGGGCCTGTTTCCAGGAAAGCTCATCAGTCGTCTGCTGGATCCGGAGATGGTTGTTTCCTTGGCCCAAGGCCTCCTCCACCAGGACCCGGTCGCCAGGCTGGGAAGAGACCAACAGGCAAGACAAATGCTGATGCATAAGCTCACCACTCGCTCACAGGTTACATATCAATATTTGCCAGTAAATATATCTTTTACCAAAAAACCCGGAAACTATTCTTTTAGCTGGAGCTTTCAGGGATGACAGCCGCGGCCCCAGAAAGGCGCCAATGTTCCTTACGGCAGGTGTGCCAGCCCTTCGGGGGATTGCCAAAACTGGCGGCCTGAAAAATATACCCACCCCCGCCTGCCTCGGCAGAGGCTCGTAGGTGGGCAGGGTTAAGGCCGCGGCCAAATTTGCGCCGTCAGAGGAAAGGAGGTGGAAGGCCGCGGCCGCCAGGGCGCCCCCGGCCAGAAAACCGGCGAGCTGCACAAGGAGGATGGCGGCAGCCAGAGAAAATTTTTCCGGAAGGATGCCCCGGTCAAAGAGAGGGGCAAAAAGCAATAACGCCCCGATCCCCAAAGCCGCGCTGAGGGATAAGAGCGTGAGATTGCCTGCTAACTGCCACGGGGAGCGTAGTAAACACCGCCGCAGCAATCCTGATTTTGCCCTCAGGTCAGGGGGCTCGCAACTAGTGCCGGTGGCAGGCTGCAGTTTATCGCCTAACATTTCAGGCAATCAGGCCTTGCCGCCCATCCACCTCTGGCTCCGGAATCTCAGCCGTTGTCGGGATCGCTGCAGGTGGCTCCGCTGACATTTGTGCTATGATGGGTGGTGATTTCATTGCCCTTGGAGGTGCACAGGAACTCGTCCACAAAAGCTGGCTTGCCGTCCGAGTCCCGGATATATACCTGTTGGATGGGGTCGTAATGTCCGCCGGGGACCTTAAGCTCCGGGCCCTTTTCCAAAAATTGAACCGCAAAGATACGGTTTTCGTGGGGGTGGGTCTGCGCTCCGGGTCTCTGATTAGTGTCCATGGCCACCTCCTGCGCCAGAAAAATTGGCAACCTTAATCCCTGATTGGCATTTTAAAAGATATAGAATAAATTTCAATACAAATTACCGGCGATGGGGGACCGACAAATTGCGGAAAACCTCGTTCTGGGCGGAGACCCGGAGCCTGACCTGGCCTTTTTGGGTGGTCAACATCATGGAGACCATCGAACGCCTCGCCTATTACGGCGTGCGCGTGGTCATTCCCATCTATATCGCCCAGGCCGACGAGATCGGCGGCCTGCACTTCAGCCAGAGCGACAAAGGGTTCATCTTCCTCTGGTGGGCCCTGGTGCAGTCCACCCTGCCCATCCTCAGCGGCGGCTTCGCAGACCGCTACGGTTACAAGAAACAGATCGTGGTGGCCATCATCTTGAAAAGCCTGGGCTACCTGACGATGGCCACCCAGCGGACCTTTTGGCCGTTTCTCGGGGGTTGCCTGCTCCTGGCCGCGGGCACCGCGGTCTTCAAGCCGCCCATTCAGGGCACCTTTGTCAAGACCCTCACCCCCGAGACCTCTGGGGTGGGCTGGGGTTTCTTCTACATGGTCATCAATGTGGGCGCCTTCCTGGGCCCGCCCCTGGCCCATTTCCTCTATGGCTACTCCTGGCCCATGGTCTTCTATGGCTGCGCGCTCCTGGTCAACCTGAATCTGCTCTGGCTCTTTACCTATAAGGAAGTGGATTCCGGGGCCGATAGAGCCGCCGGCGTCTGGCAGGTGTTGGTGGACACGGGCCGGGAGATCCTCAATCCCCGGCTGCTGGCCTTTATTATCATTATTTCCGTGTTCTGGGCGGTCTTCGAGCAGCTCTGGGACATGCTCCCCAATTTCATCGTGGATTGGGTGGACAGCAGCTCCCTGGCCCGGCACCTGCCGGAGTTCATGCTCTCCCGGAATCTCTCCCGGGGCCCCCAGATCGCCCAGGAGTGGGTGATCAATCTCAACCCGTTTCTGGTTATTCTCCTGGTGGCCCCTCTCTCCTGGTATTTCAACCGGGTGATGCGCCGGCTCACCTCCATCTTTTTCGGCTTTATCTTTGTGAGCCTGGGTCTTTACGTGGTGGGCTCCAGCATGTCCATCTACGTCCTCCTGGGGGGCATCGTCGGCTTCACCGCCGGGGAGATGATGTGTTCCCCCAAGATGCGGGAGTACCTGGCGGTGATTGCCCCTGCGGACAAGAAGGCCCTGTACATGGGCTACTCCAGCATCCCTTATGCCATTGGCTGGGGTTACGGGTCTTTTCTGGGAGGGAAGATCTATGAAAAATCCGGAGAAAAGGCGAATCTGGCCCTGCGGTATATGTCCGAAGTGCTGGGCGTCCATGACCTGCCCCACCGGTCCCAGGCCTTTGCCAAGTTGACGGAGATGCTGGGGCAGACCCCGGCCCAGGTGACCCGGCTTCTGTGGGAGAAGTACGATCCCAGCTGGGTCTGGACGCCCTTTGCCATTGCCGGGATTCTGGCCGCGGCCGTGATGTTTGTCTTCATCCAACTGGCCAAGCGCTGGGAGGATGTCAACGCCTGAGCGGCGGCAGTATCTAACCAGGGTGGGCCCAGGCTGGAAAGCCTGGGCCACCATTAGATTAAAACTGGGTACCCCAGGTCAAACGGTTTTGGCCGGCAGGTTCCGGGCGGCCAGGGCCAGCATCACCGCGGACCAGCCGGCAAAGATCAGGTCGATGCCCACAAAGAGGCCGATGACCCATAAGCCGGATACGGGCCAGCGGTTCCAGATGAGAATGCCCAGCACCAGGGTGACGATGCCGTTCACCAGGCGCCAGCCCCAACTGGGGAAGCGCATCATCAGGGCGGTGACCATCCGGAAGATGCCCCCCACCATAAAGAACATGGCCATGAGGAGGGTCAAGACCAGGGCGCTGGCCCCGGGGTTGACCACCATCAGGAAACCCACGACAATGGAGAGGATACCGTTCACCAGGTGCAGAAAGAAGCCGCCCCACTGCCGCTGCCAGAAGGAGTGCCCGATTTCGATGCCCCCCATCAGCAGCAGGATCCAACCGAAGAGAACCACCGAGGCCCAGGTCACCAAGACCGAGGAGCCCAGGGCGAAGGTGCCGAGGATAATGGAGACCATGCCCAACCCCAAAAACCATTTCCAGTGCTGGGAGATCTCTTGCAGATCCGGAAACAGGGTTTTCACTTCGGTGACTTCCCCAGGAGCGGTCATAATGATTCCCTCTACGCGCTTAGTTGCCTGTCAGGCGCGGGCCTGGAGCCTACCCATAAATGGTATAGGTTCCCTGCCCGCTATTTTCGTCTATTAGGCACCCTTAATTAACTTTGAACTTTGAACCTGGAACCTTGAACTTCCCTTACCACCAGGGGTCCCACGGCCCATACATATCCCAATTCATGGCCGCGTCATAGTTCATCTCCGCGGCCATCCGCTGCTGGGCCGCAATTTGCCGCTCCACCTGCATCTGCTGGAAGCGTTGATAGGCCGCCTCGTCGCCCACGTAGAGGCATTTGCAGTTCAGGGCGTCGGCGTAAACATAATAAACCTTGCCCTGACGTTCGTGGCTGATCAGCTTCCGTTGGGTCAGGGTCTGCAAATGGGCCAGCTTCTGGGGGGTGTCGGCCAGCTTCACCCTAAAGCCGGCGGCGGCCAGCAACTGTTCCTTATCCGCGGCCTCGTTCTTCTGGACCTCCTTGACCACCGCGCATCCGGCCAGGGCCAGGACCAGGACTGCAACCAACGCGGCCACTATCCATCCCACTCTTTCCCTTGGTATCATCAGGCACCTCTCCTGTCGGGATATTCTTGCCATCTCCGGCCCTTAGGCAGCCCCTGAGGATCCGGGGCCCGCCGGGAGGCCGGGACAGCTTATCCTTAACATCTGTTAACTTGATGGAATGTTAGTGTGTCCTGGCCTCAAAGTCAATTGAACCCCGCCAGAATTTGGGGGCGCGGGCAAGACCGGCCGGGTTACAGGCAGAAAATCCTCCCTGCTTTTAATCGGTCCTCGTCATTATTTCTTAAATCCCCTATAATTGACTGGTCAAGGGAATGAGGGGGCGCGCATGGCTGATCTTTTTGATTTTGCTGATGACTTGGGACCCGCGAAAATTGTGCATGTCTATCAACCCTCCGTCAATCTGAAAGCAGTGCTGGTGGTGGACAACGTGGCTGCGGGGCCGGCCATCGGCGGGGTGCGCCTGGCCCCGGACGTCACCACGGAGGAGTGCGTCCGTCTGGCCCGGGCCATGACCTTGAAGAATGCGGCTGCCGGTTTGCCCCACGGGGGGGCCAAGGTAGTTCTCTGGGGCGACCCGGCGCTGCCCCCGCCGGAGAAGGAGCGCCTGATTCGGGCCCTGGCCTGCTCGTTGCGGGATGAGCGCCAATACATTTTCGGACCGGACATGGGCACGGACGAGATGTGCATGTCCTGGATCAAAGATGAAATCGGCCGGGCTGCGGGACTGCCCCCGGAAGTGGGGGGCATCCCTCTGGATGAAATCGGGGCCACCGGCTGGGGGCTGCGTCATGCCACCGAAGCTGCGCTCCCTTTCTGCGGTTTCAAGCTGAAGAATGCGCTCCTGGTGATTCAGGGCTTCGGCGCGGTGGGGCTCCATGCCGCCCGCTTTCTGACGAAGAAGGGAGCCGTCCTGGTGGGGGCCGCGGATTCCCGGGGCGCGGTCTACCACCCGGAAGGCCTGGAAGTGGAGAAACTCATCAAATTAAAAAAAGCCGGTCAAAGCGTGGCCGATTACCCCAGGGGCGAGAAGTGTGACCGGGAAAAAGTAATAGATTTCCCTTGTGACATCTGGATTCCCGCGGCCCGCCCGGATGTGTTGACCGAGGAGAACGCGCATCGCCTCCAGGCCCGGCTGGTGGTGCAGGGTGCCAACATCCCCATGACCTACGGAGCCGAGAAATACCTCCATGACCAGGGGGTTATCTGTGTCCCGGATTTTATTGCCAATTCGGGGGGAGTGATCTGCGCAGCCATGGAATACCAAGGCGCAAACCAGGCCGCGGTCTTTGAAACCATTGAAGAGAAAGTGCGTTATAATACGAAAGTAGTGCTGGAAGAGGCAAAGGCCAAAAAGATCCTGCCCCGGGATGCCGCCCTGAACCTGGCGGTGCAAAGGGTGAAGAAGGCCATGACCACGAGGCGCTGGGGGATTTTTTAATATCTAGAGAGAGAATAGTGGAGGGCTCATGATGTTGTGGTTCTCTGCCTTCTCTTCTAATTATAATGTTGTTCACTTAATCTTGTGGAGATGAAAGGAAATCATTTTCCTTGTCATTCTGAGGGAGCCGGAGGCGACCGAAGAATCTCTAACTTCTTGGGAAAGCAGAGATTCTTTACTCCGCGGCGCTCCGTTCAGAATAACATAACGTAGGGTGGGCACTGCCCACCGATTCCTTTAACGCTTAAGTGAACCGTATTGCTCCTAATTCCTTTTCCAAAATCCTATGAGGGGTTGGGGGCGGGGCCAGGGGCCTCTGGTCCCTGGCCCCCGCCCCCAAGGATTATTTGCCGACACCATCAGGAGGTGCGCCATGTATCGCCTCCGTTTCCACGGCCGGGGCGGCCAGGGCATGAAGACCGCCAGCCGCCTTTTGGGCACGGCCTTTTTCCTCGCGGGTTTTGAAGTTCAGGATGCCCCCCGTTATGGCGCGGAACGCCGGGGCGCGCCCATCTTCGCCTATGTCCGGGCCTCCCGGACCCCCATCAATGAACGGGGGATTATCCGCCGGCCGGACCTGGTCATCGTCGCGGACGAGACCCTGGTGTCCATTCCCGCAGCCGGGGTATTGGCGGGGATCACCCCCCGGACCGTGCTCCTCATTAGCAGTAGGGAAAAAAACGCAGTCTGGCGGGAGAGGCTGAACCTGGCGGGGCCGGTGCTCACCCTGCCCCGGGCCGCAGCCTTAACCGATCCCCACGAATTGCGCTTCATCGGCGCGGCCTGCGCCGGGGCCGCGGCCCGGCTGGTGGGGGTGATCCCCCGGGACTGCCTGGCCCAGGCCATCCGGGAGGAACTGGCCCATCTGGGGGAAGCTGTGGTGGCCAGGGATTTGGACGCAGCCCTGGGGGCCTATGATTTGATGGAGGAGAACGCCGGCTGCGTGACCGAAGTCCCCGAGCCCTCCGCCGCAACTTACGATAAACCCCACTGGATCGACCTCCCCTTTGACGGGGCCAACCTGGCCGCGCCGGACATTTTCACCCCGGCCAGCAGCGCCCAGGTGCCCACGGGCCTGTGGCGCACCGTGCGGCCGGTGATCGACCATGACCGCTGCCATCGCTGCGCCTGGATCTGCAGCACCTTGTGCCCGGACAGCACCATCACCGTCAATGCAGAAGGCTACCCGCAGATCGACTACGAACACTGCAAGGGCTGCCTCATCTGTATGACCTCCTGCCCCGCCCATGCCATCCGGGCGGTCCCGGAGGAGGAGGCGGCAGGAGATGAAGTTGTTGGGGGAGGGGACTAAGTGCCGCATAGAAAGTGATCAGTGATCAGTAGCCAGTGATCAGTGAGAAAAACTGATTACTGATCACTGATTACTTAATGCTGGCCCCCAGCCCTCCCCCCAACCACCACTCAGGAGATCGAACCATGACCCGGAGGCTTTTGACCGGCAACGCCGCGGCGGCCTGGGGGGCCCGGCTGGCCGGGGTAGACTATGTGCCGGCCTTCCCCATCACCCCCCAGACGGAGATTATCGAAACCCTGGCCCACTGGACGGACACCGGGGAACTGGACTGCCGTCTGGTGACCCTGGAGTCCGAACACTCCATGGCCACGGCCGCGGGAGCCGCGGCCGCCACCGGGGTCCGGGTCTTCACCGCCACTTCCAGCCAGGGCCTGTTGTACGCCATGGAGATGCTCTATACCGTGGCGGGCTGGCGCGCCCCCTTTGTGCTGGTGAACGTCTCCCGGGGGCTGTCCGCGCCCATCACCCTGGAGCCCGACCACAACGACATCCTGGCGGCCCGGGACTCCGGCTTCCTGCAGATCCACTGCGCCACCTGCCAGGAGGTGCTGGACAGCGTGCTGTTGGCCTTCCGCCTGGCGGAAGACCAAAGGGTGCGCCTGCCGGTGATCGTCAATATGGACGGGTTTTATCTCTCCTTCACCCGGGAGCCGGTGGAGATTCCCAACGGGGATAAGGCCCGGGGCTTTGTAGGTACTTTTGAATCCGGAATGCAAAAATTCCGGGCCAGCGCGCCGGTGAGCCAGGCGGTGGTGGTCCTGGGGGGCAGCCCCTATTCCTATTTTCGCTACGAGATGCACCTGGCCTCTTTAAACGGCCTCATGGTCTATGACGAGGTGGCCGATGAGTTCGCCCGGACCTGCGGGCGGCGCCACGAGGCAGTGGAGGTTTTTCGTACTGAGGACGCCGAGTTCGTCTTCGTCATGATCGGTTCCTTTGCCCTCAAGGCCAAGGACGCGGTGGACCGCCTTAGGGACGCGGGCGTAAAAATCGGCCTGGTGCGGCCCCGGCTTCTCAGGCCCTTTCCGGAGGCCCGGCTCCGGGAGGCTCTCCTGGGCAAAAAAGGAGCGGCAGTCATTGACCAGAATATCTCCCTGGGCAAGGGCGGGGTGCTCTTTACGGAACTGGCCTCGGCCCTCTATGGCCAGAAAGATGCGCCGGTCCTCACCAGCTTTATCGGCGGCCTGGGGGGCCGGGACCTGGCGCCGGAGGAGTTTTATGAGATGGCTGCCATCACCCGCCAGGCCGCAGAGAGCGGCCAGGCCCCGCCCCCCCGGCTCCTTTACACGGAGGAGGAATTGAGGGAGGTCAGGAAGTTACAGGCTATCGCCCAGGTGGAGAGGGGGAGATTGGGGCTTGAGGACAAAACAAGATGAAATCGGGGACACGGAGCAATGATTCCCTGGCAGTTTAAAAGGAGGCAAAGATGAGAGCCTTGCTCGCGGCCTTCGTAGTGCTGGCTTTCCTGGTGCCCCAGGCGGCCCTGGCCACCGTCCAGATACCGGACTCCATCATCATCGAGGGCCAGAAACATTCTCTCTACAGTCTCCCCCTGGAGCAGTATTACCGCGACGGCCACCCCCGCCCCCAGTTCCGGTGGCCCAATACCGCTACCTGGCGGGGCTACAGAGCCACCTGGGAAATTAAGGGGGGCGTTCTCTACTTAAAGGCCATCCGGGCCTGGACTGAGAAGGGGGAGGTGGGCCTGGAGGCCCTTTTCCCGGGCCAAAAGGCCCCCATACCCGCCACCTGGTTCACGGGCCAGCTCCGGGTCCCCCAGGCCAAGGTCCTCAGAGTCAGAATGCCCCAGCCCATCCATGAAAAAGACCTGATGATCACGGTGGAGAAAGGCCGGGTGACCGGGCAGAAAATCATGGATAACGCCGGGAGGGTGGGCCCTCCCCAACCCTGATCCTCTAGGGCCCGGGTGCAAAATAGTGGCAGCGGCGGCCCCGCGGCCGCGGCTCCTTTACACCGAGAAAGAGTTGAGGGAGGTCAGGAAGTTACAGGCCCTGGCCCAGGCGGAGAGGGGGAGGTTGGCAGGGGAGGAAAAGTGATTGGCGGGAGAGGACCGGGGGATTCCCGGCCAGTTGGCCGGAAGGTGGCGGCTATAATGACTCACAGGTCGTAACGGTGGATAGAGCTTTGTATCTGCATTTAAGGCAGACGCTGATTTCGTGGGTTACCTTGTCAAAGCTGCTGCTCAAGAGACTGACCGCCGCGGCCCGGCAGAGCCCCGGGCGGCCGCATTGAGGGCAAGCGGCCGGGGTTTTAAAGCAATAATGGATGAAGAGGTTTTCCGTCAGTTCCCCCACGGTTTTCAAAAAGATCTTTACTTCACCGGGCGCAAGGTTATGGCGGAAGGTTTCCATGGCTTTTCTCCCCCCCGGCAGGGCGCAGCCGCCGGCAGGATGGGACCCAGGGGCCACCACCTCGGTCAATTCAGGCATGCCTGTGAGAGGAATCGCCCCCGCAAGTTTTTAACGTACCAGCCTTGATCTGTCAATATTGGCTGGCCCATGGTCTCCCGGCCCTGGAGACTGAGCGGTGCCTGGGGGCCTGGACCTGGCGCCGGAAGAATGCGATGGAGTTCAGAAAATTGCAGGCAATTGCCCAAGCGTAGAGGCAAAAGTTGGGGGGAGGAGAACAGATGAACCTGTATATCATCATTATTGCCGCGGTTTTAATGTTAGTGAGCGTGTTTCTCTTCAGGGCCTTTATCTCCTGGGGCACCCGTTGGGGCGCGACCGCGGCAGAGTGCGCCGCGGCGATGACCGGCGACGCCTATCTGCAGGGCGGTCCCCCGGCCCGGGTGACCATGACCCGGGCCATTTCCCTGGCACCGCCCCCGGACGCGGTCTGGCCCTGGCTGGCGCAGATGGGCCGGGGCGCGGGCTGGTACAGCTACGACTTCTTGGATAACGGCAACAAGGCCTCCGCGCTCCACCTGGTCTCCTGGATACCGGCACCGCAATTGGGGGACGCCTCCGCCATCGGTTACCTCCGTCATCTGGAGCCGGGCCGGGAACTGGTCTGGTGGGTGGGGGGGGAACATTTTCTGGGGTCGAAGGCCCGCATGGTGGTGGACATCCTGGTCACTCCTCAAGACCGGGGCTCCCGTCTGGTAATCCGCATGTCGGGGGATGCGGGCGGGCCCCTGGCCCGGCTGGCCGTGGGGGTATTTCAAGTGATGGACAGCATTATGGCCCGGCGGCAACTCCTGGGGATCAAGGAACGGGTGGAGAAATACCAGGTACGCACCGGGGACCCGGAAAACCCGGAGAATGGCCGGCCCGATCAATACCAATATTACGAGACCATCTATGCCTCCGGCCAAAGCGTCGGGGTCCCCGGCCGGGAAAAGGGTGCCCTCTGGCGCCAGATGGCCCTGGAAGACCAGGTGCTGGTGGAGAAGAAAGAATAGAAGGGGCTGCGCCTGCCCCACCCCCATCCGGCTGCTAGGGGCCGGGACCTGGGGGGCACAATTTGGCGGCCAGGGAAACTTCCCGGGAAGAAGGGCAGAAGTTAAGGCAATCCCTTGAATTCTCCTGACTATTGACACCCTCTCCCAGATCGGCGTATTCTACAGACCAAAGCTAACGTCTTGACCGCCACCCCCAAGCATTCCTGAGCATCGATCTCCGTCCTGCCGGGGAGAGGGGCAACAGCGTGGTGAACTTTTCCAACTTGAAAGGAGACCTCTCCGGAGCCCTGACCGCGGCCACCATTACCATCCCCCAATGCATCGGCTACGGCATCATTGTCTTTGCCCCCCTGGGGGTTGGTTTTGCAGCCAGCGGCGCACTCCTGGGCCTTTATACCGCGGTCTTTGCCGGGTTTGTGGCCGCCTGGCTGGGGGGCAATCCCATCCAGATCAGCGGCCCCAAGGCCCCGTCTACCCTGGTGTTGGCCGCGCTGGTGGCCCTCTTGGCGGCCAACCCCCAGGTTCCCCCAGCCCTGGGGCCCCGGGTGGCGGTCTTGGTGGGCCTGGTCTGCATCACCATTCTCATCGGCGGCATTTTCCAGGTTTGCCTGGGCACGCTGCGTTGCGGCAATCTCATCAAATATGTGCCCTTTCCGGTGGTGGCCGGATTCACCAACGGCATTGCCTTTGTCTTGGTGCAGAAGCAACTGGGGCCGCTGCTGGGCATCGCCGGCAAGTCCGGCTTCATTGCCGTGTTCCACCATCTTTCCCAAATTGAACCCCTGACCATCGTGGTGGGGCTGACCACCCTGGCGACCTTCTTTCTGGCGCCCCGCTGGATCAAGATTATTCCCGCCAGCATTGTGGCCTTGCTGGTGGGCACCGGATTTTACTATCTTTTAGGCGCGCTGGCCGGCTACTCCCACCTGGGGCCCCTCATCGGCAAGATCAGCACCAGGTTCCCTGAACCCAGGGTCTATGTGGACCTGCTGCGGACCTGGAACCTGCAGCAGGTCTGGGCCTTTCTGCCCTACCTGGTCATTCCCGGCCTGGTCCTGGGATTGCTCGGTTCCCTGGAGTCCCTGTTGACTTGCGTGGCCGCGGATCATGTGAGCGGCTACCGCCACCGCAGCAACCGGGAACTCAGGGCCCAGGGCCTGGGCAATATCGTCTCCTCGTTTTTCGGCGCCATCTTCTGTGCGGGCAGCGTTCCCAGAACCCTGGTGAATTACCGGGCCGGCGGCCGCACCTCCCTGGCGGGGATGATGTCCAGCGTCATCATTCTCCTGGTCATCCTGGTGCTGGGCCCCCTGGTGGGCAGAATCCCCCTGGCCGTCATCGCCGGCCTGATCATGGCGGTGGCCGTCACCATGGTGGATAAAGGCAGCGTCAACATCGTCAAGAAACTGGCCGCCTCCATCCGGCAGCACCGTAAGATCCCCTTCCAAAAGGAAAAAGACATTCTCTTTGACCTCTGCATTTCCACCACCGTCGCCGTTATTACCATCACCTTTGAGTTGATCGATGCGGTGGGCATCGGCATCGTCATTGCCTCCCTGCTGTTTATCGGCAAGATGGGGAAGTCCATTTTCCGGCGCACCTACTACGGCGACGAGATCCACGCCAAAAAGAGGCGCCCTGAGGCCCAGAGCGCCATCCTGGGGCGGGAAGGCCGGAGGATTGTGGTCTTTGAGCTGCAAGGGCCCATATTTTTCGGCTCCGGCGAAATTCTCGCCAAGGAGGTGGAGAGTGCCTGGGGTGCGGCTGACTACGCCATTTTGGATATGAAACGGGTGAATGAAATTGACAGCACCGGAGCCTATATCCTCCTGCACCTGATCAAGACCGCGGCGGTCCGGGAGAAGCGCCTATTGATCAGCTATCTCCATGGCAACCAGTCCCTCTGGAAGTTCATGGAGATCATGGATTTGAATAAGGTGCTCCAGGAAGGGCAATTTTTTCCGGATACCGATGCCGCCCTGGAATGGGCCGAAGAAGATCTTTTGGGGCAGTTGCTGCCCGCTCCTGATACCACCGGGGAAATTCCCCTGGAGCGGATGGAGATTACCCAAGGGTTTACTCCCCGGGAGTTGGAGTCCCTGAAACGCAGGCTAATTTTGCGTTCCTATCCCAAAGGGGAGCGCCTGATCCATCGGGGAGAGGCCAACCGGGACTTATTCATCCTCACCAAAGGCTCGGTGACGGTGACCATTCCCCTGCCCCACCGGCAGAAGTCCAAGCGGCTCTTCACCCTGGAGGCGGGGGTAATCTTCGGGGAAATGGCCCTGCTGGACGCCCAGCCCCGTTCCGCGGACGTCTGGGCCGAAGAGGACTCCCAAGTCTTCATCCTGACCTATCCGGAGTTCATGGCCCTGTCCCGGGAGGAACCCGAAGTGGCCTTGAAATTGGTGGTCAACATCGCCAAGGTCCTTTCCATTAATGTCCGTCTCACTTCCAGGGAAGTACGCATCCTGGCGGATAGTTGAACCGGCACTGACAGGGGAAAAGATATGAAAGAGACCACGCTCCGAAGTCCCAAACCCCTTCCCTCCACCCATCTCCTGGGCACCGGCACCCCCATGTGCGCGGGGTGCGGGGGGTTGGAAGTGCTCCATGAGGTGTACGACCTCCTGGGCACCAAGACCGTGTTCGTCAATGCCGCGGGCTGCCTGACGCTCCTGGCCACCTATCCCTTCACCCCTTTCCGGGGCTCCTGGCTCTATACGGCCATGGCTTCGGCCCCGGCCGGGGCCCAGGGGGTCAGGGACGCCCTGGACGTGCTGCTGATGAAAGGCAGAATGGGGCCGGAAGAGGACCTGGAGGTGGTGGTTTTGACCGGGGACGGCTCCGCCTACGGCATGGGGCTCTCCGCCACCTCCAGCGCCCTGGAACGGGGCCTCAATTTTCTCTATCTCTGTTACGACAACGAGGGTTTCGGCAATACCGGCCAGCAGTACTCGGAGGCCACCCCCCACGCGGCCCGCACCGCCACCAGCCTTGGAGCCAGGGGCTGCCTGGGTTATAAAAAGGACCTCTTCGCCATCTGGACCGCGCATCAACCGGTCTATGCGGCCACCGCGGTGGGGGCCGAACCCCTGGATCTGGCCCGGAAGATGGAGAAGGCCAAGAATCTTCAGGGTCCTCGCCTGATCCTCACCCTGGCCCCCTGTCCCCCGGGTTGGGACTTCGACCCCCAGGCCACGGTGGAGATCGGTAGGCTGGCGGTGAAGACCGGCATCTGGCCCCTCAAGGAATACGTGGACGGCCAGGTGGTCCACACCAAGATCCCCCACCCCCGGCTGCCAGTGGAGGAATACCTGCAGCGCCAGGGACGCTTCGCCCACCTCTTTCATCCGCAGCGCCATGACGCCCTCCTCCAGGAAATCCAGGCCCGCGTGGACGCGTATTGGGAAGGAGTGGGTGCAATTCTTTAATCAGTCCCTGGCGAACCGCGTAGCTACCTCTAAAGGTTCAAAGTTCAAGGTTCAAAGTTAGGTGCGCAATGGCCACTATCCTTTTATAATTTAGGGGTAGGTTAAAGGCCAAGGGGTGACTATTATAAAAAAGATAGGTTTTCCAGAAAGAGATGGCCCCATCCAAGAAATGATAAAAGTTATGACTGGTGTGATGCAATTCATAAGGCCATGAGCTAGAAAAATGATGGTTTTACTCCCCCCTTTGAAAAAGGGGGGGGGATTTTAATTAGTTCCCTTAAATCCCCCTAAATCCCAGCAGTGTCCGGTTAGGAACTTGCATATGATGACCAGTAAGTGTCATCGAAAAAATTTCACCCGGAGGCGATTTTTTTTCTT
>JAGVAH010000007.1 GCA_020060385.1 Syntrophobacterales bacterium | reverse complement strand
CTTGCCACGGCATGATCGTTCTCCTGGTAAACGATCTGCCATCTTAAACTGTTACCCATGTCTCCGAACAACTGTTACCTATGTCCCCGGTCTATACACGGGAGGGGGAGGGGGGTCCGGGGGGAGGGGCAGGGACGTCACGTCCCTGGCCCCTTCCCCCAGTCTATCATCGGCGCGCGGCCAGACGCACCAGGAGGGCGGCCCAGAGGAGGCCCAGGTAGTAGGAGAGGAGCACGTCGCTGGGCCAGTGCGCGCCCAGGGCGATGCGGGCCGCGGCCCCGAGGATGAGCAAGGCGGCGCAGGCCAGCACCAGGGCGCTGCGGCGGACCCCGGTACTCTTCACCAGGGCCAGGATTCCCAAAAAGCCCCAGGTGGCGGCAAACCGCAGCGCGGCTTGGGAGGGAAAACTGAAGCCGGTTAGGGGCCGCCACACCTGCACCAGCTCCGCCGAGGGCCGGGGCCGGGCCACGGCCGGGCCCAGCCAGCCGCCCAGGGCCAGCATCCCTCCCAGGCTGAGGAGGGCGGCCGCGGCGGCCCGCCAGCCGGCCAGGGCCCAGGACAGGCCCAGGACCAGGGCCAGGACCAGGAGGAGCCAGGGGAATTCCCCAGTCCGGGAGACTAACATCGCCCAATGGAGATCACCCGGGACGAGGGCCTGCACCCCCCGGGCCAGGGCCACGTCTCCGGGGAAGTAAGGGTAATATTTGGCGGCCAGGGTGATTAACGTCCCCACCAGGAATAACCCGATCCAGAGGACCTGCGGCGGACGCATGCTACTTTGCCCCTTAATCAGGAGGCCCTCTCCTGCCGGCGCCGGCTGCGGTCAAGGGTCAGAGGGGGGTTCTTCTTCATGGAAGAATTCCGGATAAAGCTTCTTAGAGCATTCCGGACAAATGCTGTGGGTGAAATTTGCTTCCGAGTGGTCCCGGATATACGCCTCTATTTGAGTCCAGTAGCCGGCATCATTTCTGATCTTCTTGCAGGCCGCACAGATGGGCAGGTAACCCCGCAAGATTTTCAGCTCTTCCAGGGCCTTCTCCCTTTCCCTGACCGCCTTTTCCCGCTTTTCTTCGCTTATTTTTCTTTGCAGGCCCAGGGAGGCGGTGACCCAGATGGCAAATAGGGCCAGGCCACGATTAAAGAGGACTTTCCACAGTTCCCCCCCGGGAGGTGAATAAAAAAAGCCGATAAGGGTCAATATGGACGCCAGGACTGCCACCACATAGGTGAAGCTTCTTTGGGGAGACCAAAGGGAGAGCAACACCGCGACAATATAAGGAACTCCGGCAGCCACACCTAAGGGGATGGCCAGATCAAAGGCGAAGATAAGGACCAGGAGCAGGCCGCAGGCCAGATAAAGGTTAGCGGTTCGCACTGCCGCAGATGATTGATTTGTTCTAGTGTTGTTCTGCATTTAAGAATTCCAACTGCACTTGGCCCACCGCCATAATGAACGCCACGGGAAAGGTGGGCCCACGGAGCCTGATAAGCCCCCAATAACCTTAAACCCGGTAATTAAGTAAATTAAGACACTGGGGAACCGGGCGCAATTATTAATGGATACTTTTTTACAGAATTCAGCGGCTAAGACTGCTGGCCAGTGCTGGGGTTTGCTTCTTCACCCCATGCCAGCAGCCAGGCGGCCCAGGTGAAGCTCATCTCCCGGGGCAGTTCCGGGTGGGAGAATTCGTGCACCAGGCGGCGGGCCAGGCGCCAGCCCCGCTGCCGGTATCGCGTACGCAAAAACTCCTCCTGGTTATCCCGGAACCCCGAGAGGAGGAGGCGGCCGCCGGGAGCCGCCAGGCGGTGCAGCTCCGCCACTTTGGCCAGCTGCACGTCGATATGAAGGTTGGCCGCCACCAGGTCGAAGGGTTTTTGCAAACATTCGCTGGAGCCCTGCACCGCCAGGATGCTGGCGGCCAGGCCGTTGGCCCGGGCGTTCTCTTGGGTGAGTCGAGCCGCATCCCCGGCCAGGTCCGCCGCCACCACCCTGGGGACCCCCAGGGCCGCGGCCGCCAGACCCAGGATGCCGGTGCCGCAGCCCAAATCCAGGAGGCTCCGTACCGGGCTGGTAGCCAGGGCCTCCCGGAGCAGGTCCAGGCAGAGGCGGGTGGTGGGATGGGTGGGATTAAAGGCCCCGCGGCAGGCGAGGCGCAGAAGGCGCTCCTGTGGCCCGGGCTGATAAGGAAGTCCCCGGAAACAGAGCACCAGCCGGGGTGAGAGACGGTAAAACAGGGCAGCCATGGACAGTGATCAGTAATCAGTGATCAGTGATCAGTGATCAGTGATCAGTTTTCTCTCTGGCCACTGATCACTGAATACTGGTTGCTATTTTCTCTCTAAGGCTTATTGCACAACAATCAGGCCGGCCAGGGTCCCTTTGGGGATGTCCTCCGGCCTGGCGTCGCTGCCGATGGGATAGATGTCCCAGCCCAGCCGGGCCGCCATCTGGTACACGTCAATGCCCACCGCCTCCATGGAAGGCCGGGAGCGCAGGGAAAAGCGGCAGCGTTTCCCTTCCATAGCCTGGCAGTTCTCCATCTGGCCGCAGAAGGTGTGGCGGCAGGAGCCCGCGCCGAAGCCGAAGGCCAGGTAATGGCCGTCATAGAAGGCCATGGACTCCAGCTCGTTGACGATCTTATAGACTTCCTGGTACGCGGCCACCCGCTCCTTGATGGTGGCCTTGTCCCTGACGATCACCTGGGGAGGCACCTCTTTGATAAAGAAGACGGCAGAGGAGAACTTTTTCAGGAGTTCCCGCAGTTCTTCGGGCTTGAGGGTGTTGGGGGGGCAGTGGGCCCCGGCGCCGTAGCCGAAGCAGCGGGGAATCTGGCACTTGAGGGTCACCCGCTCATCCACGGGAATGTCCTCAGCCTTGATGACTGCGGCCTGGGTGGCGCCCATTTCCAGGGCCTGGAGGCGGTATTTCTCCAAATCTGCCTGGAGGCGGCTGGCGTTCATATCCACCTTGATTTTCTCTATTTTTTTTGCCATGGTCGTTCCCCCTCAGGGCTGGTTAATCTTCTGCCGGTTAGGAGGTGGGCCAGAGCAGGAGCCCGGTTGCCGGGTCGTCTTGCCGGGCCAGGGCCTGGTCCGCCTGGTATTCCTGCACCGTGAATTCACAGGCAAAGACCGTGGTGCCCGGGGCCAGATGGCCGCCCCAGGCCCGGCCCGCGGTGTCCCCCAGGGTCACGTGGGCATGCACCATGGGCTTGCCCTCCTTCAACGAGATGTTCCCCACCAAGGCCAGGATCTCCAGGGGTTGATCCATTTTCAGAAAGTAATATTCTCTTTTTTCCTGGTCATAATAGCCCACCCGGGCCCGGGTGACCGCGCCCAGGGCCCGGACCTCCCCCAGGGTGATCTGCTGCTCCTGGCAGAAATTCTCCAGGCTCTGGAGCAGGTCGTCGCCTTTGGCCAGGCGCCCCATAAAAGATCGTCCCGGTCGCGTCGAGATGGATAGCATGGCCTTTCCTTTCTTAGGGTTTTGAAAAGGCATTTTGAGGGGGACTAAAGGCCGCTGGTCTCCGGCCCTCCCCCCAAAAATTATTATTATAGCATCATTTCTGTCCGGTTAAGCCAAAGCGAGGCATAACTGTTTGTTAGCGTTCATATTATCCGGCAGCGAGCCGGATGGTTCAAAGAGTTCCGGCACGGTG
>JAGVAH010000080.1 GCA_020060385.1 Syntrophobacterales bacterium | reverse complement strand
GGGCCACCGGCCTGCCCGCAACAGGCGGGGCCCCGGCTGGCGGGCTCCCCGGCGCCAGGGACCGAAACTTCACCTCATAGGCGCGGCCATTGACCAACACCCGGGCCTGCTCCCCCTTGAGGGAGAGCACCTCGATCTCGTAATTTTTCTCACCGATGGTCAGCTGATAACGCCCCATATATCATCTCTTTTGCCGGTTGAGGCGGGCTTGCATGGCTTGCCAGCGCCCGGACAGGGCCCAGGGGGAACCCCCGGCCCCCGCCGCCTGCACCCCGAGGATGCGCACCGGCTGCTGTTGATATAAGGTCAGGGCCAGGCCGATGGCCGCGGCCAGCAGGGGTTCCTCCGGGGCAGTTCCCAGCCTGCTGGCCAGGGGCTCCCGGGGCGGCAGGGTGGGCGCCGTCCGCTCCTCCCCTGGGGGAGGAGCCTGGGCGTTGGGACCTGAGGACCCCGGTTCCCCCAAGCTCCAGCGGGCCACCGGCCCTGTGTCCCCATACCTTAATATCCGGGGCAACAGAGTGGCGCTCAGGGCCAGCAATCCCCCCATGACCAGGATGGCCACCAACCCTAAAACGCCAGCCGCCAATATCTCTGTTGCCATAAGGTTGCCTTTTGCTGGTGGGGGAGGGGCCTGGGCACCCGTGAGCCAGGAGTAGCAAGCCATAAGCAGTAATCCAAGACCTAGTGGGTCACTATGTTAACTGTTAACTATTAGTGCTAATAATTAACTAGTTATTGTTAACAGTTAACAGATCGCCGCTTGCTGCTTACTCCCTAAATCTCCCCGTCCTGTTCCATTTTGGCCAGATCCTGGAAGCGGATGTCCAACCCCAGGACCCCCTGGATTTCGTCGTTTTCGTTGCGCACCGGCACACTCACGGTGATGCACAGGGCATTGGTGAACCGGGAGGTATAGAAATCCGAAACGAAGACCTTCCCCGACTTGATGGGTTCAATGAACCAGTTGCGGTCGGCGAGGTCCTCATCCGGTTTCATGGTCTCGTATTTGGCCCGGTCCACGATATGGGTGATATTCCGGGTGACCTTCCGGCCCTCCAGGTTGGTGACGTACATGAACTGGATAAAGGGGTTGAGGTCCAGGACCTCTTGTAGCACCGGCTCCATCTGGGCCGGGTCCATGGTGCGGATCTCGTCCCGTTGCGCCAGATCCTCGGCCAGGTGGGCGGCCAGTTGGTAGGCCTTCTCCTTGAGCTGGTCAAATTCCGAGACAAAGAGTTCCGACAGGTATTTCCGGGCCAGGCTTTCCATTTCTTCGTTGGAGATGGAAGTGCAGCGCCCGGCTTCATACTGCTCCATGATCCGCTTATGGATCTTGGAGACCCCGGGATGGCCCTTATCCACCTGGTTATCCCCTTCCAGGGTCAGCCGGGCGTTGATCCAGTGGACGATGCCCGCCTTGCCGGATTTATCGGTGATGGTGATGGTCACCGGCCTTTTCAAGATGCGGGCGGTGTCAAAGGCGTTGTAAATCTCTTCGTTTTTCAGCAGGCCGTCCGCATGGATGCCGGCGCTGGTGGCGTTGAAGTTTTTGCCCACAAAGGGATAATTGGGGGGAATATGGTAATGGAGCTCCTTCTCGAAGTAATGGGCGATGTCGGTGATCACCGTGGTGTCGATGCCGTCCATGGAGCCCCGCAAAGAGATGTACTCCATGATCAGGGCCTCGATGGGGGCGTTGCCGGTGCGCTCCCCGAAACCCAGGAGCGTGCCGTTCACCGCGGCGCAGCCGTAGATCCAGGCGGTGACCCCATTGACGAAGACCTTGTGGAAATCGTTGTGGCCGTGCCATTCCAGGAGGTGGCCGGGCACGCCGCCGTCTTCAATCATGGCCCGCACCAGCTTGGGCACGCTCCGGGGCGGGGCCGCGCCGGGATAAGGCACGCCGTAGCCCATGGTGTCGCAGAGGCGCACCTTGATGTCAATGCCGGTCTCTTGCCGCAGCCGCATCAACTCCAGGGCCAGGGGGATGCAAAAGCCGTAAATATCCGCCCGGGTCACGTCTTCGAAGTGGCAGCGGGGCGCGATCCCCAGGTCCAGGGCCGCCTTGACGATGGCCAGGTAGTCCTCCATGGCCTTGCGCCGGTTCCATTTGAGTTTCAGGAAGATATGGTAATCGGAAACCGAAGTGAGGATGCCGGTCTCTTTGAGGCCCATATCTTTCACCAACTGCAGGTCCGCAGCCACAGCCCGGATCCAGCCGGTGATCTCCGGATAGCGGTAACCCCGCTCCCGGCAGCGCTCCACGGCTTCCTTGTCCTTGGCGCTGTAGAGGAAGAACTCACTCTGGCGGATGATGCCCTTGGGCCCGGAGAGCTTGTGGAGCATATCGAAGATCTCCACGATCTGCCGCACCGAATAGGGGGGCCGGGCCTGCTGCCCGTCCCGGAAGGTGGTGTCGGTGATCACCATTTCCTCCGGGGGCTGGGGCATGACGAACTTGTAATCAAAATCGATGCGGGCCACCTCCGTGTAGGGGAAGATCTGCCGCATCAGATTGGGCTCTTCCACCTCCTGGAGCCGGTGCTGCCAGAAAGACGAGTGCTCATGATCCAACAAACGACGTTCTCTGTTCCAGCGGGCCATAATCTGCCATCCTGTCAGCTTTCAGCTTTCAGCGGTCAGCTTTCAGCTTTCAGCTTTTAATTGTTTATGATAAAAGGCCAATTCCCCTTTGTACCCTTCCTAGCCTGAATAAAAATTTTCCAAAATCTTTTTTTGCCTGTAAACATGCTCACAACTAGTAAGATGTTGAGAACGGTGGTTTTAAGTCCCCCTTTCCTAAAGGGGGATTTAGGGGGATTATCAGGCGTTTATTTAATCCCCCCTGCCCCCCTTTAGAAAAGAGGGGAATTTCTTTCCCCTTTCTAACGCCTATGGCGTTATCCAAGATAACGCGGCAAATAGACCAACAGGGTTTTGCTGATAGGTTTTAAGCTGCTAGCTGACAGCTTTTACTTTTCCAGTCTTAATCCCAGTTCCAACAATTGCTCCGGCTCCACCTTGGACGGGGCCTGGGTCACCGGGCAACCAGCCTTCTGGGTCTTGGGGAAGGCGATGACCTCCCGGATGGATTTCGCCCCGCAGAGGATGGCCGCCAGGCGGTCAAAGCCGAAGGCCACCCCGCCGTGGGGGGGCGCGCCGTATTCCAGGGCCTCCAGTAAGAAGCCGAACTTTTCTTCAGCCTCAGCCGGGGCCAGGCCCAAAACCTGGAAGAGCTTTTCCTGCAAGTCCCGGCGCCAGTTGCGGATGCTGCCGCCGCCGATCTCCTGGCCGTTGAGCACCAGGTCGTAGGCCCGGGCCCGCACCTGCCCCAGGGTCTCCGGAGATGCCAATAAAGGTATATCTTCTTCTTTTGGCGCGGTAAAGGGATGATGCACGGCCACGAAACGCCCCTCGTCCCGGTCGTATTCCAGCAGGGGAAAATCGGTGACCCAGACCATGCTGAAGGTGTCCTCCGGGATCAGGCCTTCCCGTTGTCCCAGGTGGACCCGGAGCTGCCCCAGCGCGGTATTGGCCACCTGGGGGATGTCGGCGATGAAGAACAAAATATCCCCTTCCCGGGCCTGGAGATGCTCATTGATAGCCTGTTTCAAGCCCGGGGGGAAAAACTTGGCTATGGGGGACTGCCAATCCTCGTGCATCTTCACCCAGGCCAGGCCCCGGGCCCCGTAAACCCCGGCCAGGCCGGTGAGATCGTCCAGCTCCTTCCGGGAGAGCTTGGCCAGGCCATTGCCGTTCACGGCCTTGACGATGCCCCCCTGGTCCACCACCTGCCGGAACTGGCGGAACTCCGACTCCCGGATCAGGTCCGTGACCTCCTTTAATTCCAGTCCGAATCTGGGGTCGGGCCGGTCCAGGCCAAAGCGGTCCATGCACTCCTGATAGGTGAGGCGGGGGAAGGGCGGCTCCAGGGCCACCCCCTTAAGCTCTTGGAAAAGGGCCGCCATCAGGCCTTCCACCACCCCCATGATATCCTCTTCGGTGATGAAGGCCATCTCCAGGTCGATCTGGGTGAACTCCGGCTGGCGGTCGGCCCGGAGGTCCTCATCCCGGAAGCAGCGGCAGAGCTGATAATAGCGGTCCAGGCCGGACATCATCAGCAACTGCTTGAAGAGCTGGGGCGACTGGGGCAGGGCGAAAAAATGCCCCTGCATCACCCGGCTGGGGACCAGATAGTCCCGGGCCCCTTCCGGGGTGCTCTTGGTGAGGATGGGGGTCTCCACCTCGATGAAGCCCTGGTGGTTTAAAAATTTGCGGGTCACCTGCGCGGCCTGGTGGCGGAAGAGGATGTTCTTCATGACACTGGGCCGCCTGAGGTCCAGATAACGGTACTTGAGGCGCAGGGCCTCGGAGATATCCACCCGGTAGTCTTCCAATTGGAAGGGCGGAGTCCGGGAGGCGTTGAGAAGACGCAGCTCCTCCACCAGGACCTCGATCTCCCCGGTCCCCAACTGGGGGTTGACCATGTCCGGGGGCCGGGGGTTGACCACGCCCCGAATGGCGATGACCCACTCGTCCCGGAGGACCCCGGCCTTGTTGTGTTCGTCCGGGTTGACCTCCGGGTTGAAGACCACCTGGGTGAGGCCCTCCCGGTCCCTCAGGTCCACGAAGATGAGGCCCCCGTGGTCCCGGCGGCGCTGCACCCAGCCCATGAGGACCACTTCCGCGCCCGCGTCCCGGGCCCTGAGTTCCCCGCAGGAATGGCTGCGCTTTAGACCTGTTAATGACTCGAACAACTCTTATTCTCCGAAACCCTGGGCGCCACCCCTAAAGGGGGTGGGGAGGGGAGCTATGGTTGCGCTTGCTAATGACTATGACTCTTATAATTCCTAATCATTTACCCCCCTTTAATAAAGGGGGGTAAGGGGGGATTTTAGCAGCGCCCGAAAATCCCCCTAAATCCCCCTTTTTCAAAGGGGGACTTAAAGGCCTTTACCCATCTCAATTAATTTTGCGAATATATTAAATATTCTTACATTTCCGAAGAAGATAAGGGATTAAATCTTCAAACCCGACTGATTCTTGATTTTCGACTATCTTGCCAGAAGGTAATTCTTTTAATTTAGGTTCCTTGCCTTTCTCATAAGAAAACTCTTTCATTGGCCTCATCTGAGCCTTTCCAATCTCCAGTTCGCGGTCTCCTATGATGACCGTATAGTCCGCGCCCAGGCGGTCCGCCAGGGACATCTGGGCCTTCAGCGACCGGTCGGCAAAATCCATCTCCGCGGCGACGCCTTCCTGCCTCAGGGCCTGGAGCAGTGAAAATGCCCGATCCCGGGCCTGGGGACCCAACGCGGCCAGAAAAACCGTCTTGCCGTCACCCTGACTCAGATCCGCCGGCAGGACCTCCAGGAGCCGGTCCTCGCCGATGGCGAAGCCGATGGCCGGAAGGTCCGGGCCCCCCAATTCCTTGGCCAGGCCGTTGTAGCGGCCGCCCCCGGCCACCGCGTCCTGGGCTCCCAGCCCCACGGCCACCACTTCGAAGGCGGTGCGGGTGTAATAATCCAGGCCCCGGACCAGGCGGGGCTGTTCTTCGTAGGTGACGCCGAAACGGCTGAGCAATTCCAACACCCGGGCGAAATGCCCGGCGCAAGCCGAGTCGAGATAATCCCGGAGCACCGGCGCGTCCTTTAATATTTCCTTGCAATGCACGGACTTGCAATCCAGCACCCGTAAGGGGTTGGTGACCCGGCGGCGCTGGCAGTCCTCGCACAGGCCTGCCCGGCTCATCAGGAACTGGCCCAGGGCCGCCTTGAACTGGGCCTGGCACTCCGGGCAGCCCAAAGAATTGACCAGGAGGCGGGAGGCCCCCAACTGCACCTTTTTAAGAATCTCCATGAGGAGCAGGATGACTTCCGCGTCCAGCTCCGGGGCATCGCTCCCCAGGGCCTCGCAGTTGATCTGGTGGAACTGGCGGTAGCGGCCCTTTTGCGGTCTTTCGTACCGGAACATGGGCCCCAGCGTATATAATTTCTTCACCCCCGCGGCCTTGTCCAGGCCGTTTTCCAGGACCGCCCTGAGGACCGCGGCCGTGGCTTCGGGCCTAAGCGTCAGGGAATCGCCGTGGCGGTCGGGAAAGGTATACATCTCCTTGGAGACAATGTCTGTGTCCTGGCCGATGGAGCGGGCGAAGAGCTCGGTGCGCTCGATTAACGGCAGCCTGATTTCCCGGTAGCCGTAGACGCGAAAGACCGCCCGGGCCGCG
>JAGVAH010000170.1 GCA_020060385.1 Syntrophobacterales bacterium | reverse complement strand
TCATCCAGGGCCACCGGCTTCATCACATAGTCAAAGGCCCCCAGCTGCATCCCCTGGATCCCGGACTCCACCGAGGCGTGCCCTGTGAGCATGATCACTTCCGTCAGGGGTTTCCGCTTTTTGATCTCCCTGAGGGTCTCTATCCCGTCCATGCCCGGCATTTTTACATCTAGAACGATGACGTCATAGTCCTGACCAGCTAAAATTTCCAAAGCCTTAAACCCGCTTTCCGCGCCGGTGACTTCAATTTTCCGGGCCTTGAGGCGCTTGATGATGGTCTCCAGGAAATCCTGCTCATCATCCACTACCATGACTTTGAAATTATCCATTTCCGCGTCTCCTTGGGTATGGTCCCAGCCTCAGCATAAACCGTCTTCCAGCTCCGTTTCATTATCTTATCGGCAAATAAATGGTAAAAGCCGTGCCCTTTCCTGCCTCGCTGGCCACCATCATTCTCCCTCCCAGCTTGTCCACGATGCTGTAGGAGATGGATAGTCCCAGCCCGGTGCCTTTGCCCACTTCCTTGGTGGTAAAGAAAGGATCGAAGATTTTATCCAGCATCTCCTTGGGAATACCGGGGCCGTTATCGCTGACTTCCACGGCCAGGCTGTTATTTTTGGCAATATAAGAGGTTTTGACCAGAATTTCACCATCTTTGCCGATGGCATCGATAGCATTATTGAGGATATTGAGAAATACCTGCTGCAGTTGAGCGGAGTCGCTGGTGGTCTGGGGGAGCTTTTCATCAAAATCCGTTTGAATATCGATATTGCGATAACGGGCTTCATTCTCCAAAAAGCCGATGGTATCGTCCAAAACCGCGTTAAGGTCCACTCTCTCCTGGACCGGCTCCATCCGCCGGGCAAAACCCAGGAGGCGGTGGGTGACCTTCTTGGCGCGGTTGACGTGGTTTTCTATCTTACTCACCGTGTCGGCGAATTCCTGGAAATTGGGGCTTTGGGCCAGGTCTTCTTCGTGAAGCAGGTCTTTCAACCAACCGGCTTTTTCGCCGATCACCGCCAGGGGATTGTTGATCTCATGGGCGATGCCCGCAGCCATCTTGCCCAGGGCCGCCATCTTGGTGGATTGCATGGCCAGGTCTTCGCTGGCCGCCTTTTTGCGTTCCATCCGGACCAACTCTTGCATCATAGCCCGGGTGGAGAAAAAAGCGCCGAGGATGATCACCAGGACGCCGGCTCCGCCAATGGCCAGGGTGATGAACCGGGCCCGCAAGAGGGGAGTCAATTGCTCCGTGGGGTCCTCCTTGATAACCAGGACCCATTTCTTGCTTTTGATCACGCTGGTGGCGTAGAGATTGGTTTTCCCCTGGTATTCTATCTCTTCTACTTTAGTGCCGGTGGCCGCCGCGAAATCCGGAGCCTTGGGGGTGGATAAGAGGGTGCCGCTGAACCGGGGAGTAGTCTGGAGGATATTGTGCCGGTTGATGATAAAAGCATCCCCAAGTTTTCCGGTTTGGGCCGCATGCACTATGTTTTCAATGATATCGGAATTGATGGTGGCCCTCAAAATCCAGATGTTGTTCTTCTCCCTAACCAACACGGCGATGATAAAATGGGGAAACTTGCGGAATCCCATAAATATATCACTGATGTAAATCCCGGAACCCATTACGGCATTAAACCATTCTTCGTTCTTGTAGTTAACTCCTTTTAGTATATTATAATAGGGTCCAACATATGCCAGGTGGTTACCCTCTTCGTCTATTATTCCCAGATCAATAAAAGACTTAGACCTTGTCTGAATGATATTAAATACTCTGTTCAAATAATCCTCATCCCGTAACCTATTCAAGGGATTGGTATTGGCCAGGGTAGTGAGTTGGGAAATTCTTTCATCAAAAAAGAGGTCAATGGCTCCTACCCGGTTCTCGGCGAGAGTCTTTAAACTTTCAGTAATCTTGGCTGAATAAGAGACGCTATACTGATGATAAATGACAAAACCTAAGACGAATAGAGGTATTACTGAAAAACCGAGAGTAGTGAGAATAATATCCCACCATAGTTTCTTGTAGTATTTATCTTCCATGTCGGCATCCCGGTAGACGTCCGCCCCGGGAGAATCTCCCCATTTTTACAAGCAAAACCGGCATGTGAATAATAGATGAATGCATCCTACGGGGGCTGCATAGAGATGTCAAGGGCAATCCTGTTTTTCAGGAAACTCCGGGGCCGGAGGGCAGACGCTCCAGCCCCTTGCCAGGGCTGGATCTAGGGGCAGATGTCAGGAAAACCCAAGGCGTTAACCGCATTTATCCTTGAATATCTCTTAAGACTAAGCTAAATTTTCCAGAGAAATTCACTGCCAGGGGGGCCGCTTCTGCCTGCCCCTGGGGAGGGAATATTGTCCAAAAAGCGCTTTGAAGACCCCAAGTGGGCTGCCAGTCAGGCTCTCAGCCTTGATTATAACTATTGCCTGGACGAATTTGTGGGCGTCCAGGGCCTGAGCGCCTCGGAACTGGAGGATCTGGCTCCCAGATTGGCCGCGGCCTCCCAGGAACTGGCCGCGGCGCGGCAGGAAGGGCGTCTGGCCTTCCTGGACCTGCCTTATCAGCAAGAAATGCTGGCCGCAGTCCGCCAGGTGGCCAAGCCCCTCCTGGAGTGGTGTTGGGATTTTGTGGTGCTGGGTATCGGCGGCTCCGCCCTGGGCGCCAAGGCCCTGCACCAGGCCCTGTGCCACCCCCAGTATAACCGCTTCAACATGGCCCGCAGGCATCACCGCCCCGCTCTCTGGGTCCTGGACAACATCGACCCGGACCATTTCTACGGCATCCTGGACGGGCTGGAGTTGCGGCGGACCGCCTTTAATGTTATAAGCAAATCAGGGAGCACCCCGGAAACCCTGGCCCAATTCCTCTTCGCCTATCACTTCCTTAAAGGGCGATTGGGGGAGGCCAAGGCCCGGGAACGTTTCGTGGTCACCACCGACCCGGAGAAAGGCAACCTCCGGCGCCTGGCGGTCCAGGAAGGCTTTCCCTCCCTGAGCGTCCCGTCCCCGGTGGGGGGGCGATTTTCAGTGTTAACCCCGGTGGGCCTGTTGCCCGCGGCCATGGTGGGAATCGACCTGGAGGAACTCCTGGCCGGCGCCAGGTTCATGGACCAACGCCTGCAGGCTGCGGATTATCGGGAAAACCTGGCCTTCAGACTGGCGTCCCTTTTCCATCTCTTTGCCCTCAAAGCCCGGAATATCCTGGTGATTATGCCCTACGCCACGGCCTTAACGGGGATGGCGGATTGGTTCTGCCAGCTCTGGGCCGAGAGTCTGGGGAAAAGAGAGGACCTCCAGGGACGGGAAGTCTGGGCAGGCACCACCCCGGTCAGGGCCCTGGGGGCCACGGACCAGCACTCCCAGTTGCAGTTATACATGGAAGGGCCACAGGACAAGTTGATCACCTTCCTGGAGGTGGGAAAATTCCAGCAACACCTGGCGCTTCCCGATCTCTTCCCGGAAATGGAGGGCCTCCATTACCTGGGGGGCCATTCCTTAAACACGCTGTTGCAGGCGGAGCAGAAAGCCACCGCCTTTAATCTCACCAAGGCGGGACGGCCTAACCTCACCCTACGCCTCCCGGAGATCAACGCCTTTACCATCGGCCAATTGTTTTATCTCCTGGAAGTGGTGACCGTGGTCACCGCCTCCCTGTTGGGCGTCAATCCCCTGGACCAACCGGGAGTGGAAGGGGGCAAAGAGACCACCTACGGTTTAATGGGGCGGCCCGGGTTTGAGGAGCAGCGCCGGGAGATTGAGGCAGAAACGCCGCCCCTGGAGAAGTACATCATTTCCTGAACGCCATGAAACCCCTTAGATTCAGAGCCTCCTGGTGGCCTCCAGGGAAAGACCTGCAGACTTTCCGGCTGGCAAAATTCTTCTCCCTCACCAGTTTTGTGGTCATCCTGGTGTTCACCGTCATCCTCACCCTCTTTCTCACCAACCGCGCCCAGCGGCTGGCCTTAAAGCAGAGCGAGGACTATACCCTGCTGTTGGCCTCCAACCTCAACCACCAGGTCTTCCAGCTCTTCCTGCTGCCCACGGCCATCGAGAAACAGGGGCGCATCACCATCGCCGACCCGGAGCAATACAAGCGTCTGGACGCGGTGGTGCGCAACACCATCCACGGCCTGCACGTGGAACAATTGAATATTTACGACCAGGTGGGGGTTCTGTCTTACAGCACCAGCAACATCCCCCTGGGGAAAGATTGCTATGACGAACCGGGGGTGAAAAAGGCCCTGTTCGGCGAGTCCAATTTTGAACTCCCCGGCCATAACCCCTTATGGAGTATCCTCTCCTTCGGCCCCGGTTCCCAGCCCCACCGCCTCAAGGCCTACATCCCCTTCCGGCTGGAGGAGAAGCTGGGCCCCCAGGTGGGGCCGGTGGTGGGCGTCTTTGAGATTTCCCAGAACATCTCCCAGGACCTGGCGGAAATCGGCCAGTTCCGGCTCATCATCCTGGCCACCCTGGCGGTGATCATGGGCCTCCTCTTCCTGGTCCTGCAGCAGATCGTCAAACAGGCGGAGGTCATCATCGAGCGGCGCCAGGAGGAGCGCCGGGTCCTGGAGGCCCAGTTGCACCATTCCGAGCGGCTGGCCGCCCTGGGGGAGATGACTGCGGGGGTGGCCCACGAAATCCGCAACCCTTTGGGGATCATCAGTTCCACCGCGGAACTCCTCAAGGAGCGCCTGGCCCGCTACGAACCCCGGAACCGCCTGGCCCAGATCATCGTCGAAGAAGCCAACCGCCTCAACGTCAAGGTCACGGAATTTCTGGATTTCTCCCGGCCCCGGGTGCCCAATTTGCGGCCCTGCGACCTGGAAGGGGTGATCGACCGCAGCCTGGAGTTGGTGCAGCCGGAGATCGAACGCCTGGGCATTACGGTGCACCGGCAATATCACTTGAACGGGCAGGCCCAGGCTGCGGACCCGGACCTGCTGCACCAGGCCTTTTTAAATATCCTGCTGAACGCCATCCAGGCCATGCCCGCAGGGGGCCAGCTTACGGTGTCCACCACCCTGGACCCCCGGGGCCAGGGCACCGAAATCCGCTTTGAGGATAACGGCGAAGGACTGGACCCGGAAACCTTGAAAAAGGTCTTCAATCCCTTTTTCACCACCAAGGAAAAAGGGAGCGGCCTGGGGCTGCCCATCGTCAAGAGCATCATCGAAACCCATCAGGGGGCCATCAAGATCGACAGCAGCCCGGAAGAAGGCACCACCGTAACCATCAGCCTCCCGGAGCTGAAAGTGAAGTGAGAAGCTGATTAAAACCAAAAACTAAAAACTAAAAACTGCATTTAAAATGGATACCATCTTAGTCGTCGATGACGAAGTCAATTACCTCACGGTGATGGAAACCCTGCTGGGGGAGGCGGGCTATGAAGTGCTCACCTCCGCCAACGCCACCGAGGCCTTGAAGATCCTGGGGAGCGCCGATCTGGACCTGCTCCTCACCGACATGAAGATGCCCAAGATGAGCGGCATCGAGCTCCTGGTGAAATCCCGCCAGCTTTACCCGGACCTGCCGGTGATCATCATGACCGCGTTCGGCACCGTGGAAAAAGCGGTGGAGGCCATGAAGAAGGGGGCCTTCGATTACATCCTCAAGCCCTTCAAAAACGAAGAGATCCTGGTGACCATCGCCAAGGCCCTGGGCCACCGCCACCTCCTTCTCCAGAACCTCATGCTCAGCCAGGAGCTGGAAAAGAAATACGGCTTCCCCAACATCGTCGGCGACAGCAAGGTGATGCAGGAGATTTTGGCCCTGGTGAAACGGGTGGCCCCCTCCCGGGCCACGGTGCTGGTCACCGGGGAGTCCGGCACCGGCAAGGAACTCATCGCCCGGGCCATCCACCAATGCAGCCCCCGGGCGCCCAAGACCTTCATTTCCGTCAATTGCGCGGCGCTCACCGAAACCTTATTGGAAAGCGAGCTCTTCGGCCACGAGCGGGGGGCGTTCACCCACGCGGTGGCCATGCGCAAGGGCCGTTTCGAACTGGCGGACGGGGGCACCCTGTTTCTGGACGAAGTGGCGGAGATGTCCCCGGCCTTGCAGGTGAAGCTCCTGAGGGTGCTCCAGGAGATGGAATTCGAACGGGTGAGGGGCAACCGCACCATCAAGGTGGACGTGCGGGTGGTGGCCGCGTCCAACCGGGACCTGAAGGAAGAGGTGGAGGCCGGGCGTTTCCGGGAGGACCTCTTCTACCGCCTCAACGTGGTGCACCTGCAGATGCCGCCCCTGCGCCAGCGCCAGGAAGACATCCCGTTGCTGGCCGTCCACTTCATCCACAAGTACGTCACCGAGAACCTCCGGGATAAGATGCGCATTACCCCGGAGGCCCTGCAACTGCTGGGGCAATATCCCTGGCCGGGCAATGTCCGGGAACTGGAAAACGTCATGGAGCGGGCCGTGATCCTCTGCCATGACAGCCTCATCACCCCCCAGGACCTCCCTAAGGACTTTGCCCCCGCGGCCCAGGAGACTGCCCTGGAGATCGACCGCTTCGTGCCCACCAACATCCCCTTGCCCGAGGCCCTGGAGCGCATCGAGGAACAGATGATCCGCCGGGCCCTGGAGCAGAGCGGCAACGTCCAGGTCCGGGCCGCGGAAATGCTGGGGATTACGAAGAGTTTGTTGCAGTATAAATTGAAGAAGTATCATTTGACAACCTGACGTAGGTTGCCATATGCGCATGAAATCTTAAATATATAGTTCTCTCCCCTTTGTAAATGAAAGAATTATTTATGGAAATGGATAAATTGTTGCCATTATTTGCTGGATTATTCGGTGCCTTATTAGGTGCTGGAGCATCAATTATTACAACCTATATACAAAATAACGCCCAGAACAAAAGGGAGAGAATGAAAATTGTATCACAATTAGCTATGGATGATTTTAAACTATCCATAGATCGTGCAAGAGATTGCGCCAAAGCTATGGGTAAAAGTATCGGCATGGCACCTGCAGTTTGCTATGTGCATTTTTATTTAAACATTTTAGATTTATTAGAAGCAGGAGAATTAAATGAAAATACGATAATAAAGACAATAAAGGATAACAAAAAGATACTTGATGCAATAGAAGGCTTGAGAGAAGAAAGTTAATAAGTAATATCTTAAGACAGGAGATTATTTATGAAAATATATTCTATTTTGATATTATGTTTACTTTTTTCTTTAGCCAATAGTAATACTGTAAGTTCACAGACTTTCAATGAGGAAAAAGAAGCCGCTGAAAAGGCAATGCCGTGGCACAATTTAATCTTGCGCTAATGTATGCTCAAGGCCACGGTGTAAATCAGGACTTTAGTAAGGCTAAATTATGGTTTGAAAAAGCCGCCGCCCAGGGACTTCCCCAAGCGCAAACTTGTCTTGGGACTTTGTATGCTCATGGCCAAGGTGTAGAACAAGATTTTTCCAAGGCCAAATCATGGTTTGAAAAAGCTGCAACCCAGGGATTTGCCGATGCGCAAACTTGTCTTGGGACTTTGTATGCTCAAGGCCAAGGCGTAAAGCAGGACTTTAATAAAGCTAAATCATGGTTTGAAAAAGCTGCCGCCCAAGGAGAACGATTAGGTAAAGCGCAATTTAATCTTGGGGTCTTATATTACGAAGGCCTCGGCGTAAAGCAGGACTTTGCCAAGGCTAAATACTGGTTTGAAGAATCGGCTAAAAAAGATAACGCCGAGGCAGAATATAATCTTGGGATTATATATGCCGAAGGCCAAGGCGTGAAGCAGGACTTTGCTAAGGCTAAATCATGGCTCAAAAAAGCCGCAGAAAAAGGCAATGCCGAGGCACAAGAAGCAATTAAAAAATTCCCCAATTAATGAATACTTGGAAATTTATAGATAGTTCCATGTTCACGGTTCACGCAATAATCATTTATATTTGCGGCATCCATTGACTTCCCTATATTTGGCAACACAGCGTCTAGACTGTGCCTTAATCGGAGGCCCATTGAAACCCGACCAATTCCCCGAAGACATCCGCCATCATCTCATCCCCTCCCCCACGGGCGATATGGTCTACCGCTGCCTGGAATGCGGCGCCGAGCACGGCATCGACGAGCTGCTCTACACCTGCCCGGAGTGCCGGGGGCTGCTGCTCCTGGAAGACCGGAACCAATACCTGCTCCGGGAATTTTCCGGCGCGTTTTGGCGGCGGCTCTTCGATTACCGGCGGATGCTCAACGTCCCGGCGTTAAAGGGCATTTTTCTCTTTTACGAACTCATTGCCCCGGTCATCCCCCTGGAGGACATCATTTATTTGGGGGAAGGCCATACCCCCCAGGTGGCGGCCAATGACTCCCTCAAGGAGGAAGTGGGCCGGGCCTTTTATTTCAAGAACGACGGTCAGAACCCCAGCGCTTCCTTTAAGGACCGGGGCATGGCCGCAGCCTTGAGCTACCTCAATTTCCTGGTGAAGAAGCCGGGTGCGGGCAAGATGCTGGCCATCTGTGCCTCCACCGGCGACACCTCCGCGGCCGCGGCCCTCTATTCCGCCTACCTGGGCAAACAGATAGCCTCCGCGGTGCTCCTGCCCCACGGCAAGGTCACCCCCCAGCAACTGGCCCAGCCCCTGGGGAGCGGCGCCCGAGTGCTGGAGGTCCCCGGGGTCTTCGACGACTGCATGAAGGTGGTGGAGGCCCTGGCGGACAACTACCAGGTGGCCCTGCTCAATTCCAAGAACTCCTGGCGCATCCGCGGCCAGGAGTCCTATGCCTACGAGATCGCCCAATCTTTTAATTACGAACTGGAAGGTAAGGTGATCGCCGTGCCCATCGGCAACGCCGGCAACATCACCGCCATCATGCAGGGCTTCTTGCGGCTCCAGGAACTGGGCATCATCGGCGAGCTGCCCCGGGTCCTGGGGGTCCAGTCCCGGCACGCCAACCCGGTCTTCCGCTATTACCTGGAGCCGGATAAGAGCAAGCGGGTCTTCAAGCCCGTGGGCGTCCAAGCCAGCGTGGCCCAGGCGGCGATGATCGGCGCGCCGGTGTCCATGCCCCGGGTCATCCGCCTGGTGGAGGAATATACCCGCCGGGCCGGGGATGAGGCAGTCCTGGTGCTGGAAGTCACCGAGCAGGAGATCATGGACTCCATGCTTTTAGCCAACCGCCACGGCCACATCGCCTGCACCCAGGGGGGCGAGTCCCTGGCGGGCTTCCGGGCGGCCATCAAAGAGGGCTTGCTGTCCCCGGAGGAAGTGGGGGTCCTGGACGCCACCGCCCACCACCTCAAATTCATCGGCTTCCAGCAGATGTACTTTGACAACACCTTTCCCCCGGAATTCGAGGTCACGCCGAAACCGGAGTACCAAAACCGGCCCCAATTGCTGACCCCGCAGACCGGGGACCCGGAAAAGCAGACCCAGGACCTGGCGGAGCAGATCGCGGCCTTGTTGGGCCTAACGCCGAAAGGGTAAGAGAGATAGCAGGGGGAGGAGAATTGCCAGTAGCCAGTAATCAGTAATCAATAATCAGAATGGGAAATAATGACCAATCCACTGATCACTGCTTACTAACCTTCGCCACCAACCAGCAGACCAACCATGGATAACACCTACTTCGACAATTATTGTTTCGTCTGCGGCAAGGACAATCCCCGGGGGCTTAAGATCGCGGTGAGCTATGAGGAAGCGGAGTTGGCCGCGGTCACGGAGTTGACCCTCCCCAGGGAATTGCAGGGCTGGACCGAGGTGATCCACGGGGGCATCCTGGCCACGCTCTTAGATGAGCTGATGGCCCACGCGGTGTGGAAGTTCGCGGGGCCCGGCATCACCTTGGGGATGGAAGTGCGCTTCCACAAGCCCCTCAAACCCGGGGAGGCCATCCGGGTCAAGGGCGTGCTCCAGCCTGCCAACAGCAGCCGCCGCCAGGCGGAAGCCGAGATCATCCGCCTGGCCGACGGCCAAAAAATCGCCTCCGGCAAGAGCCGGTTTTTGTTGATGGAGAAGAAAGAGTCCGGGGACGGGAGCTAACCGGTTCCGGCGGGCGGGACGCCCGCCCCTACGGCTCCTGCCTCTTCCCCAATCCCAATTATTTATCGGAGTGCAATGCTCCAAATCGCCGTCATTATGGTGGGCAAGACCCGGGAGGCCTTCATCCAGGAAGGCCTGGCCTTCTACCAGAAGCGCCTCCAGCCCTACGTGAAACTATCCCTGAAAAGCGTACGTGCGGAAAAAGAAGAGGGAAAACTGCCCCCGGAAACCATCAAGGCCCGGGAAGGGGAACGCCTCCGGGCCCAGGTGCCTCCAAAGTCCTATGTGGTTGCCTTATATCCCCGGGGAAGAGAATTTACCTCCGAGGAATTCGCGGCCTGGCTCACCCGCCGGGAAGAAGAGGCCCGGCCCCTGGCCTTCCTCATCGGCGGCCACCTAGGGCTGGACGACGCCACCTTAAACCGGGCCCAGGAACGCCTGGCCCTCTCCCGCCTCACCCTGACGCATGAGTTGAGCCGCCTGGTCCTCCTGGAACAGCTCTACCGGGCCGCGACCATCAAAACCGGCCACCCTTATCACGTCTAAAAAAGGAAGAGCAGAGACCTGAGGTCCCTGCCCCCATACTTCAAGGCTTTTTAAGGGGCCAGTGGTCAGGTTTTCTTATCACTGGCCCCTGACCCCCGACCCCTGAAAACCTCACACCGCCTGAACCGACTTCAGGCCGGGGATTTCCTTCAGGAGCATGCGTTCCACGCCCTGCTTCAAGGTCATCTGGGACATGGGGCAGCCTTTGCAGGCGCCGGTGAGGCGCACCTTGACGATGCCGTCGGTGACTTCCACAAGTTCGATATCACCGCCGTCCCGCTGCAGCAAGGGGCGGATTTTTTCCAGGGCCTTCTCCACTAACTCTTTCACTTAGATCCTCCAGTATTTGTTCTTAAACCAAATAATAACCACTGGCCCAGGAATTGTAAAGCCTTAGTGCCTGTCCGCCTCCGTCCCCCCTCAAGGGCCCACTCGGAATACGGCGTTGACGCTGGCCTTAATCTCTTCCTCCCCCACCACCACCGGGGTGGAGGGTTCCCTTTGGGGGGCCGCAAAGGCTTCCACCGCGCCCCTGGGGGGTACGAGTTGCAGGTGGGTGGACACCTGCTGGAGGCCCTTGATCTTCACCCCGGCGGTCCGGGCCAGGTCGGCGGCCAGGCGCTGGGCCTTGGTCAAGGCCTTGACCGCGGCCTGCCGCTGCAATTCCTCCAGCCGGGAATGACCCCAAAAAGGACCATTGACTTTGGAGGCGCCATTTTTCAAGGCGGTATCAAACACCAGGCCCAATCGCTCCAGGTCCCGGACTTCCACTTTAAAGCGGTTAACCGCCTGGTAGCCGGTGATGGTCTCCGTCTTGGTCTGATCTTTGTAGGCGCGCAGAGGCATCAGGCGATAGCTGAGAGTCTGGATCTTGTCTTCCGGCTGCAGGATTTTTTTCATGGCTTGGAGAAGGCCGTCGCTGACCCGGGCGTTTTCCCCGGACGCGGTTTGGGGCTGAGGGGCCTGAGTCTCCACTTCCAGCTGCAGGGTGGCCATATCCGGCTTGGCCGCCACCTTGCCTTCGGCGCTGACGATGATGGTGGGAAATGCCGGCTCCGCAGCCCTGGCGGGAGCAGGGGCGATAAGCACCGCGGCCAGGAGAATTAATAATGGATGGGAATAAAGCCTCATTGTACCTCCCCAGGTTTCCTGCCCAAGTTCTTCGGGTTGCGAGGTTAACTTCATCCCCCTTGCCAATTACCGCCCATAAATCTGCCAGACCGAGGGCCGGGGTGGACGGGCCTGGGGCGGGGAGAAGAATTTCCCGAATAGAGGTGGAAAATCCCCAAAACCCGGCTTTCATGAGCTTAACTTCCTTAAGCCGGGGTACCCTTAATTTAAGGCTTACCGCCCGGGGAGGCAATCCCCGGAGCCGATAATCCTGGTCTTGCCTTGCCAATCAGGGTGGACTCCATTATATTTTAAGAGGTTAAATACCGGCGCAGGCGCCGGTTCGAGGTGAGCATGGCCGAAAAAAATGCCCGGATTTCCCTCTGGTACTTCCTGGCGCTTATTTTGATACTGCTGCTGGCCCAGCAATATTTCGTCACCCCCAGGCAGGAAGCCATCAATTACAGCGATTTCCGCAAATTGTTGGAGATCAAAGGGGTGGATGACCTGACGATCAGCGGGGATAAAATTGAGGGCCATCTGTTGCCTGCGGGCGTGGAATATCTGAGCAAGGCCCGGAAAGACCCGGATTTAGCGAAGAAGCTGAAGGAAGAGTTTAAGAAGGAACCCCTCTTCTCCACCGTGCGGGTGCACGACCCGGACCTTATCAAGCTACTGGACAAGCAGGGCCTCAAGTATAAAGCCGTTCAGGACAAGACCTGGCTCACCACCCTCTTCTCTTGGGTCCTCCCCACCTTATTGCTGGTGGGCATCTGGATCTATTTCTTCCGGAAGATCGGCACCGGCACCGGGGGCCTGATGTCCGTGGGCAAAAGCAAGGCCAAGGTCTATGTGGAGGATGAGACCAAGGTCACCTTCCAGGACGTGGCCGGGGTGGAGGAGGCGGAGGAAGAGCTCAAGGAGATCATCGAGTTCTTGAAGACCCCCGCCAAGTTCCAGGCCCTGGGGGGCAACATCCCCAAGGGCGTGCTGGTGGTGGGGCCTCCGGGCACGGGCAAGACCCTGTTGGCCCGGGCCGTGGCCGGGGAAGCGGGGGTGCCCTTCCTGAGCCTGAGCGGCTCCGATTTTGTGGAGATGTTCGTGGGGGTGGGCGCGGCCCGGGTCCGGGACCTCTTCGCCCAGGCCCAGGAAAAAGCTCCTTGCATCATCTTCATCGACGAACTGGACGCGGTGGGCAAGGCCCGGGGGTTGAGCCCCATGAGCGGCCCGGAGGAACGGGAAAACACCTTAAACCAATTACTTTCGGAGATGGACGGCTTCGACACCCGCAAAGGGGTGATCATCATGGCCGCCACCAACCGCCCGGAGATCCTGGACCCGGCCTTGATCCGGGCCGGGCGCTTCGACCGCCACGTCCTGGTGGACCGCCCCTCCCTCAAAGGCCGGGAAGAGATCCTGGAGATTCATACCCGCAAGGTCAAACTCTCCCCGGAGGTCAAGTTGAGCACCCTGGCGGCCCGCACCCCGGGCATGGTGGGCGCGGACCTGGCCAATATCGTCAATGAGGCGGCCCTGCTGGCGGCCCGGAAAAACAAGGACGCGGTGGAGATGGATGATTTCGAGGAGGCCATCGACCGGGTGGTGGCCGGCCTGGAGAAGCGCAACCGCCTGATGAACCCCCGGGAGAAGGAGATCGTGGCCTACCATGAGACCGGCCACGCCCTGGTGGCCGAGGCCCTGCCCACCACCGACCCGGTGCACCGGGTATCCATCATTCCCCGGGGCATCGGCGCCTTGGGCTACACCATGCAGCTCCCCACCGAGGACCGCTACCTGATGACCAAGACCGAGCTGGAGGACCGCATGGCGGTGATGCTGGGGGGCCGGGCCGCGGAAGAGCTGCACTTCCAGGAGATCTCCACCGGGGCCCAGAACGATCTCTACCGGGCCACGGATATCGCCCGCTCCATGATCCGGGAATACGGCATGAGCGAAAAATTGGGTCCCTTGACCTTTGAACGGGAGCGGCGGCCCCTCTTCCTGGAGGCTATTATGCCCCCGGGCACCAAGGACTACAGCGAAGCCACGGCCCAGGAGATCGACCAGGAGGTATCGCACCTGGTGGAAAGGGCCCACAGCCGGGCCCGGGAAATCCTGGGGCAGCGCCGGGAGACCCTGGAGAAAGTGGCCCAGATCCTCCTGGAAAAAGAGGTGATCGAGGGGGATGAATTACGGCAGTTTTTAAACAATATCGACAACCAGGATTCCGCTTCCAACCACGATTAAACGGAATTCTGCGCGCCAAGCGCAGCTTTGCAGAATAAAGCAGGTTCCCAAGTTCAGCTTGGGAACCAGATGAAAGAATTTTTCTCCAGCGCCGGATTGCCCACCTTCTCGGGTTTACTTTGTTGAGATCGTTCACCTATCTCAACATTTCCAGGAGGCTGCAATGTTTCGGAGAAAATACATTACCCCCCTAATGGCACTCAGCTTTATGGTTGTGGCTGTAACCGGGACCCTCATGCTGCTGCACATCAAAAGCAGGGCGTTAGGGCATCTGCATGAATGGATGGGCATCTTCTTTGTGGTGGCGGGTATAACTCATGTGTTGCTGAATTGGGAGACCCTCAAAGCCTATCTCCGGCAAAGACCGATGCAGATTTCGCTGGCGGTGGTCCTGTTATTATCGCTGGCATTGCTCTCTGGAGGGTCCCAGGGTCCACATGGCCAGAAAAACAAGCCAAGCCATGAGGTTCGAGTGTTTGGAAATCGATAAAAGGACCAGGAAATGGAAAGCCAAGAATCTTAACTTTTGGTGACGGCAATAGCAATTTCCTTCCTTGCTGGCTGGGGTTTGGGCCTGAATGACCCTAACCCCTCTTTTTCAAAGGGGGAACAAGACTGCTTCTAATTAGGGCCAAAACCTATTTTTCATCACCTGATAGATGATTGGAAAGGATAGATTCTTCACTCCGCCTGGACCAACATGACGAAATCGAAATCAATGGCCCATCAGGTTTTCCCCACCAGCGTTACGCTACAAGATTTTCTCCTCAAAGAGATTACCCCCGGGACCCTGACCCTGGTCCCCCACCAGCGCCTGGCCCGGCAGGTGTGGCACCGGCAGCGGCAGCGGGCCCTGGCGCAGGACCTGGCCGCCTGGGAGCCGCTGCCCCTGGTGACCCTGGGGCACTGGTGGGCCGACCTCAGCCGCTCCCTCTGGCTCCCGGAACCCCTGGCTTCTCCCTTACAGCGTCTGGTCTTTTGGCAGCGCGCCCTGGCTGCGGGTCCTGCCCTGGAGGGCCTGACTCCCGACCTGGCCTGGGCCCAGGCCCTGGACGAGGCCTATTCTCTCCTTTGCCGCCATCGGCTCCTCTCTTGCGAACCTGACCCCCAGGATTCCCCCCTCCATGCCTGGCGGCGGCGGCTGACGGCCATCTTCCAGGGAATTTGCCGGGAAGAGGGTTGCCTTACCGAAGCGGACTTAACCACTTATCTCCTCCGGGCCCTGGACGCCGGCCAGCTCCCCCTGCCGCAGAAACTCCTGGTGGCGGGCCTGGAGACGCCGGCCCCGGTGGAGGAGGCCTGGCTTCAAGCCGTGGCCCGGCGCCTGCCGGTGGTGCATCTGCGGTTGCAGGGGCACCCCCAGGCAGTTAAGGAGGCCGTGGTCCTCCCTGATAAGCGCCAGGAGGTGGACTGGGCCGCGGCCCGCCTCCTGGAGCTGGCCCAGGAGGGCCTGCCCCTCCACCGCCTGGCCCTCACCTCCCCGGACCTGGCCGGTTACCTGCCGGAGTTGCGGCGGGTAATGGCGGAACTCATGGGGCCTCCTCACCCGGACCAGGGCGGGGCCTACAACTTCTCCCAGGGACCCACTTTGGCGGAGACGCCCCTGTGGCAGGCGGCGCTGCTGCCCTTGAAATTCGTGAGCAGCGGCGAACTCCGGGCCGACCTGGTCTCCCTCCTGCTGTCCCCTTACTACCGCCTCTTTCAGGAGCGCCAATCCCGGTTGCCCCTCTGGGACCGCGTCTTCCGGGAGCGCCGGGTGGAGCGGGGCTGGGAGGCCTTGCGCCGGGTGGCGGCCCAGGGGGAGCAGGCCGAACCTGGCGGAAAAGAAGTGCTGGAGGTGCTTAACCGGGTCCGGCAGATATTGCGCCCGGCCCCGGCCCGGGGCGGGGAGTGGGCGGCCCGGTTGACCCGGGTCTGGCAGATTCTGGGCTTTCCCTGCGGTCTGGAGGAGACGGAAATGGGCCAATGGAGCCGGGTTACGGACCTGCTCCGGGACTTGGCCGGGCCCCTGGCGGCCGTATCCTTGACCGCGACCCAGTTTCGGGAATGGCTGACCCTGGGGGCCAGGCAGGTTCTCCTGCCCGGAGAAGGGGTCCAGGACGCAGGTCTCCAGGTTTTGGGCCTGCTGGAGATGCGGGGCCTGGACTTCGAGCGGGTGCTCTGCCTGGGCCTGAACTCCGGCGTCTTCCCCCCGCCGCCCCGGCCCTTGCCCCTGTTGAGCCCCCCAGAAAGACAAAAAGTCCTGGGGGGGACTTATCAGAGCCAGCACCGCCTTGCCCGGGAGGCCTTCGACGCCCTCTTAGCCGCGGCCCCCGCCCTCACCCTGACCCGCCCCCGGCTGGTGGACCAGGAAGAGTGCGTAGCCACCTCCATGTATGGGGGCCCCTGGCGGGAGGAAGAGATCTCGCCCCTCAGCCGGCCCCACCCGGCCTGGCTGCGCTCTCCGGGGGTGCGGGCCGCGTTTGCCCCTGCCCCAGGCCCGAGTTCAGAGGCCGCCGCCCCCATCGACATCACTCTGCCCGGAGAGGTCTCCCTGACCCAGGCCCAGATCGCGCTGGGCTGCCCCTGCCGCTTCCTCCTGGAGATCCTCCTGGCCATCCGGGACCTCCCGGAAATCGAGGCCGGGCTCTCCCCGGCGGAGCGGGGCGACCGCTTGCATAAAGTGCTGGCCCGGTTTGCTTCGGATTTTAAGAAGATCCTGGAAGAACACCAATATTGGGGTGACGAACAGGCGGAGGAGGCCCGGAAGCTGCTCCAGGCCACGGCCCGCCTCCTCCTGGAGGACCGCTTAGAGGACCTCCACTGGCAAGCGGAGTGGGAGCGCTGGTTGGGGGAGGAGGGCCTGTTGTGGGAATGGCTCCGCTTGGAACGGGAGCGGTTTCACCAGGGCTGGCGCTGGCTGGCCCTGGAAGAGCGCTTCCAGGACCTCGCAGGGGCGGGCTGGCCCTTTAAGCTCAAAGGCCGCATCGACCGCATCGATTGGCACCGGGACGAGGGCCTGATCCTCTGGGACTACAAGACCGGGGAAGTCCCCAAGGCCCCCAAGGTCTTTGACGACCTGGAAGAGTTCCAGCTCCCCGGCTATCTGGCGGCCATCAAACAGGGGCGGGTGGACGCGGCCACGGGCGACGCCCCTCTCCGGGCCGGGTATATCGGCCTGAAGTCGGCCCTGCAAAAACACTTGCAGCATGAGGATTTCCCTAAAAGGGCCGGGGAATGGGGCCGGGTCATCGCCGCCTGGGAAGAGCGCCTGGCGGCCCTGGGGCGGCGCCTGGCCGCGGGGGATTATAGCCCTCAACCTACTCCCGCGCCCCAGGGCAGAAAGGGGGGGGCCTGCCAATATTGCCCCCACCTGTTGATCTGCGGCTACCAGATCCCGGAGTCTCCCGAGGACGAGGAAGAAGGGGAATGAAGGACCAGCCTCTGGACCAAGCAGCCCGGGACCGGGCCCTGAGCCCCCAGGGGAGCTTCCACCTGGAGGCCCCCGCGGGCAGTGGCAAGACCTCGGTGCTCCTGGCCCGGTTCCTCACCTTGCTGGCCCGGGTGGAGACCCCCGAGGCCATGCTGGCCCTGACCTTTACCCGCAAGGCCGCGGGGGAGCTGCGCCAGCGGGTGATGGACCTCCTCTGGCAGCGGCAGGAGCCGGGCCCTTCAACCCCTCCCTGGGAACGCCGCCTCCAGGAACTGGCTGACCAAGTCTCATGGCACTTTGACAAAAAAGGGGAGCTCCAGGAGCTTCTGGCCCCGGAGCGCCTGCCCATCATGACCTTCCACAGCTTCTGCGCCCAACTGCTGCGCTACGCCCCCCAGGAGGCCGGGGTGCCCCTGGAATTCCGCCTGCTGGAAGCAGACGAGGCCCGCTGGCTGCAACAGGAGGCCCCGGAGGAAGTGCGGCGGCGGCTGGCGGCCAGGAGCTGGCAAGACCCCTCCCGCCAAGCCCTGGTGCGGCGGCTGGTGCGCCTCAACAACAGCTGGCCCCGCTTGGCCGGGGAACTGCGGGATCTCTTGGGACGCCGGGACTGCCTGGGGGAGTTTCTGGAACTGGCCCTGCACAGCCGGGACCAGGACCGGTACCACTCCCTGTTGACCGAGCGCTTTCAGTTGCTGCTCCGTCCTGTTCTAGCAACCCTGGCCGGGGGCCTGGCTGCCAGCGAATTGGGACAGTCCTGGACAGCCTTTTGGCAAGAAATGCAAAATCCTGCCCTCCCTTCCCGGCTGCCGGGAGCCACCCCCGAAGATTTGACCCACTGGCAGGCCATTGCCGGTGTTTTGCTTACCAAGAATGGAGAGTTGCGCAAATCCTTTACCCCCCAATATGGTTTTCCTGGGGATTTCAAAAATACCCCCTGGCCTGGAGTAATCCGGCAACTTCCCCCGGACCTCGTCTCCGGGCTGAAGCAGTGCCGCCATCTGCACCCCGTTGCCGCCCGGCCGGAGGAGGTTGCCGCGCTTCAGGACCTGGTCATTCTCCTAGGGGAGGCCCTCCACGTCTATGAAGAGTTGTGCGCCCAGAGGCAGGCCCTGGACTTCATCGCTTTGGAGCAGGCCGCGCTGCGGCTGCTGGCCGTGGAGGACCCCAGCGACCTCTTGCTGCGCCTGGACCGCCGCCTCACCCATCTGTTGGTGGATGAGTTTCAGGACACCAGCGAGGCCCAGATGACCCTGCTCTGCCGCCTCCTGGAGGGGTGGCAGGAGGAGGCCGGGCGCACCCTGATGGTGGTGGGGGACCCCAAACAGTCCATCTACGGCTGGCGCCAGGCCAAGGTGCGCCTCTTCCAGGAGTCCCGGGAGGGCCTCCCCTGCGCCGGGGCGGGGACTGTTCCCTTGGAACCCCTGAGGATCACCGCCAATTTCCGGTCTTCCAACACCCTGATCCATTGGGCCAACCAGGTCTTCGGGGAGACGGTTATGGCCGGGGCCACCCCGGAGGGGGTGGAGTTCCACGCCGCCACCCCCGGACCGGACGCGGCCTCAGGGCAGCCGCCCCGGCTGGCCCTGTTTTGGGAGACAGAGGCAGACGCGGCCCGGGAGGCGGAGGCCCGCTGGCTGGCCCGGGAGGTGGCCCGTTCCGTCGCCATTTTGCCGGAGCGGGAGAAAATCGGCGTCCTCCTCTTCGCTCGCACCCATCTGCGCGCCTATCTCCGGGCCTTTTCTGACGCGGGCCTGGCCGTCCAGGTGAAGGAGGGCCTGAAGCTGGCGGAGGCCCCGGAGGTGCAGCACCTCCACAACCTGGCCCGGGCCCTGGTGCGCCCCCAGGACGACGGGGCCTGGGCCGGGGCCCTTAGGGGCCCCTGGGGCCGGGTCTCCTTAAACCTCCTGGCCCAGGCGGCCCTGGGCCCCGGGGACCTGTGGCCGGAGAAGTTGCGCCGTTTTCGGGAGGAGGGCCTCTGCCCCCTTGATTTAAGGAAGATAATCGAGGGATTGCTGGCCGGGCAGGCCCAGGCGGGACGGTGGCCCTTGGCGGAAATTATCAGTAACTTTCTGGATGAGGCGGACGCCTGGCCGGGCCTGGCCGGGCTGGCAGGCCCCGGGGCCGTCGCCAACGCCCGGGCCTTTCTGGACCTTCTGGCCGCGGCTGAATCCGGGCTGCCGGAGGAGACTCTTACCAAGGCCGAGTTCAATTTGCCGGAGGCCTTCCAACCCCCGGACCCCCGGGCCCTGGACGCCCGGGTGGAGATCCTCACGGTCCACGGGGCCAAGGGCCTGGAGTTCCACCAGGTCTTTCTCCCTTTCCTCGATTGGCAGCCCCTGAAAAATGAGAGCAAAACTCCTCCCTTCCTCCTGGAGGAGATTCCCGGCTCCCGGCTCCACGGCCTGGCCCTGGCCCGCCCCTACCTTAAGGAGAAGCAAAGCTCCCTTTACCTCCTGCTCCGGGGCCTCAAGGAGCAGCGGCTCCTGGAGGAGGCCCGCCGGGTCTTTTACGTGGCCGTCACCCGGGCCCGGCATACTCTGGTGATGTCCGGAGTCATCAAAAACGCCGGCCAGGGAACGCCGAATCCTCCCCCCCACAGTCCCCTGGGCTGGCTCTGGCAGCATTACCAGCCGGCTGCTCCCCTCCCGGCCGGCCCCGCCCCCTGGCCGGAACCGGAACTCCGGGTGGAACTGGTTTCTGAAGTCCCGCTCATCCTGACCCAGCCCCCGGAGACCGGGGAACTCCCGGAGCCCTGGGATTTTCAGCCGGAAGCGCGGCCTTACCAGCTGGAATTTCCCTCCCAGTTGGCGGAGAAGACTCAGGAGGCCCCGGCTCTACCGGCAGTAGGCGGCGGCGACACCCCCCGGGTCCGGGGGGAGGTGACCCATCGTTTGCTGGATACCATCAGCAAGGGTAGGGAATTGCCTCCCGCCGCGGCCGTGGCCGCGGCCCTGCGCCAGGGAGGAGTGCCCCCGGAGGCCGCAGCCCGCCTGGCCCCCGAGCTACTGGCGGAAGTGGCGGCCTGCCGCCGGGACCCCTTTCTGGCGGGTTTGCTGGCCACCACCTTACCCCCACTGAAGAGCGAATGGCAGCTGGAAGAAGACGCGGGGCCTGGCTTAATCCGCCGGGGTGTGATCGACCTTCTGGCTTTTGACGGCCAGGACTGGTGGATTCTGGACTACAAGACCTCCCGCCCGGAGCGGGAGGAGGAGTGGGATGATTTTATCCGGGGGGAGGTGGAAAAATACCGGCCCCAACTGATGGCCTACCGGCAGATGGCAGCCAAGGCGCAGGGCCTCGAGGCGCCAGAATCAATGAAAATGGGGCTTTATTTCACAGCCAAGCAATGTATGATTGTCTTGTGAAAAAATAGAGGTTAGAATTCATTATGCAATGCAGAATTTGCCACAATTCTGAGGACAATATAATCTATAACATTCGCGAAATGATGTTTGGTTTTCGAGATGAGTTTGAATATTTCCAGTGTTCACAATGTAATTGTCTACAATTATCTAATTTTCCTGAAAATATAGCAAAATATTATCCTGCTGATTATTACAGCTTTTCACCAGTTAATCAGATAGCAGCTATAAGACCTTTTTGGGATAAAATGAGATATAATTATTTATTATTTAGAAATGGAGTGTTAGGCAAATACCTTTACAATAAATATCCTTTTGATAATCCTTTCTTTTTAAATCAGATATTTCTATTACAGCAGATTTATCTTACTAAAAAAACCAGGATACTTGATGTAGGATGCGGACAGGGGGAATTCTTGTATAATCTTTCAAAATCGAGTTTAGAAACTCTTCTTGGAATTGATCCTTTCATAGCAGAGGATATTATTTATAATAAGAAATTGAAAATCCTAAGAAAAGATATTTCTGAAGTTGGAGGCCATTGGGATATAGTAATGTTTCATCATTCATTCGAACACATCCCCAATCCTGAAGAAACCCTTCAGGCAGTTTCAAGATTATTATCAAATGGAGGTGTTTGTTTATTACGAATCCCCATTGTGCCATGTTTTGCCTGGGAACATTATAAAGAAAATTGGCTTCAACTCGATGCTCCCAGGCATTTTTTCCTGCATTCTCAAGAGAGTATTAGAATATTAGCAGAAAGAGCTAACCTAACTTTGAAGGAAATCATTTATGATTCGAACGTCTTTCAATTTATAGGAAGTGAATTATATCTCAGAGATATTCCTTTACATCACAACCCTCCATTTGATATCAGTTCCATATTTTCCGAAGCCGATATCAAAATGTACTCAGAAGAAGCTGAGAGATTAAATAAAGAAAGAAAAGGTGATCAAGCTGCCTTTTATCTAATAAAATAAGAAAAATGAAATTCGGAAACGAACTTGAATATAAACATGATGAATCTTAATTTTGGATTAATTATGGCAAGAATCTTCTCCATAATAATGGTGTGCCTGCTTATTATCTGCACCGGGGTTTCCCCCGCCCTCTCTCAAAAAAAACCTGAGGATCAGGTCATCGTCTTCCGCCTCATCCCCGGGGGCACTTATCTTCTGGGCTCCCCAGCGGATGAGCCCGGCCGTTATGCCGACGAATCCCTGCCCCACCAGGTCAAGTTGAAGCCTTTTTATCTGGCGGTCCATGAGACCACCAACGCCCAGTATGCCCGATTTCTCAAGGCCACCGGCCACCCAGCCCCTCTCTATTGGGAAGATAAAAATCTGAACGCGCCTAATCAGCCGGTAGTGGGCGTTTCCTGGAAAGACGCAGAGGCCTTCGCCCAATGGCTCACCCAGGCTACCGGCGTCCTCCACCGGCTGCCCACCGAACAGGAATGGGAGGCCGCGGCCCGGGGGGGTCTCACCGGCCAGCCCTTTCCCTGGGGCTCCCAGCCCCCAGAGGCCGAAGGAGTGCTGCGGGCCAATTACCGCACCAATGACCTGGGCAAGCGGGGTTTTCGTTTCACCGCGCCGGTGGGCTCCTTCCCGGCCAACGGCTTCGGGCTCTTGGACATGGCCGGCAACGTGGCGGAGTGGTGCCTGGACCGCTACCGCCCCCTGGGGGGCGGAGGGCCTTTCAAGCCCAGAGTCCAAAGGATTCTTAAAGGCGGCTCCTGGTATTCCTGGGCCCGGGACCTGCGCTGCGCGGCCCGCCAGGCCGCGGCCCCCGATAACACCGATGGCTTTATCGGTTTTCGGGTGGCGCGTATCCCAACTGGGGAGAAGTGATGAAAAAAATCTGGTTGCTGATGCTTCTGGCCTTCTTGCTTTGGCCCATACTCTGCCTTGCCGCAGGTTTCAACCCCCAATATCTCGGCGTTGGTTATCAACCCTATCATACCCCCGGCAAGGGCTGGGGAGACTACACCCAGGCCGAGGTCGAGGCCGATATGCTTCTGATTGCCCGCAATTTTAAAATCATCCGCACATGGACCGTCCAATACTCTAATATCTATACCGTTCCTGCAGCTGCCAAGTATAACGTGGGCGTCCACCTGGGACTTTGGATCTTCCCGGGGAACGATGCTGCCACCAAGGCCGAGATTGATAAAGGCATTCAATTGGCGGGGCAACACCCCAACACGGTGAAGGCCCTTATCGTCGGCAACGAATGTCTGGGGAATGTTTCGGAAGCGGACATCATTTCTTATATGGAATATGCCCGCAAAGGCCTCAAGCGAGCAGGAATCAATCTCCCGGTGTCCACCTGCCAGACTTGGGGGGTCTGGGCCGGCCACGCCAGCTTGGCGGACCACGTTGACCAGTTTATCTATGCCAATATCTATCCCTTCTGGGATAAAGCCGCCATCGGCAAGGCTATCAATCAATTTTTAAGTGATTATAATGCCTTGAAAAAAGCAATCCCTGCCAAGACCATCATTGTCGGGGAAACCGGCTGGCCCAGCCAGGGTCCGGCCAATGGCCAGGCGATGCCCGGGATCAGCCAGGAAAGACAATATTTCCAGCAATATAGCCAATGGGCCAGCGCCAATAAGGTCACTTCTTTCATATTTGAGATGTTCGATGAACCCTGGAAAGGGGAGCCTTACGAAGCCCATTTCGGCCTTTATACCACTAACAGCCAACCCAAATTTTCCCTCAGTTCAGGCGCCCCTCCTGCCACCAATGCTCTGCTGTGGGACTGACGACTCTGATCCTTGAACATCAGCGTCGAAACCAACGCCCGCCAATCGATATCCACCAGTTGGACATTTTATTAGCTGCTGTAACTTTTTCCCTGAATTGGCCGTCTTTCCAGATACCCTGTTAAAGGAGAAGATCCATGGATAAGAAGACCGAACTGCTGGTTAGCCTGGCAGCCTCCACAGCCGCCAATTGTATGCCCTGCTTCAATTACTACCACCGGCAAGCGGAAAAGCTGGCCCTGGAGCCCGCAGAGATTATCCGGGCCGTGGAGATTGCCAACAAGATCAAAAACAGCATCAGCATGCTCATGGGCAAGCACGTGCGAGAAACCCTGAAGTTGGAGGATCAAGACCTGTTCGCCGCCCTGGAAGACGCCGGCCGGCCCTGTTGGGAAAAGCCCTGAGGTGAAGGCGCATGGACTTTTACGAGGTCTACGAAGAATATTACGACCGCGTGAAAAAGTTCATTCTCGCCTCCGTGAAGAACCCCTGGGTGGCCGATGACCTGATTCAGGAAACCTTCTTTAGAATCTTCCAAAACCTGCCCCAGCTCCGGGACCAGTCCAAGCTCTCCTCCTGGGTTTTCCGCATTGCCGCCAATCTCTGCCAGGATTATTTCCGGAGCGCCAAAAGGAGTCCGGTGTCCTGGGAAGATCCCCCGCCCGGGGAGGCGCCGGGGGAGTGCTCCCCGGAATTGCAGGTGGAGCGGTACCAGTTGAGCCTGTGGGTGCAAGACCTGGTCAAGGGCCTGCCGGAACCCCTGCGCCAGGTGATTATTCTCTGTGACATCAAGCAGGAAACCTATCAGGAAGCCGCCGCTCTCCTGGGCATTTCCCTGGAAAATGTCAAGGTCCGCCTGCACCGGGCCCGGAAACGCCTCAAAGCATTGATGGCCGCACAGGCCCATCTGCCCCAAGATTCTCCTTTGCCTGCGTCCGGGCCCCCTGGCCTGGAAACCGAATAAGGCTCCCCCCGACTGCCGGCCGGAAGTTCTTAACCTTCCCTCTTTTCCCCACCCGGCCTCCCAGAATTTATCTTCTCCTTTCCAGACTTGGTGTGGCGCTTTGTGGATAGTATGGCGTTAAATCCGGCGAAAACCTGAGTCCGCTGCTATTAAATTCCCCCTTTGACAAAGGGGGATTCAGGGGGATTTCAGATAGTCACTGAAAATCCCCCCCAGACCCCCTGTTTCAAAGGGGGCGTAAAACCCCTGGTTTTCAATGGCCTGGCAACTGGGGAGCATCGTCCTGGCTTCCCGGGCTTGTAACCTTTCCCCGGGCGCCTACGTCTTACAGGGCAAAACCGCAAGCGCTTCCGGTTCTCTTACTCCACCAACTTTACCCAAGGAGAAGAATGATCATGACTGAGACCATCCACATCGAGCTGTCGAACCAGTCCTGCGGGGCTGGCCTGGAATACGCCCGCAGGCAGTTCGCGGGCCCCCCCAAGGATGCCCTTCTCTGCTGCGAAGGCATGTGCCTCAAAGGGGAAACCGCCCGCCGGGCCGCCAATTTGATCGGCCACCGCCTGGCCCCGGAAAAGACCGTGCGCATCTGCCACGGCGGTCTGCTGGAAAAATCCGGGGGCATGCGGGACCTGATCAAACGGGCCCCCAAGGTGGTGATCCTGGACGGCTGCGGCATGGCCTGCTGTAGCAGGCTCACCCGCGCGGCCTTCCCGGACCTCCAACCCGAAATAATCTTCACGGATAAGATGACCTCCTATGCCGGCAACCCCTTTGGCATCGACGAAGTCCCGGAGCCGGAGATCACCGCCAACGCCCAAAGCGTGGCGGCCGCGGTGATGGCTAAATACTACGAGTGCTGCTCCTAAATTTTCCGGGGGGCATCTTTATCACCACAGAGACACGGGGAGTTTAGTGGACGGCAAAGGACCCCGGTGTCTCTGTGGTACAGATTGTTATTCCCATCTCATCTTCCCAAAGGAGGAAACCATGGCTCAGGATTGCTGCCCGCCCCGGATGGATACCATGATCCTTGCCTGTGGGGGCGGGTCTGATGTGGGGCAATTGTCCAATCAGGCCGCGGTGGAGCTGACCCTGGAAGGTTTCGGTAAGCTCTCCTGCCTGGCGGCAGTGGGCGCCCGCCTGCCTGCCTTTATCCAAGCCGCCAAGGATATCGCCATCCTGGTGGTCATTGACGGCTTTGAGGTCGGCTGCGCCAAAGGGGTCTTGGCCCAGGCCGAAGTCCCCTTAAGGGCCTATCTGGTGATCACCGCTCTGGGCAATGACAAGAATAAGAACCTGAATTTGCCGCGGCCGGAGACTGACCGGGGCAAGCAGACAGCAACCGACCTGCGCCGCCGCCGGAGAGAGGCCGACGGCCATCGCTCCTATACTCGCCACCAAAAGTTATTCCCTTTATTTTAAGCAGGTTGCCCTTTCTCCTGGCATTTAGGGCAAAGACCAAAAAAGTTTAGTTGGTAGTGGGTAATGTGAAATCCGGTTTTTTGGGCCATCTCCAGGGAGACCCCGGCCATGGCCATAAACTCGGAATCAAGGATTTGACCGCATTCGACGCAAATGATGTGGGGGTGTGGGTAGGGTTTATTGCCGTCATAACGGCTGCCCAGGTTGTCAAAATTAAGCTCCAAAACCTCACCCATATCTTTTAAGAGGCTTAAGGTATTATAGATTGTAGCCAGACTGGTGGTGGGGAATTCCTCTTTTATCATTTCATAAATCCGGTCCGCGCTGGGGTGTCCCTCTCCTCTGGCGATAATTTTTAGCAAAGCCAGCCTCTGAGGAGTGAGACGGCACCCTTTCTCCCTCAGTCTTTTGGTCATCTGTTCCAGACGTTCCCTGGGATCATTCACGAAACTTCCCCCTGCCCGCCCTTTTTAAACTTGACATTTTTAGAATGATTCTTTATAAAGAATAATAACAATCAAATCAAGTCCTATCATTGACATATTCAATACCACTTGTAGACATGGGCATGCCAGAGGAAAAACGAGGAGATTTGATGTCAAAGCCGGAAGAGATGTGGCAGTGTCAATTCAGCAACCGCGGTTATACCTATGATCCAGCCCGCGGCGATATAAAGGCAAGATTCCTCCGGGGACCCGTTTGGAGGACCTCCCTGACGATTGGAAGTGCCCGTGCTGCGGGTCATCCCAGAAGATGTTCCGGCCTTTGGCAGGACCTGGTTCGGTGGCCGAACAAAAGAGCCACTGTGCCAATTGACCACCGGCCTCAGCAGACTTCCAGGGTCGTTCATCCATAACTTCGTACGCATGATCAGGTCAATCATTAATCTACAGATAAAGGAAAACAGCCCTAAAAAAATTAAGATGTTTTTATTAATCCAGGGATCCGGCCTCAGAGCATTTCCGGCCGGTCTCCCGTTTTGTGGAGGGACCACGAAGGTCTCTCCTTAAAGTACGAAACTGGAGGAAATTTTAATGGCTGAGTTAGAATTCGACAAACTATCCATGGACCCCGCGGCCCAGGAATTGCTGAAAAAGGCCCAGGCTGAGGGCGTTGAGACTATTTTCGACCGGGCCAAGGCCATGAAGCCCTGCCCCATTGGCATCGAAGGGGCCTGCTGCCGCATCTGCGCCCAGGGTCCCTGCCGGGTGCCCCCCCCCAAAAAGAAGGAAGGGGAGACCACGGAAGAGAAGAAGCAGCGCATGGGCCTGTGCGGGGCCACCGCGGAGACCATCGTCGCCCGGAACTTCGCGCGCATGGTGGCCGCTGGCTCGGCCTCCCACAGCGACCACTCCCGGGGGGTGGCCAAGCTCTTCATCGAAGTGGCCAACGGCCGCACCCAGGGCTACCAGATCAAGGATGTGGCCAAACTGCGCCGGGTGGCCAGGGATTGGGACGTGCCCATTACCGAAGGTGAAGGGGAAGACGCCAAACCCCGCTCCCCGGAAGACATCGCCAAAGAGCTGGGTCCCAAGATCCTAGCGGAATTCGGGCAGCAGGACGGGGAGATCAATTACGTGCGCCGGGCCCCCAAGAAACGCCAGGAGATCTGGCGCAAGCAGGGGGTGGTGCCCCGGGGCGTGGACATCGAGGTGGTGGAGCTGATGTACCGCACCCACATGGGCGTGGACCAGGACTACCACAACCTGATCAAGCAGTCCACCCGCTGCGCCCTGGCGGACGGCTGGTCCGGGTCCATGATCTCCACGGACCTCCAGGACATCCTCTTCGGTTGCCCCACGCCGGTGGCCGGGGAGATCAACCTGGGGGTGCTCAAAGAAGACCACGTGAACGTGGTGATGCACGGCCATGAACCCCTGCTGCCGGAGATGCTCTTCGTGGCGGCCCAGGAGCCGGAGCTCATCGAATACGCCAAGAGCAAGGGCGCCAAGGGTATTCAACTGGCGGGCATGTGCTGCTCCGCCAACGAGGTCTTGATGCGCCACGGCGTACCCGTGGCCGGCAACTACCTGCACCAGGAGCTGGCGGTGATCACCGGCGCGGTGGACGCCCTGGTGGTGGACGTGCAGTGCGAGATGCAGGCTTTAGAAAACGTGGCCCAGTGCTACCACACCAAGATCATCACCACCGACGACCGGGCCAAGATGCCCAAGGCCACCCACATTCCCTTTGACGACCACCATGCCCTGGACGTGGCCCGGCAGGTGCTCCGGGAAGCCATCGACAACTATCCCAACCGCCGGGCGCCGGTGCTGATCCCCAAGGAGTCCAGCCCCACCATCGTCGGCTTCTCCTATGAGACCATCCAGTACCTCCTGGGCGGCTCCATCCGGGGCTCTTACTACACCCTGAACGACAACGTCATCGGCGGCCGGGTCCGGGGCGTAGCCGGGGTGGTGGGCTGCAACAACTGCCGCACCACCCAGGACTCCAGCCACCTGACCCTGATCAAGGAGCTGCTGAAGAACGACATCATCGTCCTGTCCACGGGTTGCGCGGCCATGGCCGCGGGCAAATACGGCCTGTTGACCCCGGAATCCGCGTCCAAGTATTGCGGCGAGGGCCTGGCCGAGGTCTGCGAAACCGTGGGCATCCCCCCGGTGCTGCACATGGGGGCCTGCGTGGACAATTCCCGCATCCTCATGGCCGCCACCGCCTGCGTCAAGGCCGGGGGCCTGGGCACGGACATCAGCGACCTCCCGGCCGCGGGCGCGGCCCCGGAGTGGATGAGCGAGAAGGCCATCGCCATCGGCCAGTACTTTGTGGCCTCGGGCGTCTACACCCTCTTCGGGGTAAATTGGCCCACCACCGGCTCCGAGATCTTGACCGAATACCTCTTCAAGGGCATCGAGGAAGAGTACGGCGGCAAATGGGACTTCGAGGCGGACCCGGAGATGATGGCCAAAAAGATGATCGCCCACATCGACCTGAAGCGCAAAGCCTTGGGCATCGACAAGGCCCGGGAACGGGTGCTCATGGATATGGAAATGCGCCGGCAGCTGGAAGCCGCGGCCGGCGAAGAACATTAAAAGGTAGGAATTGGGGGAGGGGGCTAAGGGTCACAGACCCTTACCCCCGCCCCCAAACCCCCTCTTCCAACCCCTTATATTTTTTCATAAAAGGCGGGGCCATAGACCCCGCCTTATTTATTTATGTATGCGAGGCGGAATGGGAAGGTAGCGAAGGGAGGACAGAGAATGTGGAACAGCCGTCCTCGGCTGTTCTTGGGCAGGCGAGGGCGCCTGCTCCACATCCTGGCTCCTTCTTCCAACTTCAAGGGAAAAATTGACAAACCCGGCTGATAAATATTAAAAGACATGAAAATCCTGGAATTGTG
>JAGVAH010000077.1 GCA_020060385.1 Syntrophobacterales bacterium | reverse complement strand
CCCCTACTGGTTCACCCTGCGCCAGGCCATGGCCATCGTCCGGGAGGCGGCCGTCAAGTTCGAAGGGAGTTTCGAGCCCCGGGCGGTCCTGGTCTTCGATGAAAAATACCAACTCATGGGAATTTTGACCCTCCGGGACATTATCAAGGGATTGGAGCCCAGATTTCTCCATGAGACCGCGCTGATCAAGGGGGACCCCAACCTCGCGGTCCTCATGGGAGACCTTTTCGGGCCGGGATTGAAGGAGGCTTCCCAAAAACCGGTGAGCGAGGTCATGAGCCCCATCAAGGTCACCGTCCAGGGCAATGACCCCATTGCCAAGGCCATCTTCCTGATGATCAAGGAAGACGTGGGCATGATGCCGGTGATCCAGGAGAACAAGGTGGCGGGCATGATTCGCCTGAGTGATCTCTTTAAAGAAATTTCTGACCTGGTTCTGGGCGACTGAGATTATCCCCTGAGTTCCAATCATAAGGAGTTTTACCATGGCGGAAGAAACGAAAAAAATGCCCTTAGCCTCCGGCCTGCCGGAGATGCCGGAAGAGATTTTTATTGCCCCTAAAAAAGTGCCCATCGATTGGAGACGCGTCTGTTACATTCTGTTGGGCCTGGCAGTTTTCTTTATCTTTTATGCTATTCCCACCTTGCCGGACGGGGTGGACCCGGCGGGGAAAGTCTTCAAGCTCTCCTGGACCGGAAAATTGTCTCTGGGCCTCTTTCTCATGGCCGGCATCTGGTGGGTCTTCGAGGTCATGCCCATCGGCGCCACCGCCATCGCCATCGGCCTCTTTCAGGTCCTGTTCAATCTGCGCACCGCCAAGCAGGCCCTGGGGGACTTTCTGGACCCCTCCGTCTGGTTCATCTTCGGCTCGGTGGTCATCGGCCTGGCCTTCAGCGCCTCGGGTCTCACCAAGCGCATGGCCTACAAGATGCTGACTGTCGTGGGGGAAAACACCCGCTTCATCCTCCTGGGCACCTTTCTGGTCATCGCCGGCATGACCCTGCTCATGGCCCACACCGCGGTGGCCGCGGCCATCTTTCCCCTGCTCCTGGCCATCCACGCCCTCTATAGTGAGAGCGATCAGCCCACCAAGTTCGGCAAGGGGCTGTTCATCGGCATGGCCTGGGTGGCGGGCGCGGGCTCCATCATCACCTTTCTGGGCGCGGCCCGGGGCGTGGCCGCGGCCGGCATGTTCAAGGAGTTCACCGGCAACGACATCGCCTTCTTCGAACTCACCTGGTACATGCTGCCGGTGGGCGTGATCATGACCTTCCTCATCTGGCTCATTATTATCATGATTTTCCCGCCGGAACGGAACTCTATCTCCGGTCTGCGGGCCAAGGCCCAGGAACTGTCCAAAGAGCTGGGTCCCCTCAGCCCCAAGGAGTGGGTGGTTATTGTCACCATGGGGGTGGTGGTGACCCTCTTTATGCTCAAATCCTTCGTGCCCGCGTTCGCCAAGCTGGACCGGGCCGGCATCATGCTCATCGGCACCCTGGCCTTCTTTATGACCAGAACTCTGACGGTGGAAGACCTGGAGGCCATTCCCTGGAACATCATCCTCCTCTTCGGGGGGGCCATGTCCATCGGCTTCTGTCTGTGGCAGACGGGCGCGGCCGAGTGGCTGGCCATCCACTGGCTCACCATGTTCCTCAATGCCAATTGGCTGGTCTTCGTCCTGGGCATCGCCTTCTTCGTCCTGTTGATGACCAACTTCATCATGAACGTGGCGGCCATCGCCATTTCCCTGCCGGTGTCTCTGGTCATCGCCAAATATCTGGGCGTGGGTCCCATGGTCATCCTCTTCGCCTCCCTGGTCACCGCGGGCATGCCCTTCAACCTGCTCATCGGCGCGGCACCCAATGCCATTGCTTACGAAAGCAAGCAGTTCACCACCGGGGAATTCTTCACTTACGGCTGGATTCCCAGCGTCGTCCTGATGCTGGTGCTGGCTGTGTTCTGTTACCTTATCTGGCCCCTCATGGGGATGCAGGTGTTGGCTCCAAAGATGTGAGGCGACCCTCCTTAAGAGACCGGCAATAACCCCCGGTCTTTTAAGGACCGCCCACCACGACGCGATGCTCAAAGGGGAATAAAAATGCGCAAGCAGTTGGTTGCCTTACTTAATATCCCGATACTCCTGTTCCTGGCCGGATTCCTGGCCCCGTCCCCCACCTGGGCCGCCTCTCCTCCTTCTGGCGACCGCCTGGCCGTCTCCGGACTGGTCACCAATCCCATGGGCAAGGGCCTCAAAGAGGTGGGAGTGGAGGTGCTGGTAAACGGCCGGCACGTCAAGCCCGCGGGCAAAGAGGGGGAAATCGTCACCGGCAAACCCGGGGGTTATGTGGCGGATTTTCTCCTCCCGGCCGGCACCCTGCCCAATGCCCGGGTGGAAGTAAAGGCCGCCAAGCCTTCCTGGAAGCCCGTTCCGCCCACGGCCATTAAGGTGGTGGCCGCGGGCACGGACGCCCAAGGCAACCGCTTGTTCCAGGCCTCCCAAAACCTCACCATGCAGCGGACCATCACCCCGGCCTTCTGGATCGCCACCATCGTTCTGCTGCTGGTTTACCTCTTGATTTCTCTGGAGTGGATGCACCGCACCCTGGCGGCCTTTCTGGGCGCGGCCTTTATCCTCTTCGTCACCTATACCCTGGGCACCTTCGACAAATCCTTTTTCATCATCTCCTTCGAAGACGCCATGCACTCCATCGACCTGAACGTGGTCTTCCTCCTCATGGGCATGATGATCTTCGTGGGGGTGCTGAAGAAGACGGGCATGTTCCAGTTCATGGCCTACAAGGCCTACGCCTGGGCCCGGGGCAATATCTTTGTCCTGTCCTTCGTTCTCCAGGTAATTACGGCAGTGACTTCCGCGTTCCTGGACAACGTCACCACCATGCTCCTGATGATTCCGGTGACCATCGAGATCGCGGTCACCCTGAAGATCAATCCCATAGCCCTGTTGATCCCCGAAGTCTTCGCCTCCAACGTGGGCGGCACCGCCACCTTGATCGGCGACCCCCCCAACATCCTCATCGGCTCCTATGCCAATCTCACCTTCGGCCAGTTTGTCCAGAACCTGACCATAGCGTGTGTAGCCTGTCTGGCCATGTCCGGGTTTTGGTACCTCTGGTGGTATAAGAAGGATTATCAGCAGGCCGAAGTCAAGGATGTGGCCCGCACCATCGAATACCTGCGGGAAGAGTACCGCATCACCAATAAGAAGCTGGCCATCCAGGGCCTTTGTCTCTTGGGGTTTACCATCCTGCTCTTCGGCCTCCACGGCCTTTTTCACATGGAGGTGTCGGTGGCGGCCCTGATCGGGGCCATGCTGCTGCTCGCCATCTCCAAAGTGGACATCGTGGAGATGCTGGAGCATGAGGTGGAATGGCCCACCCTGGTCTTTTTCATCGGCCTGTTCATGGTCATCGCCGGCGCCGAGGAAACCGGCCTCATCCAGATGATTGCCAACTGGGTGAAAGACGTCTCCCGGGGCAACCTGACCGTGGCCATCATCCTGGTCCTCTGGGTGAGCGCCATTGCCTCCGCGTTCATCGATAATATCCCCTTCACCGCCACCATGCTGCCCATTATCGCCTTCTTGAACCAGACCATTCCCGGCGCGGAGTCCGGGGTGCTCTGGTGGTCCCTGGCCCTGGGGGCCTGCCTGGGAGGGAACGGCACCATGATCGGGGCCAGCGCCAACGTGGTCACTGTGGGTCTGGCGGAGAAATCGGGATACCATATTTCTTTCCTGGCCTACATGCGGGCCTGCTGGTGGCCCATGATCATCACCGTCACCATCAGCATGGTCTATCTGCTGATTGCTTTCTGATCCTGGAGGGCCGGAGCCATTCCCAGGTAGCTTCCGGCCCCGGGACGTTATAAAATAGGGTACCAGCTAACCAACTAAAAAGGAAAGGGTAAGAAGGCCGGGGCCAAATCCGGCGGCGCCAGGACCTGCCCCAGATACGCCGGGGCGGGAACCGGCAACCCACATAATCAGGTCATGAATGTTAAGGCCTGTCGGGAGGAGACTGTCACCCCGGCAGGCCTTTGTCTTTTAGCCGCAAAACCATGAAAATGGCTAAACTTGGAGGGATATTGATGGCTTGCCCAAGAAACCTGTACGTTAAAGTATTCCTGGTTCTAATGCTGTTCATTCTTTCCGGGCCTTTATCGGTCCTGGCCTCTTCCCCTCAGGCAGGGGACCTCCTGACGGTCTCCGGCGTCCTGGAGGACGCCCAGGGCAAAGGCGTTAAAGAAGTGGGGGTGGAACTCCTGGTGAATGGCCGCCACTTGCAGCCCCAGGGGCGGGAGGAGCATCTGGAAACCGGCAGCCAGGGCACCTTTGTGGGGCGCTATCGCCTGCCCCAGGGCGCCTTGCCCGGGGCCAAGGTGCAAGTGCGGGCGGTGAAGCCCAGCTGGCAGACGGCAGAGTCCCAGGCCCTCAAGATCCTGGACGCGGGCACGGATGCGGCCGGCAACCGCCTCTTCCAGGCCCAGGCCAATCTCACCCTGAAGCGCCAGATCACCCCGGCCTTCTGGATCGCCGCCATCGTGCTTTTGGTGGTGTACATCCTCATCGCCGCGGAGGTCATGCACCGGACGCTGGCGGCCTTTTTGGGCGCGGCCCTCATTCTGTTCATCACCTACACCGCGGGCACCTTTGACAAAAATTACTTTATTGTCTCTTTCCAAGACGCCATGCGGGCCATCGACCTGAACGTCATCTTCCTCCTCATGGGGATGATGATCATCGTGGGGGTCTTGAAAAAGACCGGTGTCTTCCAGTGGCTGGCCTACAAGTCCTACGCTTTGGCCCGGGGCAACATTCTCATCCTGTCCCTCATCCTGCAGGTGGTTACCGCAGTCAGCTCCGCGTTTTTGGACAACGTCACCACCATGCTGCTCATGATCCCGGTGACCATCGAAATCGCGGTAACTTTGAAGATCAACCCCATGACTTTGCTCATCCCCGAGGTCTTCGCCTCCAACGTCGGGGGCACCGCCACCTTGATCGGCGACCCCCCCAACATCCTCATCGGCTCCTACGCCAAGCTGACCTTCGCCCAGTTCGTCAGCAACCTCGCCCTGTTCTGTATTTTCTGTTTAATACTCACCTCCCTCTGGTACCTCTGGTGGTACAAGAAGGGCTACCTCCAGGCGGACGTCAAGGACGTGGACCGGACCATCGCCTACCTGAAGGAAGAATACAAGATCACCAATAAGAAGCTGACGATCATGGGCTTAGGGATTCTGGCCTTCGTCATCTTCCTGTTCGTGGTCCACGGGGTTTTGCACATGGAGCCTTCGGTGGCCGCGCTCATCGGCGCCATGTTGCTGTTGGCCATCTCCCGGGTGGACATTGTGGAGATGTTGGAGCATGAAGTGGAGTGGCCCACCCTGATCTTTTTCGTGGCCCTGTTCATGGTCATCGCCGGCGCGGAAGAGACGGGCCTCATCCAGATTATCGCCGAATGGGTCAAGGACCTGTCCCGGGGCAACCTGACCGCGGCCATCATCCTCATCCTCTGGGTGAGCGCCATTGCCTCCGCGTTCATCGACAACATTCCCTTCACCGCCACCATGCTGCCCATCATCGCCTTTTTGAACCAGACCATTCCCGGTGCGGAGAGCGGGGTGCTCTGGTGGTCCCTGGCCCTGGGCGCCTGTCTGGGAGGAAACGGCACCATGATCGGGGCCTCCGCCAACGTGGTCACCGTGGGCCTGGCGGAAAAGGCCGGCTACCACATCTCTTTCCTGGGGTATATGCGGGCCTGCTGGTGGCCCATGATGATTACCGTCTTTCTCAGCATGTTCTACCTGTTGATTTTCTTCTAATGCTCTTTGCCCCTTGGCGTCTTGGTGTGAGAAATATGGCCCGCCAAGACGCCAAGCCCTGCCACTTGACCCCGGGGCCAAGACCGGTTATCCTGCCATAAATGAGATAATGAAGGATATAAGGGAGATATGCCGCTGACCCCTGGCCCCGGGGTATCACCGCCGCCCCTGAGGGAGCCAAGCCCCTCTGAGGGCGAGCGTCTGCTCGTCTGCCTCTGCCCCGGTCCCTTTGCCCTCCCTCTGATCCGGTCCACCCAGCGCCTGGCTGCGGCCCAGCAGGCCAAGTGGTACGCCCTCTATGTGGAAACCCCCGCCCATGACCGCCTCCCCCGGGAAAGCCAGGAACAGGTGGCCCAGGCCCTGTATCAGGCCGCGCAATTGGGGGCCCAGGCCGTCAAGGTCTCCGGGTTCCGCATCGGCGACGAGATCCTGGCCTTTGCCCGGGAAAACCGGGTAAGCAAAATCTTTGTGGGGAAGCCCATGGAGCGCCGCTGGCGCCGGTTTTTGGGGATTTCCCTGGTGGATCACCTCATCTGGAATTGCGGCCCCATCGACGTCTTCGTCATCTCCGGGGAAGGAGAAGAGACACCTGCGGCTGCAACCCCGGGGCCCAAACCCCGGCGGCTGTTTCGGGAATACTTGTTGGCCGCGGGCGGGGTGCTTCTCTGCACCGGCCTGGCCTGGATCCTTTTCCCCTATCTGGCCCTCACCAATCTGGCCATGATCTACCTCCTCACCGTGGTGGTCATTTCCGCCTTTCTCACCCAGGGGCCCGCTTTTTTCTCCTCCTTTTTCAGCGTCGGGGTTTTTGCCTTCTTTTTCGTGCCGGAATATTTCTCCTTTGCCATTGCCAACACCGAATTCGCCATCACCCTGATCGTCATGCTCCTGGTGAGTATTTTGGTGAGCGGCCTGACGGCCCGGGTGCGCCACCAGGCCCGGGTCTCCCGGGAGCAGGAGCGGCAAACCGCGGCCCTTTATGAAATCAGCCAGAACTTGACGGCCATCAACAGCCTGGAAGAACTGTTGCAGGTGGCGGCCGAGCAGATCTCCAGAACCTTCAAGAGCCAGGCCACCATCTTGATGCCGGACGCGGCCGGGGTCTTGCAGCCGCGGACCGGGCAGCCCTATGCCACGGACGACGTGCGGGAGGGCATGGTGGCCAAATGGGTCTTCAAGCACGGCCACCTGGCCGGCGCGGGGACCGGCACCTTAACCGAAGTCAAGGGCATCTACCTGCCTCTGACCGCGTCCCACCACGTCATCGGCGTCTTAAGGCTGGAGACCGCGCAACCGGAGCGGATCCTGGCCGCGGACTCCCTGCGTTTGCTGGAGGCCCTGGGCACCCAGGTGGCCCTGGCCATCGAGCGGGAACATCTTTCCACCCAGGCCCAATCGGCCCGCTTCGAGATCGAAGCGGAACGGATGCGCAACGTGCTCCTCAGTTCCGTGTCCCACGATCTCAGGACCCCGTTGACGGTGATCGCCGGCTCCGCCAGCAGCCTCCTGGAGGGGGAGCGGAGCCTGGACCCCGACACCAAGCAGGAGCTGGCCCAATCCATCTACGAAGAAGCCAAAAGGCTGGACCGGCTGGTCTATAATCTTTTGGAAATGAGCCGGCTGCAATCCGGTGAGGTAAAATTCAACAAGGAATGGCATGTCCTGGAAGAGGTGATCGGCTGCGCCCTGGCCCAATTGGACACCCAATTGCACCATCATCCGGTGACCATCAGCCTCCCCCCGGACCTGCCCCTGATCCAGATAGACGGCTTGCTCCTGGAACGGGTGCTCATCAATCTCTTGGAGAATTCCATGAAATATACCCCCGGGGGCACGCCGCTAGAAATCTCGGCCCGGGTGCAGGACCAGGAGCTCCTGGTGGCCATCGCCGACCGGGGTCCGGGGTTGCCGGCCGGCGTGGAAGAACGCATCTTTGAGAAATTTTACCAGGCCGCGCCCGGGAGCGCCCGGGGCGCAGGGTTGGGCCTGACCATCTGCCGCCGCATCATCGAATTTCACGGCGGCCGCATCTGGGCGGCCAACCGGCCGGATGGCGGCGCGGTTTTCAGCTTCACTATCCCCCTGATGGAGGGAGCGCCCCTGTTGGACAAAACTCTCCCGGAGATGGAGAACGACCTGAGCGATGAAGCCGACGATCCTGCTCATTGAAGACGACGCCAGCATCCGGCGGTTCCTGCGGGCCAGCCTGGTGACCCAGGGGTTTGAGCTTTTGGAGGCGGGGACGGGGCGGGAGGGCTTGGCCCTGGCTGCCTCCCGGGTCCCGGATGTGGTCCTGTTGGACCTGGGCCTGCCGGATATGGAAGGGATAGAGGTGATCCAGCAGTTGCGCACCTGGTCCAAAATGCCCATCATCGTCCTCTCCGCCCGGGGCCAGGAGCGGGACAAAGTGGCCAACCTGGACGCGGGCGCGGATGATTACCTGACCAAGCCCTTTGGCGTGGGGGAGTTGCTGGCCCGGATCCGGGTGGCCCTTAGGAAGGCGCTGCCCGCGGAAGAAGGCAAACCCGAAGCCATGTATTCCCTGGGCCGGATCACCGTGGATTTTGAACGGCGCCTGGTCTTCCGGGGTCCGGAAGAAGTGCACCTGACCCCCATCGAATACAAACTTCTGGCCGTCCTCATCAAGCACCGGGGCAAGGTCGTCACCCACCGCCAGTTATTAAAAGAAGTCTGGGGCCCCTCCCACATTGAGCAAAATCCTTACCTGCGTATCTTCATCCTTAATCTCCGGCGCAAGCTGGAGGACGACCCGGCCCGGCCCCAGTACCTCTTGACCGAACCGGGGGTGGGGTACCGCCTCCGGGAGGATTAATACCCTCCCCCTTTTTGACCCCTTCCTTAATACCTAATTTTATGATCAGGAAGGCTCCTCATGGGCCATATGGCCCACCCATAAAGCAGGAAAACGTAGGCGCGGGCGTCTCGCCCGCCTCGTTAATCGGCACAGGCTGGAAAGCCTGTGCCACCAACTTTTCGGAACCGCGTATTTATGCCCCCCTCACCCCTCCCTTCTCCCCGGTCCATACAACCCTTCAAGGGGGAGGGAATTTTAAAAAGTCGCTGCTTAATCAGGAATTTCGCGAAGGTCTCACCTTGGAATAAAACCGCAGCCTTACAGGGTTTAGCAGAAGTTCAGCTTTTCTTTACTATCCGGGATTAGGAGCCCAGGTCGATGACGCTCCAGCCTTGATGGCGGATTATTTCCCCGGCCAGGTCCACCATGATGGTGCCCTGGTCGATCAAGGCGGTATCGCTGCTGGCCAGGGGGCCGGGGCCGGCGGCCAGTTCCCGCTCCGGCACGGGCACGGCCGCGGCCGTCACTGCCAAGCCCTTCTCCGCCCACAGTTCCCGGGTGCGCCGGGCCAGCTCGCCGCTTCGGCTTAAGGGGGCGTCATAAAAGACATTCACCGGCCCCGCTTGCCGGCAGAGAAGATAATTCGCCAGGAGCATCAGGGCCTGCTCGGTCACCGGGGAGGCGCGGTAAGCCCGGGAGACCTGGCCCACGTCCCGGAGCCAACCGTCGTCCGCGGCCACTACGGGGAGGTGGCGCAGCCCGCACTCCAGGGTGATAAGGACGTTGTGGCCGTCTACGCCTAAGGGTTGGCCCGCCAGGTCCCCCAGGAGGCGCAGTTTGGCCCGGCGGGCCTGGGCCGCCTCCGGGGCGAAGACCCCCCGGTGGAGGATCTGCCGGGCGGTGTGCTCCAGGCGATAGCGGTTGCCCACCAGGGCCAGGGTGGCCGCCCGGGGATAGCCCCGGGACAGGAGGTAGCGGAAGTCCGGGGCCGCTTCCTGCAGCAGAGTCAAATCTGGCGTCCTGATTACCGGCAACATGGATTCTCTATCTCTTAAAAATCCTGGGGGGGAATCATCTAAAGGCGCAACCCGGTGATTATCGCCGGATGCGCCGCTCGGGCGCGGCTTATAGCCTTTTAGAACCAATGCTGTTCACTTAAGCGTGTCGAGATGAAAGGAAGTCATTTTCCCTGTCATTCTGAGGGAGCCGGAGGCAACCGCAGAATCTATAACCTCTTGGAAAAACAGAGATTCTTCACTCCGCTGCGCTCCGTTCAGAATGACATAATGTAGGGTGGGCACTGCCCACCGATTCCTCTTCCGCTTAAGTGAACCGTATTGCTTTTAGAACCTATCCCAGAACCTGATCCGAGGCTTCACAAATGGTCTCAACCAGTAAAAAGTGTGGCAGGGTTGTTTTAATTTAAGTCCCCCTTTGCTAAAGGGGGATTTAGGCAGCAGTGTCCGGTTAGGAACTTGCATATGATGACCAGTAAGTGTCATCGAAAAAATTTCACCCGGAGGCGATTTTTTTTCTTG
>JAGVAH010000116.1 GCA_020060385.1 Syntrophobacterales bacterium | reverse complement strand
CTCGTCTGGGCACGCATCCAGGAAAGCATATTTTTCACCAAATGTCGCGTAAATTTTCTTAAGGCTTTATCGGAAAAAACTTTTGGCAATCGCTATAAGTCGAATCCGGAGCCTGGGCTTGGCAGGTTAAGTCCCCCTTTGAAAAATGGGGATTAAGGGGGATTTTGAGTGGTTACAAAATCCCCCCTGACCCCCTTTTAGTAAAGGGGGGTAAAGACTTGCCTCTTCTCGTCACCTTGGTTGGAAACACACCACCAGTTCTCCACCTTTAATCCTAGCGCTGCCGCACGTTTTCCTGGATAAAGCCGACGATGTCCTTGGTGTCGGTGCCGGGGCCGAAGATGGCGGCGATGCCCGCGGTCTTTAAGGCCGGGATGTCCTCCTCGGGGATGATGCCGCCTCCCATCACCAGCACGTCCTGGATGCCCTTTTCCTTCACCAGCTCCATCACCCGGGGAAAGAGATAATTGTGGGCCCCGGAGAGCACGCTCATGGCAATGACGTCCGCGTCCTCCTGGAGGGCCGCGGCTACGATCTGCTCCGGGGTCTGCCGCAACCCCGTGTAAATCACCTCCATGCCACTATCCCTTAAAGCCGCACAGATGACCTTGATCCCCCGATCATGACCATCCAAGCCGGGCTTGGCCGCCAATACCCTGATCTTCCTCATTTTGTTCTCCTTGTTATCAGTAAGCAGTAAGCAGTGATCTGTGAGCAGCAAAAGCAGAATGGCCCCTCATTGCTTACCGGTCTGAAAAGTCCTCAGAGTTGGTGGCACAGGCTTTCCAGCCTGTGCGGATTATCGAGGCGGGCGAGACGCCCACCCTACGTTTTTCGTTATTTACAGATGGGCCGCAGCCCCACCAATAACTGCTCACTGCTTACTGCTTACAGCTTGCTCAGACCAGCGCCGGGGCTTCGTATTCCCCGAACACGCCCCTCAGGGTGTCACAGATTTCCCCCAGGGTGGCCAGGCATTTGACGGCCGCCAGGATGGGAGGCATGAGGTTGGCGTCCCCTTGGGCCGCTTCTTTGAGCGTCGCCAGGGCCTGGGCCACTTGGGCGTTGTCCCGGGTGCTTTTTAGTTCCTTAAGGCGGGCCACCTGGCGGTCCCCCACCTCGGGGTCAACCTTCAGGAGGTCCTTGGGCTTCTCCTCTTCCTTGACCTGGAACTTGTTCAGGCCCACGACGATGCGGCTGCCGGCTTCGATCTCCTGCTGGTAGCGGTAGGCCGCGGCCCCGATCTCCTTCTGGACGAAACCCTGTTCGATGGCCGCCACGGAGCCCCCCAGGCGGTCGATCTGGTCGATGTATTCCTGAGCCTTGGCCTCTATCTGGTCGGTGAGGTTTTCCAGGTAATAAGACCCGGCCAGGGGGTCCACGGTGTCCGCCACCGCGGTCTCGTAGGCGATGACCTGCTGGCTGCGCAAGGCCACCTGCACGGCCAGTTCGGAGGGCAGGGCCAGGGCCTCGTCGAAGGAGTTGGTGTGCAGGGACTGGGTGCCGCCCAAGACTGCGGCCAGGGCCTCGAACGCGGTGCGCATGATGTTGTTCAGGGGTTGCTGGGCGGTGAGGCTGCAGCCCGCGGTCTGGGTGTGGAAGCGGAGCATCAGGGAGCGGGGGTCCTGGGCCCCGAAGCGCTCCTTCATGATCTTGGCCCAGAGGCGGCGGGCGGCCCGGAACTTGGCGATTTCCTCCAGGAAGTCCAGGTGCGAGTTGAAGAAAAATGATAGCCGCGGCCCGAATTCATCCACTTTCAGACCCGCTTTAATGGCCGCGTCCACGTAGGCGATGCCGTTGGCCAGGGTGAAGGCCACCTCCTGGACCGCGGTGGAGCCCGCCTCCCGGATATGGTAGCCGCTGATGCTGATGGTGTTCCACTGGGGCACTTCCCCGGTGCAATAGGCGAAGATGTCGGTGATCAGGCGCATGGAGGGCCGGGGCGGGAAGATATAGGTGCCCCGGGAGGAATATTCCTTGAGGATGTCGTTTTGCACCGTGCCCCGGAGTTTGTCAAAGGCGATCCCCTGTTTTTCGGCGATGGCCAGGTACATGGCCAGCAATACCGCGCAGGGGGAGTTGATGGTCATGGAGGTGGAGACCTGCTCCAGGGGGATGCCCGCAAAAAGCCGCTCCATGTCCCACAGGGAGTCGATGGCCACCCCCACCTTGCCCACCTCCCCCTGGGCCAGGGGGTGGTCGGAGTCGAAGCCGATCTGGGTGGGCAGGTCAAAGGCCACGGACAGCCCGGTCTGCCCGGACTTCAGGAGGAAGTGGTAGCGCTCGTTGGTCTCCTCGGCGCTGCCGAAGCCCGCGTATTGGCGCATGGTCCAGTAGCGGCCCCGGTAGGCGGTGGGCTGCACTGCCCGGGTGTAGGGGTATTGGCCGGGGAGGCCCAGTTTTTCCAGGTAGTCGAAGCCCTCCATGTCCAGGGGGGTGTAGACCCGCTGCACCGGGATCCCGGAGGTGTTGACAAACTCCTTTTTGCGCTCCGGGATCTTCTGCAACACTTTCTCCACTTTTTCGTCATACTTGGCCTTGGCGGCCTGCAGGGCTGCTGATTTCGTGGGATCACACATAGACGGGCACCTCTTTTGGGATAAATGGCAATGGCTCAGGTGAGGGCCAGGTGCGCAGTCCCTGGTCCTGTTCACCCATAAGTTGACGGCAGTCTTTCAAGGGCTTTGGCCCATAAATCATGAAGAGACGTAGGACGGGCGTCTCGCCCGCCTCCTTAATCCGCACAGGCTGGAAAGCCTGTGCTACCGCTTGGGACTTGGGTAGGGGCGGACCCAGGAGTCCGGCCCGATAAGGGCGCACATGCGGTTGCGCCCCTACACCAGCAGCTTGTTCTAAACCATGATTAACAAGGGAGGGAAGGCGTGAAAATCAGGCAATTTCTGATTTTCTTGTCAAGAAATCTCTTACGCCGCCTTTCCTCACTCCTTGCCATCATCATGTATTTTTTCCGTAGGGGCGAACCTTATGTTCGCCCTGTACGGGGGGGCGAATACAAGATTCGCCCCTAGAGGGCAATGCCTTTTGATTGCGAAATGGCAGTATCCTCTCCCGGCTCGCAATCCTCGCAACGTTCAATGCCCGCCCAGGATACTCCAGAGAAGGCCGGAGGTCAAGGTGGCGGCCAGCAGGGCCGCCTGGCTGGAGGCCAGGGCGTGGAAGAACAGGTTGTTATGGGCATCTTCCCGGCGGCCCATAATCTGCACGATCTGGGCGGCATCCGGCAGCAGCGCCAGGGCCGCCGCCCCGATCAAGGGGTTGATTTTTTTGGATGAAAACAGGTTAAGGACCTTGATGGCCAGGATTACCAGGATATTGGCCAGAAACAGGGCCGCCAGTCCCAGCAGGATGATTTTGATAAAGGCCAGGGAAAAGATCAGGGACACATGGCACTGGCTGCCCACCGCCAGGCCCAAAAGCAGGGCGACGATATCGGCCAGGCGGTTGGACAGGGTGCGGGCCAGGCGGTCCGCCACCCCCGCTTCCTTAAGGATGTTCCCCAGAAAAAACATGCCGGTGAGGAGCGCGGCCCAGGGCACCAGGACCAGGGTCAGGACCAGGCCGGCCCCGGCGAAGATCAGGCTTTCCCGCCGGCTCACCTTGCGGCTGGGGGGCATCCGCAGCATGCGTTCCTGCCTGGTGACCAGCAGGTCCAGCAGCAAGGGTTGAAGCCAGAAGTAGAGGCCGATGAGGGTGAAGGCCGCCAGGGAGATGGGACCGGTGAGTTCCGGGGCCATCTTGGCCGCCAAAAAGATGGCAGACAGGCCGTCACCGCCGCCGATCAAGGCCGCGCTCCCGGCCTGGGAAGGCGGCAAACCCAGCCCCCAGCCCAGGAAGAGGACCGCAATGAAGGCCAGGGGGGTGAGCAGCCCCAGGAACAACAACCGGGGCTGGGCGATGAGGTAAGTCAGGTTGGCGCCCGCGCCCCAGCCCAGGAAGATCAGGGCCGGATAGAGGCCGGAAGTCAAGCCGCTTTGGAGGGTGAGGAAGAAGGGGGCCAGGGCCGCGTTCAGGGCGGGAATGGGCAGATTGGCCAAGAGCAGGCCTCCGGCCAGGGGCACGAGAAAAACCGGCTGCAGCCGGAAGACCACCGCCACATAGAGCAGTCCCGAGGCCAGAACGGCCATCACCACCCAAAGACCCAGCTGCAAGAGACTCGTCTCCCCCGGCATCTGCCTAGACCGCTAATCTGGGGAGACCACTACCAGGACGTCACCCACAGACACATTATCACCTTTGTTCACCCGCACCTCCTTGACCACCCCGGAGATGGCCGCCTGGAGGTCATTTTCCATCTTCATGGCTTCCAGCTTCACCACTGTGGCCCCCGCCGCCACCTGATCCCCCACCTGGACCAGCACGTCCAGGATGGAGCCGGGCATGGGCGCGGTCACGGCCCCCGCTTCCCCTGCGCCTGCTGCCTTTTCTGGCGGCGGGGCCGCGGGCGCCGCAGGCCG
>JAGVAH010000133.1 GCA_020060385.1 Syntrophobacterales bacterium | reverse complement strand
TTAGGGTGAGGGGGGGCGGAAAAAACTTTTGGCAACCATTATATTTGACCTCGCCGGGAATAGCTATGTTAGCAAGAATGTAGGGATAAACTGGCGTTCGCCCTTACCCATAAATCTATGGGGGTTGGGGAGGGGGGTGTGGGGGGAGGGGCAGGGTCCTGGTAGGGGGGGCGTCCCCGCCCCCCTTTATGCCAATTCGCAAGCAAACGAATATTTTTTCGTAGGGCGAATCTTGTATTCGCCCTGTGCGGGCGGGCGAACACAAGGTTCGCCCCTACAGTTTATTACCCTTTGATTGCGAATTGGTATTAGTCCCTGGCCCTCCCCCATAAATCTTTCTCTCCCTCACACCGCCCTTAGCGCCTCAATCAGCGGCAGCCGCGCGGCCTTGAGGGCCGGCAGCATTCCCCCCACCAGGCCCATGCCCACCCCGAAGGCCAGGCTTTTCAGCAGAATCCCCGGAGTCAGGGCAAAGCGGAAGGTAATCTCCGCGAAGCTGGACCAGTTGATGGTGGACAGGGTGAGAAAATTGAGGAAGGCCGCGGGGATCATGCCGATGAGCCAGCCCAGCCCCCCCAGGAGCCCGGCCTCCAGCAAAAAGGCCAACAGGATGTGGCGGCGCTGAAACCCCAGGGCCCGCATGGTGCCGATTTCGTTGATGCGGGTCCCCACCTGGGCGTACATGGTGATCATCGCCCCCAGGACCGCGCCCAGGCCGAAGATGGCGGTGAGCACCAGCCCCAGGAGGCGGATGAAATCCGCCAGCCGCCGGGACTGGGCTTCGTAGAATTCCACTTCCCGGCGTACCTGCACCGGCAGGCGGGGGTCGCTCTCCAGGCGGGCCTTTAGGGCGTCAAAGGCCCCCGGGTCGTTGAGGCGCAGGATCACCGCGGAAAAGACCGTGCGCCGGAAGGCCTGGAGGAGCTGTTCCACGTCCCCCCAGATTTCCGAGGAAAAACCGGTGTTGCCTGCGTCAAAGACCCCCACCACCCGCCAGGTGCGCATGGCGAAACGGAGCGTCTCCCCCAGGCCCGCGCCCTGAAAACGCTCGGCGATCCGGGCCCCGGCCACGATCTCGTTGGAGCCGGGCCTGAACCAGCGGCCCTGGACCAGGCGCACCTCCCGGCGGAGCCCAAAGGAGGGGGGCTGCACCCCCCGGACCATGACGTTTCCCGGCTTGCCGCTGCCCCGTTTGTTGAGGTTCACCAGGATGATGACTTCCGAGGCCACCAGGGGGCCCTCCGGGCCCAGGGCGATCTCCGGCTGGGAGGAGATGATGGCCGCCTGGGTGCGGTCAATGGCGCTTTGCACCTCGGTTTCGCTCCCGGCCCGGAGCACCATGGCGTTGTCAAAGGAGCCGGTGGCCACCAGGGTCTGGCGCAGGCCCTCGGAGAGCATCAGCACCGCGGCAAAGACAAAGATCACCAGGGCCATGCCCGCGGCGGTGAGCAAGGTGGTGAGGCGCCGGGCCAGGAGATTGTGGTAGCTGTAGGAGATGGGAATGGGCATAAAAGCTTTCAGGCATCGATTAAACTAACATATTGATATCTATCAAGTATACTCTTATGGGCAACTCCTGGGCTGCAAGCACAACCGATCCGCCAGATTCCTGAATCGCTGGCTGGGTATGACTAGCGCGCCGCGTAAAGAATGCCTCGGTTGACTCGTGATTTCCAGAAGTTTTTATAGTGTCTGCAGATACAGCTTCACCCGGGCGAATTTATCGTTTTTCAGGAGATAAAACGCGGCGCAGGCGGCGTGGTAGACCTCCCCTTTTTTCTTAGGGCCGAGGTAATCGGTATCTTCCAGGCAGTGCCAGGCGATTTTGAATTCCGCGGCGATCCTGTCGCCATCGATTAACAGGTTTATCGGCTGCAAGACTTCATGAATTCCCTGATGGCCACTGGTCCAGAAGTTGACGAGGGCCTCTTTTCCCTTAAAGGTTCCTTGGAAGGGGTGTTCGAAAGTGGCCTCGGGATCGTAAAACTTGTCAAACACGCTGGCTTTGTCCGCGGTGGAACTGAACATGCGGCAATATTCGTAAAATGTCTGCTTATCCATGATGGTAAAACTCCTCTCTTAGAGGGGGGAATATCTATCGGCCCAGGATGACCCGTTTGTCAGAGAACGCCTGGATTTGCTCATCGCTGAAGCCCAGGGACTTGAGGATCTCAAAGGTATGCTGCCCCAAGCTCGGGCCGATCTGGAAATCCTTAAAATACTGGCCATCGAAGCTGAAGGGTGGGGCGATGAACTGCACCTGGGTCCTTTCAGAACTCTTATCATAGGGCACGGTGATAATCTTGCCGGAGTCTTTAACGAAGGGGTTTTCGAAAGCCTGGCGGATATCGGCCACCGGGGCGCAGGGAATGACGCCGGAGAGAAGAGCCAGCCAGTGGTTAGTGGGCTTTTGGGATAAAACCCTGTCCAGGACCTCTGTCAGCTCGTCTCGATGCTGCATTCTCTTGGCGTTGGTGGTGAAGCGTGGATCATCCTGTAGTTCGGGATGAGAGATGCGCGTACATAGCAGTTCCCAGAATTTTTCCGACAGACAGGCGATATAGATCCAGCCGTCCGCGGTTTGGTATAACTGGGACGGCGCTTCGGTGGTGTGCGCCGACCTTGGTTGTTTGCCCGCCATAAACCCGTCGTTTAAAAACCATAATCCTTGATAGCAGGTGCAATTCAGAGCGATGTCGAACAGATTGGTGTCCGCATCGCCCCCCTGGCCGGTTCTTTCGGCTTGGTAAAGCTTGGAGACCGTGCCCAGCGCCGCATAGACGCTGCCCAGCAGATCCACCACCGAAACCCCTACCTTGGTGGGGATGCTATCCGGTTCGCCGGTGAGAGACATCCAGCCGGTTTCGGCCTGCATCAGAAAATCGTACCCGGGCCAGTCGGCCCGTTCATTGTCCCGGCCGTAAGCGGAAAGGTGGGTGCACACGATCTTGGGGTTATAATTTTGCAGATGCCGGTAAGTAATGCCGAGCTTATCCGGCAGAGAGCCCCGGAAATTATTGACCACCGCATCCGTGACGGCCACCAGCCGGTGCAGAATCTCCTGGCCTTCCGGGGTGCTGATATCCAGGCCCAGGCTTTTTTTGTTATGGAGACAGAACTGGTTGCCCTCGTTGTCCTGCTTCTCTGCGTCCAGATAGAGAGAACCCATGCGCCGCAGGGGATTGCCCCGCTGCCGGGGATCTTCGACGTTGGTCACTTCCGCACCCATGAGGGCCAGCAACTCCGCATGAAAAGCCCCCGCCCCCCAGGTTTCAAAAGAAAGGATTTTTTTGCCTTCAAGGGGAAACATGGCTGATTCCATCCTTCTCAGGAGTTGAAGATCGCTTTGAACTTATACTGGTTGCCAAAAGTTTTTTCCGCCCCCCCTCACCCTAACCCTCTCCCCCCGCTGGGGGGAGAGGGGATAAGAGGAAAGACCTTTTGGCAAATG
>JAGVAH010000010.1 GCA_020060385.1 Syntrophobacterales bacterium | reverse complement strand
CTTGCCGCCGGTGGCCCCACCTCCAGGCCGGGCGCCAGGTTGGCCGGGGCGGGTACCAGGTTGGCCGGGCCGGGAGGCCAGCCGATTCTCGTTGCCCGGACGGTTATAGAGGTTGGGCCGGTTGGCGGGCAGGGTCGAGGGCCGCCCCGGACGTTCTCCCGGTCTGGTCACCGGGTGATGGATGGGCCGCCCGTGATCCCAGCGGTGATCCGGATGCCGGTTGATCACATTATTATGAATATTATTGATGTTGATATTGTTATAGCCGCCGGCGCCCCACCAGCCGCCGCCGCCCCAGTAGCCGTAGCCATGGCCCCACCAGGGGCCGGTGGCCGCGGCCACGGCCGCGCCCGCGGCAAAACCCACCAGCCCGGGGACGAGCCAGCTGGCGGGATTGTAATACGGGGTCTGATAACCCCAGGAGCCGGCGTAGGGGTCATAGGCCGCGGCGTAGCCATAGGTGGCCGGGGGCGGAATATAGGCCTCCGGGGTGGAATAGCCCGCATAATTGTAACCCGTGCCGTAAGCCACCGTGCCGTTGTCCACATAGGAGCCGGTATAGCCGGGGGTGTAGCCCACGGTGACCGTGTCCTCCGTGGAATCATAGACCTTGACGTACTTGGCGTTGTAACGGGGGTTGCTGGGGGGAATCTTGTTCACCTCGGCGGGAGGGGTCACCGACACGGTCCAGAGGCCGTTGGGGGAGTCAGCCTCGTACCACACCCCCTGGTCCACCGCGTAGTACTTGGTCCCTTCCTTGAAGACCGGCGTGCCGGTATTCACCGCGTATTCCAGGTTGGTGTCCCCGATCTTCTCGAATTTGGGGTCCCCCGCGTAATTCACCGTGGTGGTGGCCTTTTTCCGGTCGATGACCGCGGTCTGGGGAATGGAATTTTCCAAGACCGCCTCTTTGGCCTGGGCAGTGCCGGCGACGCTCACCAAGACAAGACCCTTCACCGAGTTTTCCGGGATCTTGGCAAAGTCGGCGGGTAGCTGGTTCGGGGCCAGGTAGCTCCAGGGGCCGTCCGCCAGGGATTTGGTCTTGAACCAGCGGCCGGAGATGAGGGCATAATAGTCCTGGGTGGCCGTGTCCATGAAGATATTGCTCTCGGTATTGCTCATATACAGGAGGCTGGTGTCTTTAATGGGAGTGTACTGGGGCTCTCCATCCGTGGCCAACAGCTCCGCGGGCACGGTGCTGACGATGACCTCGGGCATCTTCCCGGCCTGGGCCTCCACTTTTTTGGGTGCGGCCTGACCCGACGCGGCTTTCTGGGCGGTCTCCTCCAGCTTGGTGAGGGCCTCCGGGACTTTCTCCAGGTCCTTCCAGGGGCCCTTCAAATCCCCCGCAGCCAGCCAGGCGGCGCCGCCCTTCAGGTAATAGGTCTTGGCCCCGGTATCGTACAGCATCAGAAAGGGCGTATTCGCCACCCGCATCAGGGAGGATTTGGGGAGGGGCAGCAGCTTGGGGTCCCCGTCCAGGGGGACCAGCACCGCGGGATGGTTGACGAAGATGATCCGGGGCGGCTCGTTTTTCAGGCCCTGGTCGCCGGCCTGTTCCTTCTCCACCACCTCCAGGGCTGCCAGGAGCCGGTCCAGGGAGATGGGTACGCTCCAGTCCGCCATTTCCGTATTGAGGAAGTTCTTGAGTTTCTCCAGTTGCTCCGGGGTGGCGTTGGGAAATTTGGCGTCCGTGACCTTGACCTCATCAATGGTGGCCATGCGGGTATCCCGGTCCACCGCCACCCGGCCGGAGAGCCAGACGGCTCCAAAGACCGGGGCCTTCATGGTTCTGGTCTTCACCGACACCGCGGCCCGGCCCGTGAGTTTATCGTCCTGATAGGTTTCCAATTGGGGCTGGTACATGACAACCATGCCCTTGGGATGTTCGAAGCGTTTGGGCCACTTATCCTGGGCCGCCAGGGCCGGCCGGCCCCCCATCAGGACCAGGGCCAGAACCGGCAGGAGGGCCCTTCCCATAAAATGCCAAACTGAACTCTTTCTGTGCATGGCTGACAACTCCTTTAGGAAAACATAAACTTTCTGATAATCACTCAAGGGGGATTAGTCCATCATGCCGATGCGCCGGTCCACGTGCTCCGTCACCTGAATGCCCTGGGCCTCAAGCTGGCGGCGGGCCAGGGGCGAAACCGCGCCCGTAACCCAGAATTCAACCCGGGGCGGGCGGGAGGTCTGGCGGCGGGCCAAGGTTTTTTTAACCACCCGCTCGGCCCGCACGGTCCAGACCCCGTAATCCAGGGGGAAGGGAATAAATACCGTGTCATTGGCCGTCCGGGCCAGGATGATCCCCGGCGCGGTGATCTCCAGGATGGGAGCAACTGTTTGCTGATAAGCCGCCAGGAGTTCGGCCAGGTTTTGCATAAAGTTGGCCGTGGCTTCATCATGGGCCTGTAAGGAAAAACCGATGAATGCGTCCCGGCCCCGGGCCCGGTACAGCTTTTCCAGGCAGGCCACGATCACGGTCTTATGGCGGGGACTGAGCTGCGTATTATTGAGGAATCGCTCCGTCAGGCTCCGGTCCACCCCCATGGCTTGGAGCTTACCTTCATTGATATTGCGGAGAGAGCTGGGGGATTCATCCCGGAGCAGCCGGTTGACGGAGCTGGCGGTTTGAGACATTCTGCTCATACCCACCACCGCGCCGCCTCCATAGGGGATGGCCGCGGAGAGCCCCAGGGAACCCAGGGCCTGAGCCCGGCTCAGGCTGTCCAATTCATTTTGCAGCGCCCGGTTGCTGGAGTAGACGTCCACCCCCAGGTCATAGGCAATCTTTCTTTTGGCGTCGGAGACGTTCAAGAGCTGGGCCCCCAGGCTGTCCCGCCGGGGCTCCCGGGGTTTTTGCAGGCCCGTGGCGATGTTGTCGAAGAGCTTGGCCACCCCCTGGGGAACGCTGGACAGGGTGCGGCCCGGATCATCAATGAGATTGGCGGCAAATTCCACGGTGTCCTGGGCCTTGCCCCTCACCCCCTCGGCAAAGGCCTCGCCCTTGCTCGTTCTCTTCAGCGCGGCAATGGCTTGAATTTCCCTGATGAGCTTGCGGAGGCCGTATTCCCCGGTGACCGTGAAGGTCCCGTAATCCGAATTCACCGTAAACCGGAGCATGTAGCCGTCCGCGGCCACCCGGTCCTGCACCCGGAAGTGGGGACCGGACCTCAGGTTGGGGGGCAACACTTCGGAGGCCCGCTTGGCGCTGGGCGCTTCGTAATTGGCGGCCCCCAGGGCCACCCCGGTGGAGATGATCAAGGTTAACAGGATAACGGTTGCCAAACTCCGGAAAAGGCTCCATCCGCCTTTCCCCATTCCTTGAAACCAGGTCTGCATCAGCTGTTCCTTTGCGATAGAAGATTTATTTGGCTATCTTTCTGGTCCTTGCTTCTCCAGGGAGGCCTTCCCCTGGGGGGTCCCCTTTTAGGCTGCCACGGCCCGCTCCAATCCCGGGGGATGTTTCATCCAGGGATAGCCCCGTTTCCCCAAGTCAAAGCCCAGATTGAACAATTGGTTCATGTAATTGCGGTCAAATTCTTCCTGACGTTCCACGTTGAAGTCCCCGGGGATCGCGGCCAGGTTGAAGTCCACCCCGTCCACCTTGCTCAAGGCATAAATGCGGTAGAGGTCGCCGATGCCCTGATACTTGATGATGGTGTTCAAGGCCCGTTCCGTGATACCTTTGAGCCCGGCTTCAGTCTTCCCCCACTCGGGCTGGGTCTTGCTGTTGCGGATGATATACATCCGGCCGGGCCTGGGTCTGCCGCCTTGGCCCCTGACTGCATCCTTGACCGCCAGGGGCCTGAAGGTGAACTCCTAAGTGATCACTTCCGCCACCGCGCCGCCGTCCACGTGGACATCGTCGTACTTTTTGCCGCCGGCCTCCACCTCCAGATAGATGGGAGGGAACATCACGGGAATGGCCGCGGAGGCCAGCAAGAGGCGGCGGAAGAGTTTAAAAGCCTCCGGGGTGCCCATGGCGGCGATGGCGCCCATGTCCCAGACGGTGAGGCGCTGGGCGTCCAGGTTGGCGGTGCCCACAAATAAGCGGCGGCCTTTTTGATGTTCCGCGGCGATATCCCGGAGCATCTGGTCATCCATGTACTTGGTTGCCAGCTCCGCCAGGGGCCAGGTGTCGGCCAGGGAATCGGAATGGAGCATCTTCAACAGGTTGCGCAACCTATAGATATTCTTGGTACTAATGGTGGTGTACACTTCTTTTAGCGGCGCATCGTACTTGGGGCCCAGAAAGGCAAATGGCGCGATCAAGGAGCCGGTGCTGATGCCGGTCACCAGCTTGAACCGGGGCCGGTCGCCATGTTCGCTCCAGCCGCAGAGCAGCCCCGCGCCGAAGGCCCCATCCGCGCCGCCCCCGGAGAGGGCCAGAAAGTCCACGGTGTCGGTGAGGAAGACCCCCGCGGGTTTGCCGGGTTGGGCCGCCAACTCCTGGCGGACGGAGTCCACCGCGCTCCTGAACAAGCTGTCATCCGCGGCATCAGCATAACCCCGGATATCCGGCATGCCCACCACCTGCGCTTCCTCTTGAAGGGCCGGGGGCACCGGGTGGCGCGTCCGCACCACGCCGCAGCCTGAAGCAAGTACCGCTATCCCGGCCAGACCGATCAGGAGGATGGCTCTGGGCCGACTACAATTTTCTCTTAAGGCCTTGAGGACCATGGATATTTTACTTTTCAGGGTATCTTCTCGGACAAGGAAAGTTTAAAAGGAGAACCGAAGTTTACACTAAATACTTTCCAGAAACTATCTAAAAGTGGAGCGTATCCAGGAGATCTGGCCCGGAGGCCGAGGTATTTCCGGAAGAAGGAAAAATACAGATAAGGTCTGGATTTGGAGAAGTTATAAAAAATTATTGTAAAACCTATTTTCTTTGTCATCCTGAGCCGCGGCCGAAGGGTCTAGTTATTGAAATTACTAGATTCTTCGCTTCGCTCCGAATGCCAGACTGGCAGATTAGGAGGTTTGGTAATATCTTCTATATCATGTCCCAGAAATAAGTTACAAGATATCGACTTTTTTAAAAAACTCCCCCTCCCCGCGACCCTCCCCCTTCAAGGGCATATCGTTACCCACAAGTAGGGGGAGGATGGAAGGGCTATGGCAATTATTAAGCAATTGTATACCCTTATGCTCCCCTCACCCTGGCCCTCTCCCCCCGCTGGAGGGAGAGGGAAAAAAGGAGAAACCCTTTTGTTCCCCCCTTTTTCTAAATAGATATTTAATTAGTATTATCGAAAGCTTATCATAGTCCATTTTTCCTTATTAAAATCTCCATAAAAATGCTGTTTAATACTGGCCTTTAGACGGGCATTTTGCTTCAATGGAAAATCAGATTATTGCCGCAAAGCCGTCATAGAAGGCAGCAGATCGGAAAGGAGGCGCCATGGCCCTTGACCTCTCCATCTTCCAGATGTCCCCCCAACGCCAGGAGGCGGTGCTCCAGGGAATTGCGGTGGGCTCCGAGCCGGGGATCCGCTTCTATGCCCTGGTGGCCACCTCCACCCTAATCGCCTCCCTGGGCCTCATTGCCAACAGCACCGCAGTGATCATCGGCGCCATGCTGGTGGCCCCCCTGATGAGCCCCATCTTCGGGATAGCCCTGGCCCTGGTGCGAGGGGACGCCAGCCTCCTGGGACGGGCCATCCGCGCGGAAGTCATGGGCATGATGGCCGCGGTGGGCATTGCCTGGATTTTCGGCTCCCTGCCCCTGGCGGTGGAGGTGACGCCGGAGATGCTCTCTCGCACCCAGCCCAACCTCCTGGACCTGTTGGTGGCGGTGCTGGCAGGCTTCGCGGGTTGCTACGCCATGATCGACGAACATCTCAGTCCGGCCCTCCCCGGGGTGGCCATCGCCACTGCCATCGTTCCGCCCCTGGCCAACAGCGGCATCTGCCTGGCGGTGGGGGCTTATCAGGGTGCATGGGGCTCTTTTCTCCTGTTTCTGGCCAACTTTATTTCCATCCTCATCATCGCCTCGGCCACCTTCATTGCCGCTGGTCTGGCCCAAGACGTGCCCTGGGGCGATAAACTGGCCCTGGGCAAACGCTTCGGTGTGCCCGCGGTGGGTTTCCTGCTGGTGGCTGTTATCATGACCCACTCCCTGGTGAAGATCGTCCAGGAGCGGAATTTGACCAACAACATCAAACAAATCATTAACAAGGAATTATCCAAAATGCCCACCACCGGCCTGGTGAGCATGGTCCATCAATACAGCCAGGGGGAGCTCTATGTCCTGGCCACTGTGCGCACCCCCAGGGTCATCAATCCCAACCGGGTTAAGGCCATCCAGGAGACCATATCTAAGAAGGTGGATGCGCCCACAGCCCTGGTGGTCCGCTCGGTTCTGGCCAAAGATGTGGGGGCCACCGGCACCACCAGCCAGGTGACCGCGGAGAATCTCAACGGCGCGTTTATGACCCGGGAACTGGCCCCCGACGTCTTCAAGACCCAGTTTGCGGAACAGGCCTTGCGGGAGATTTTGTATGACCGGCCGGAGTTGGAACTGCTGGAAGTGGATCTGCTGCATTTTCCTGCCGGCCCGGTGATCCTGGCCTCCATCCAGGGCCCCAGGGTGCTTATTCCCACGGAAATCCAGGAACTGGAAAAGGCCATCCAGCACCGGCTCAACGACCTCACCATCCACCTGATGGTCAGGTGTCTCACCACCGTGGATGTGGATGACCGGGGCAGAATCCTTTACGGCTGGTCCCATCTGGGATTACCGACCCCGGAACAGAAAAAGATCCGGGACCAGATCGAAAAAGCGGTGCGGGATGAATTCCGGGGGTTGGACAATATCTTTGCCACCAACGTGGACGCGGCCCCCAAGGACGATAAATGGCAGGTGCGGGTGGAGGTGGTGGGTTCCCGGGTCATTTCCCCCAATGAGGCCGCGCGGCTGGAAAAGAGGATCTCCCGTCTGGTGGACAAACCGGTGAAGATTTATTTCTGGTCCAAGGCCCAGGCCATGGTCACCCCCGGGGGCTACAGCTCGGTGGAAGAATTTACCCGGAAGCGCCTGGAAAAAAGGGAAGAAGTCACTGGCGACGGTGTTTCGGACTAGGGGCGCCGGGCTGGTGGATTAATTTTCTGGGAATGATGTCAATCACTCCCCCTCCCACCCGGGGAGGGGAAGTGATGCTGGCCTTTATTGGCTAAGGTGACCCCCGGGCCCTGCCCTAGAAAGGTTCGAACAATTCGGGCCGCTGTTTGCGAGGCGCCGGGGCCTTGGGAGGCGGCGCGGCCTGGGCCGGGGCGGGGGTTAAGATGCCCGGAGCCGGGGCCGCGGGTGGTTCTTCAGGGGGGGCGCCGGTTTCGGGAGTGGCTGGCTCAGCCTGGCCTGGCTTCTTATAGCGGCGGCGGACCACGGTCTTATCCGTGGACAAATCATTCATTTCCAGCCAGCCGGTCTTCTGGCTGCGGGAGTTGGTGACCCGGGCCCATCCCTGGTCGTTTTGCTCCAGCAGTTTGACCTGATCGTTGAGGCGCAGCCTGTCCACGGTCTTGGCCCGGCCTTCCGGGGCCTGGCGGAGGCGCACCCCCCAGCGGCGCACATAAAAATCACTGACCGGGTCGAGCTTTAGATACCTGTCGTTGGCCCAACCTTCCTGGCCCCCGGCGGTGCGCACCAGGAACCAGCCGCCCTGGCGTTTCAGGCTCTGCACCCGCTCGTTCAACTTGACCGTGGCGGCGTCGGCTGCGGCGGGATCAGGCTGGGTCTTGAGCTTGATTTCCTTGACGCCCACATAATAATAAGTTTCCACTGCCAGCTGCGGGGCTTGGGGGGTAGGCGCCGGCGCTGCGGCGCAGCCCCAAGAGGCGACCCCCAAAAAGCAGCAGCAAATCAATAAACGGAGCCGCGGCATTTTAGAAGGTAGCAACATATTCTGTACCTTTAGGAGATCTTAAATACTAAATTTAATGCTAGATTAATATCCATTGTCTTAAAAGTAAATTATTTTATGCAGAGGTTACTTAATTATATGGAGTTCGCCTTTGATCGATGATGATATGGATGGCCTTGATACAGATAAAAGATTAATCGTCTACGGCAGCCTGGTGCCCGGAGGGATGTACCACTTTTTGCTGGCGGACCTGCCGGGTACCTGGGAGGAGTGTGTCATTAATGGGCGCATGGGGGAGTATTGGGGGTTTAAGGCCTTTCAATACGACCCCGGGGGGCCGGAGCATCCGGCCTGGCTCTTCACCTCCGCGGCCCTGCCGGAAAGATTTCCGGAACTGGACGCGTTCGAAGGGGAGCCCTACCAGCGCAACGTCATCCCGGCGCAGGTGGGGGAGCGCACGGTCCTGGCCCATATCTATGAAGGGGTGGAGATTGAATAAGGGCGGGACCGCCAGATCTGGTGGGGCAGGGTCCACAGACGCCACCCCTACCGCGACTCTCCCCCCAACAGGGCTCATCATTACCCATAAGTTGATATCTTATGGATATGCCTCATATTATTTCCCTCTCTCCTCGGGGGAGAGGGTTAGGGTGAGGGGGGCATAAGGGTATGCAATTGCTTAATAATTGCCATAGCCCTTCCATACTCCCCCTACTTGTGGGTAACGATAAGCCCCCAGGAGGAGGGGAGAAGAGAGGACGCTACAGAATTTTTAATAAAGTCGGCATGTTAACCAGGCCTGATGCTCTAATCCATTTCCTTCTTATTATTCTATTAATACTGATAGTTCCTTCTCTGGCCGGGGCCGGCCCGGAGTTCGAGATTCCCCGGCCGGGCCGGGTCTTTCGTTTTCCCCGGGACCACGGGGCCCATCCCCGCTATAAAACGGAGTGGTGGTATTACACCGGCCATCTGGGGGCCAAGGATGGCGAGTCCTTCGGGTATCAACTCACCTTCTTCCGGGCCGGGGTAAAAAGGCCCGAACCCCGGGCCCACTCCGCCTGGGCCCTGCACACCGTCTATTTCGCGCACCTGGCCTTGAGCGACATCACCCGGGGCCAATTCCTGTTCCGGGAAAAGGCGTCCCGGGGCGCGCTGGGCCTGGCGGGTGCAGATGAAGGGCGTCTCCAGGTATGGATCGATGATTGGCGGGCGGAGATGGAGGATGGCGCCATGCACCTCACCGCCCGGGACGAGGGCCTGGGCCTGGACCTTTTTTGCATGCCCCTGAAGCCCCCGGTGCTCCACGGGGATCAGGGCTTCAGCCGCAAAGCGGCCCAGGGTGCTGCGGCCAGCTATTATTACTCCCTCAGCCGCCTGGAGACCCGGGGCCGCCTGACTTTGGGGGAGCGGACCCTGGAAGTGACCGGCTCCTCCTGGATGGACCACGAGTTTTTCACCCATACCCTGGCCCCGGAGCAGGCGGGCTGGGACTGGTTCGCGCTGCAACTGGACGACGGCTGGGAAGTGATGCTTTATCTTTTGCGCGGCCGGGACGGGTCCATCGATCCTGCATCCTCCGGCACCCTCATCGACCCGGCGGGCCAGGCCCGGCGCCTAAATCTGGCCGACTTTAAGATCACCCCCACCGCCACCTGGAAATCCCCCCACAGCCGGGCCGTCTATCCTGCCGGCTGGCAGCTGGAAATTCCGGGTGCGGGCTACACCCTCACCCTCACCCCCACCCTGGCGGACCAGGAGATCCGGGCCGGCGCGGCCGGGGGCGTCACCTATTGGGAAGGGCAGATGAAAGTGGCAGGCCAAGGCCACCAACGCACGGTCACGGGCGAGGGTTATGCCGAGCTTACGGGCTACGCGGGCAAACTGGGAGGGCTTTTTTAGGGGCCAGGGGGGCAGGGGCCATACCAAGTCGCAATCTAACGGCAATTTCCTTGTAGGGGCGAACCTTGTGTTCCCCCGCCCGCACTTGGAACTTCCCAGGCACAGAACCATAAGGGGGTGCGGCAGGAATAGCCGCACCCCCTTTTACTAGATATCAATCCCTGAATCGGGCTCTAGCGCGTCAACCAGCGGTCATTCTTCAGGGTGATGAAGGCGTAAGGCTGGACCCAGTTGAGGAAGAAGAACGCGAAGTAGGAATAAAGGATGCCGTAGACGAAATCCAGGTCCCGCTCCTGGTAGATATAGTAGAACATATAGACCATGGTGATGACGCCCAGGCCCGCAAAGAATTTCACCATGACGAAGGGATAGATGAAGAAGGATAAGAGGAGAAGGCCCAGGAAGAGATAGGTCAAGGGAAATTCGATCTGGGTGATGAAGAAGTCGATGATGGGCAGCAGCCGGTCTCTTTTGCGGTAATTGGAAAAGATGAAGAAGAGCTGGACCCAGGATTCCCGGAAGTTGCTGCGGTCCCAGCGGAGGTACATGCGGCATAGCCCCCGGTAGGTCTCCGGTACGGTGGTGTGGACCACCGCGCTGCGCTGGTAGGTGATATAAAAACCCTGGCGCATGACGAAATTGGTCAAGGCCCGGTCTTCGCCGATATTGGCGGGGTTACCCATGAAGGTTTGCTGCCGCCATTTCTCCAGGATAGGGGTGAGAGCGGAGCGGCGGTAAGCGGACAGGGCCCCGGGGGTGCAGGTGACCGCGCCGTACAGGGACTGGGAGGCCCGCAGGAAATCGAAGGCCAGGACGAAGCGCACGGCCAGCATGCGGGCCAGCAGGCAGCGGGCCCGGTTATAGACCTTGACATTGCCGGCCACCGCGCCGATGACCGGGTTCTGGAGCATGGGGGTGATGACCTGTTTGACGGTATCCGGAGCAATGATGCTGTCGGAGTCGATGGTGACGAAGAAGTCGCCTGTCCCCTGGGTGAACCCGGCGTAGAGGCCCTCTTTCTTGCCCCGGTTTTTGGGGAAGCGGATGGCTTTGATCAACTCCGGATGGCGTTGCCGGGCCTTCTCGATGTAAGACCAGGTGTCGTCTTTGGAGCCATCGTCAATACAGATGATCTCCAGGCGGTCGGCCGGATAGTCGCTGGCGGCCGCGGAATAAAGGGCCTTTTCCACCATGGCCCCTTCGTTGTAGGCAGGGACGATGATAGTCACCCGGGGCAGGGGGCCCGGGGAGAGGGGATGAGGTTGATAACGCCACCAGAGTATGGTGCGCACCACCTGGAAGGCCAGATAGGCTAGGGTAAACCCGGCCCCCAGGGCCATGAGAGGGGTGGCGAAACTCTGGCGGCTCATCAGCTGCAGGTAGCCGTTGAAGGACCCGAACTTGAGGGAGAGAACCAGACAGAGCAGCAAAGCTGCAGGTACCAGGATCTTCAAAACCAGGTCCAGGGTCTGGAGACGTTTCTCCAGTTGGGCTTCCTGATTTTGCGTCCATTTGCCCTGGGACCAGGGAGAAGCGGCAAAGGTTGACATAGTTTTTAATGACCCCACCAAAGATGGCAAAATTGTTCTTGAGGAGGAAGATGCAAAGGGCTTGCCAAACAGTCCGGGGAAAATATTTTGTAAGCCATTATAATAATTATTAAAATTATTTAGCATAACCGCGGCCGGCTCTGGGGGTTTGAGAAAATTCTCTCATTGAGAGAAGGCTCGCAAGTCGGGACAATTTTTTTTCAAAATGAGAAAAAGGTGCGACAAGGAAAAAAATTTAACCGGAAAAGGGGGGAACAAAGAGCAGGGTAGGGCGGGAAGAAGTGGATTTCCATGGATTCAGAGAGTTCCCTTCTTCAAGTTCCTGTGGTAAAAGAATTAGACATCTTTATGGTAACTCTGGTCACCGGCCCGGGCGCGAGATGCGGGGCAGAGGAAGGGCAAGATGGCTGAAGAGCAGAAACCATCCGAATCCAAGGGGGTGGACGGGCTAAAATTGTGCCATTTGGGGCAGGAGGTGGTGGTCCCGGCCGGTGAGCGCCTAGTCACCCAAGGAGAGTCTCCGGAATTTTTTTATGTGATCCAGTCCGGTCGGGTCAAGGTCTTCCGGGAAACCGCGGACGGCATCCGCACCGATTTGACGGAACTGGCCGGGGGGGCCTATTTCGGCGAAGTGGCCCTGGTGACCGGCCAGCCCCGCACCGCCTCGGTGGAGGCCATGGAAGAATCCCGGCTGATCAAGGTCTCCAAAGAGGAATTTGACCATTTATTGGATCACAACCCCCAATTGGCCCGGCATATCATCCATCAGCTCTCCCAATGGCTGATCTCCGGGGACCGGCGCCTGGAGAGCGAGGTGGTGCACCAGGTCAAGCTGCGCCAGATTTCCTGGTTTGACTACGTCCTGATGATCGGCCTGAGCATCATCCTCGCCCTGGTGGTCAACATTTACAACGACAACCGCATTCCTTTGGTCCACGACTGGGGTGTCAAGTACGATATTCCGGAAATTTCCCTGATGCAGGCCCAGGAATTGTATAAGAAAAACCAGGCCATCGTGGTGGATGCCAGGAAAAGCGCCTTTTATAAGCAGGAACACATCAAGGGCGCCTCAAACCTGCCCTTGATCTTGTTCGATCTGATGTACCCCCTGTTCCAGTTCACGGTGGAACAGACGCCGGGGGCCAAGGATAAGACCATCATCGTTTACGGGGGCACCTTCAGCCGGCGCTTCGACCTGGAACTGGGCCGGTTATTGAAACAAAAAGGCATGCAACATGTTGTAGCCCTGAAAGATTACAGCGGCTGGGCGCACGCCCTTCCCATAGAAGGGCAAGAGCCCAAGGAAGCCGCCAGCCTGCCCCTGGGTTTGCCGGGCTATGTGGAGTGGCTGCCGGTGGGCATCTTCTTGCTCATCCTCATCCCCCCCATCCGTCGCAGCCCCTACCTGGCCATAGTGGGCAGGATAATCCTGGGGTTCATTTTTATCTCCTTTGCCTTGAGCAAGATTATGCGCCCCGCGGTCTTTGCCCTGAACGTGGTGGACTACGGGATGATGCCCTCCTGGGGGGTGAATCTCTGGGCCCTGGTCCTGCCCTGGGCGGAACTGGTGGTGGGGTTATTCCTCATCTTGGGCATCCGCACCCGGGCCGCGGCCACCCTGATCGCGGGCATGAATATCATCTTTATTGTGGGGCTGGTGGATGCTATTTTCCATCACCTGCCCATCAACTGCGGGTGCGTGGGGGAAGTCGGAGAACCGGTGAACTGGTGGAAAGTAACCAAAAATGCGGGCATGCTGGTGATGTGTATCCAAATCTTCCTCTACGATCGCTTTCTGGTCCTGGATCGGGGAGGGTTCATCTTGCGGGATAGAAAAATATGAAGAAAGAATTCTGGAAGTTGGCCGCAATCCTTGGTCTGGTCATGGTTTGCCTGGCCCTGGGGGGCTGTGGGGAGTCCCGCGCTCCCTTCGCGGGGAAGTATCGCTCCGTGGAGCCCTTTGCCGGCAAGAGTTTCGTTGATCTGGACCTCAAAGGGGATGGCAAAGGGACCTGGACCCATGCCGGAAAATCCACGGAGTTCACCTGGATGGTGAACGAAGGCAGGATCTGGATCTACACCAAATCCGGCGCCATCCTCATCGTCACTCCCGGCAACGGCGGCAACCTGTTGTCCGCGGACATGTCCGCCGACTGGCACCCCGGCTGTCCTCCCGGCTCCTGCGTGAATTTTCGTCGGGTCCCGGAAGGAGGCTAAGCATCCGGCTTATGTCCCTTCCGAGCAAGATTCTGTCAGGGAAGATCCCCGGGGCAGGGATAATCTGCCTCTGCCTGGGGTTTCTGGTGGCGTCGGCGGCTGCCACCTGGGGGCGCAGCCCGGCGGTGGAAGTGCGCCGCGTGGGCTTGAGCCGGGTGGGGGAAAACACCATGCTCACCGTGGTCTTGAGCCGGGCTGCCGAACCCCGGGTCTCCACCCATTCAGAGGGCGGGAAACCCCAACTGGTGGTGGAATTTCCCCAGGCCCGGGCCGGCCGGCTGCCCAGCAGCATGGCCGGGGATGACCTCCTGGTGGAACAGGTGGTCACCATGTCTTCACCTGGGGGCGTGAAGATCGTTTTGGAGCTCTTTCCGGAGCAGCCTTACAAATTCTGGCGTCAAGCCCGCACGGGCGCGGCCGGGCAGGCGATGTTTATCTTAGGGCTGACGCCGGATGCCGCCGCCACCGTGGCGAGGCAGACCCCCTCTCCTGAACCCCCGGAGACGCCGGACACCCCTGGTCGTTGGGAGCCAGAGCCGCCCCCGCCCGCGCCGGAAGATTACGGCTTTAAAGAGGAACGGGGCACGGCGGCCCCCGGCAGTTTTGCCGAGTTGCAGCGCCTCATTCCCAAGGCGCGCCCCTTGCTCCAGGGGTTGGAAAGGGACGGCTGGGTGGTGTCCGAATCCCACACCTATGACCGCCCCGGGCAGCGCTTCAGCCGGGACTACACCATCACCAACCGGCAATATCCGGAACTGGCCGTGAAGATCGTCAATCTGCCGGCCAATAATCCCATGGCCCCCAGCATCAACATCGTTACTTTGACCACCGACAACCTGGGAGGGGAGACCGCCGATCAATACCGGGGCTTGCGGCAGTGGACTTTCTCTCAGATAAGACAGAAATTCGAAGACATCGGCGATTTCTTTGATGATGCCTTAAAGCCCCTGCGGGTGAAGCTCCGCCAGGAGACCCAAAACGTGGCCTTGCGGGACGCCAAGGTCTTCCAAACCTTTCTGCAGCGGGTCTGCCCTGAAAATCCCCAGTTGTTCCAAATGTTTATGGAAAAGGTGAAGAAAAAGGTCAGCCCCCGCTTCGAAGGGGTGCAATATACCCTGTCCGAAAATCCCCTGGTGATTCTCAACCTGGTGGATTTTCTCTTCCTGAAGGTCTTTTTCCTGCAGACCGGTTAGCGAGGTGAGTATGGCCCCAGAGGTGACCATTTTCGGCAAAAAAAGTTGACCTTTTACCTTGAGGGCCCGGGAGGCCAAAGGCAAGGAAGGATTCCAGGTCAATTATCGGGACGTGCGGGAAGACCCCCAGGCCCTGGAAGAGATGCTGCAGCTCACCAAGGGCGCCCGGAAGGTGCCGGTACTGGTGGAGGCCGGGCAGGTGAGCATAGGCTTCGGGGGCTCCTGAGGGGTTTGAGGACCCGCGGTCCGCGGGTTAAGAAGGGGGAATTTGGGGGGGCCAGGGGCCCAGGCCTCCGCCCACACCTCCAACTCCTGTGGGCGGTGGCAATTATTGAGGAAGGTGGGTAAAGTAATCAGACTGTAGATTTCCGGCCCCTCCCCGCACCTGGTCATGTAAGTCCTTAACCGTTTTTCACTCCAGTTTTTCTCGCCGCTACCCACACCATCAGCCGTACTTCTAATGTTTGCCTCCCCGGAGGCCCGTGACCGGTTTTTTTTAGGAAAAAATTAAAGTTCCGGATCCAGAAGGCGGTGGGTGGGAAACATTAATTAAATTATTAGCTAACTAAAAGTTATTATTATTTAATTTGGTCATTATTGACATATTCTCAGAATAATAATTTTTTCAAAAAAAAATATCCCACTTTTAAAGAAAATAATGGTTTTTAAAGGGAAAAAGCTCCATATTTTTCCTAGAAAAAGCCCTTTATAAGGAATAATCACCCTTTAAACATATGGGCAATAATTATTATAGTTATTTTATTAAGAATAAATAATAGTTAGCTGTATTGCCAAAAATATTTTCTTGACAGCCTTTCTAGCTTGTGCTATAAGGCACAATAAATTTTGTGAGCCCGCGTGGATGGCCTCAGCTGGTACGCTTCAGCCCCGGTAAAAAACGGAGGGATCTGAAACTGGCCAAGACCCCCAGGAAGCGGAGAGGACGCTTCCTGGAAGGACGGCCCCGGAGCTGACCGGCGCACTCTACCGGCACAGACCACACCCGGCTCAGGTCCAAAGCTTTTCCAGGCTTTCCTTTTCCCAATTTCCCAAACCAAAACTTGATAAATATCCATAAGCCTCTTGGAAAGAGAGGGACGTATGCGCAAGATAGTGCTCTATTGTCTGCTGGGTATGGTGGTAGGATTTCTGGGTTGGCCGCAGCCGACCATGAGTGTGTCGATGTCTATTGTCACTGTTACCGCTTATCATCCGGGGGTATATGGGGGCAAAGGCTCCCGCCCGGGGTACACCGCTTCCGGCCAGAAGGTGAGTGAAGGAATGATGGCGGTCAGCCGGGACGTGGAGCGGAGCTTGAACCTTAATTTCGGTGACCGGGTATTGCTCCACGGAATGGGGGTGTTTGATTTTCAGGACCGCATGCACCCCCGCATCAAAAAGAAGGCGGACGTCTTCATGAGATCGAAGAAAAAGGCGATAAAATTCGGAGTGCGCCGCTACGTGGTGTTGGTAAAGGTGGCCTAAGTCATTTGAGACGTTCGATATAAGTGCCGGTGCGGGTGTCCACCTTCAACCGGTCTCCCTCATTGATAAACAAGGGCACCTGGATCACCGCCCCGCTTTCCAGGGTGGCGGGCTTGGTGCCGCCGGTGGCGGTGTCGCCCGCACCCCCGGCTCTGTCTGGGCCACCGTCAATTCCACAAAATTGGGCAGATCCACGGCCACCGGCTGCTGGTTGAAAATGAGGACCTTCAGGTTCATATTTTCGGTCAGGAACAGGACCGCGTCGCCCACCTGTTCGGTGGTGAGCATGATCTGCTCGTAAGTGTCATTGTCCATCAGGCAGTAGCTGTCCCCATCCTTATAAAGGTACTGCATCTCCTTTTCCACCAGGTCCGGCTTCTTCACTTTCTCCCCGGAACGGAAGGTCTGGTCCAGCACCCGGCCGGTGAGGAGGTTCTTCAACTTGGTGCGCACGAAGGCGCCGCCTTTCCCGGGTTTGACGTGCTGAAAATCGACGATCATGAAGGGCGAGCCGTCCAGCTCGATTTTTAGGCCTTTCTTGAATTCAGCGGTGCCGTACATGGGCAAGTCACCTTTCTTCTCTTGAACCTTGGATTTCTCAGTGCGATTGCAAGGCCCGTTGCCACTTCTCCAGGGCCTCCAGGGTCCGGAGGAGGTAGCTGCGTTTGCCGGCGCCCGCCGCCGCAGCCTGGGGCGGGACAAAGGTCCCTTCTCCTTTTCCCAGAGCCTCCAGGCCCTCTTTCAGGAGGCGGTAAAGCTCTCCGGCCTGATCCGCAGCCGCCAGGCGGCCCTGCCCCCCGTAAAGGTGGTGCAGGGTGTTAAAGACCTCCCCCAGGCGGCCGATGGCCACGATCAAGGGCTCCAGGATCTCCTCGGCTTCAGCATACTCTCCCAGGGAGACCAGGGACTGTCCCAAAATCAGGCGGAGTTCCAGGTTCTCGGGGTATAGGGACAGGGCCTGGCGGCTGGCAGCCGCGGCCTGGGGATACTGGCCCTGTTGATAATAGGTCTCGGCCAGCAGGTACATGGCCCCGGCGCAGGGTTCCCGCTCCAGGCGCTCCTTGAGGCGCTCCAGAGAGACTCCTTGCCCAGTCATCTTTACCTCCCTCCGGGTTGGGGGCGGTGGGGGGGGGCTTGGGCCCGGGCTGGAGGAAGGGCTTGATTTCTTCCGGCCGGTTGCGGGAACTGGATGATAATGTCGTTTTTCCTGATGAAATTCAGTTCCCGGCGGATGAGATCCTGAATCATCTCCGGGTCGTGGCGCAGGCGGTCGATGGTGCGGGCCAACCGCAGGTTTTCCGCGGCCAGACGGTTGGTTTCCTGCTCCAGAGACTGGCGCTCCTGGCGCAAGCAATAAATCCGGTACAGACCCTGGTGGCAAAACAAAGCCAGGAAGGCCAACACCAATCCCACGGAGAGGGCCACCCCCGCCAGGAAATGGCGCTTCTTTTTGCCCTTCTGGGTCCCCTCCGCAACAGCCGCTCCGGCCATCAGGCTCCCCCTCCCAGAAGTTCTCTAAGTCCCTATTTTGCCTAAAAATGTAAGGAAATGCAAGTAAAATTTCGGAAAAGAAACAGTTTCCCCGCAAAATAACTTTATTGGTCTTGGACAAAACTCATGATACTTTTGGTGAGAGCACAAAAAACAGGTTATGTTGCAAGTATTGCCATAAAGAATCCCATTAGACCCTTGCCCCTGGTCTCAGCCGGGACCCTCGCGGCTGCATGACCCTTTCCCCCAGCGTCCACCGGACCTGGAAGCGGCAGCGGCTAAGCGGCCAGGCTAATCTTGTTCAGTCATCCAATATGTGGATAAGAAACGGCAAGGGCTTCCCTCTGACCGTGATGGTGGCGGTTTTGCTATCAGAACCGGTGAAACCGGTCAATATCAGAGTGGCCGTATATTTTCCCGGTTTTTGATACGTATGACTGACACTCTGGCCCATGGTGCTGACACCGTCTCCAAAGTCCCAAATCCGGGTGGCGATACTGCCGGTGGAGGTGTCGGTGAATTGTACCGTCAGCGGCGCCCGGCCACTGGTGGGGGTGGCGGTGAAATTGGCCACCGGCGGCAGGAAGTCGCTCACCTCGATGGCAGACCTTTTAGTAGTGGTCCCCAAAGAGCCGGTCACCGTCAAAGACACCCCATAGAAACCAGGGTTGTCATAAGTGTGGCTGGGATTGGCGGCGGCGCTGCCGCTGCCGTCCCCAAAGTCCCAATAACGGCTGGTAATGGAGCCCGTGGAGGTATCGGTGAACTGCACCGGCAGGGGAGCCGGGCCATTGGCGGGCGAGGCGGTGAAGTTGGCCATCGGTGGTGGGTTAGGGGTGCTTATTTTGGCCACCCTTTTAACCGCCCCGGTATTAGCCCCGCTTCCCCACTCCGTCCAGTAAACGTAGGCGTTGTCCACCGTAATGGCCGCGGGCATAGTTATTCCGCTGGCCAGGACCGTGGCTGAGCCTCCGGCAAGGGGCAACTGCACCACCTCAGCCATGCCGGAGCTGCCGACTTTGAAGTAGTAGGCATTCAGGGCATCTACTGCCAGGGCCACGTTTCCAAAAGTCATAAAAGGGTACACATTAGAGGCTAAAGTCGATGGGGCTACTCCTGTCTGACAAACCTTGAGGGCCACGACCTCGGGACCGCTAGGGTTCGCTTCCAGCCAGAAGATCTTCCCGCCGCCCACGCCTGAGACGGGAGTTGCCAGGGAGCCGGCATAGCCCGCCAGGGTGGCGATGGTGTTGCTCAGTCCTCCCACCAGGGGGGCGGCGCGGATCGCCCCATTATTATTGGGATTATATTTTTCCCCCCAGGTGACGCTGACGAGATCCGTAGCCAGGCAGGTGACTTCCACTGTCTGGTCGGCAGTGCCGAGCAACCTGACATCATCTGGATAACTCGCTCCTAGGGCGGAAACCCAGCGAATTTCCTCAGCCCGGCTGTTGGCGAAATTGTTGACTGCGAAAAACACTCTCCCCAGATCTGCTTTCAGCGGTCCAAAATAGCCGATGTCAAAGGCGTAAGGTCCTTGGAAGATTTGGGAGTTGGTAAACTGAAATAGAGCCTGGGGGCCTATTTGCCCGGCAAATTTGGGGAGGCGCACTATTTGCGCCCCCACGTTGGGGTGGACGTTCAAAGGTGAAGCGGCTGGGGTCCATAGGCTAAAGTAAACGAAGGAACTGTCTTGGGCGAGGCTGTGACTGTGAAAACTGTAGTCCAGGGGATAAGAATAGACCGGTGCGGCCCCTCCCTTATTAGTCCACTTGACGTAATTGTTGACCAGCCCTTCGGTCCAAAAGACATAGGTGCCATCCACCAGGATACTGACGGGATTGTCGAGGCCGCTGGCGATGGTCTGTACCTGGGCGGCGCTGGGGTGGTTAAGAGGGCCAAACAGCAGGCTGGCTAAAAGGGATAGCCACATGGCAATGAATAAAGTTTTTTTCATGTTAGGCGCATCCTTGGGGGACCTAATTTTTCAGGCAACCATAGCCGATTCGGGAAAAACGTTGGAGGAACAAGACCTGGGACAAGGTGAACGTGGCTGAGCCCGGGGGTGAGGGGCCTGGGGCCCAGCCGCAGGCAGGCCCCCCAGGCCTGGAAAGATCCAGCCGTCTGGCCGGCAGCAGCCGGAATCGGTGGCTGCGGCTGGGGCGCACCAGGGCAGGTAATAATTATTTGAGGATCCCAGATAGGGTCTTCAGCCAAGGCGGAAAGGAATGGTTTGCTCAGTTGACTGCCGGGGATCAGCAGCAGGAAGAGAGAGGGCAGGGTGATGCCAAGGCAAAAGAGAAAAAAAAGGAGAACCTTGTAGATGAAAGGCAGTTGGATTTTTAAGGAGCCAGCCATCCCGCGTTTCCAGGGAAACGGCATAAAGGGTTTTCCTTTGCCATTTAAAGCGTAACTCCCTTGCCTCAGGCTAGGGTTTATCATGGGAAAAGGTCATGGCAAAGCTTTATTTAAGTAAGGGAATATAAAAAAAGGGAGGGCGTTATTGGGGCCTAGAGGCAATTTTATAAGAACGGCGAGATCCTGCAAGGAGCCGCTATTCATGCAGGGTCTTTAACTTTTAAAGGGATTGTTGCCGGTTTGCCTGCTGCCAAGCCACCAGTGAAGATTTTTTTCCCCTGAGCGTGCCCACGGGGTGCGCCCCGGTACCCGTGCCTTATTCACCCACGCGCTTCAGGCCATAAAGCGTCTGGATGGATTCATGGAGCTTCAGGGCCATGGGGGGGGCCGCCATCTTCTCCGTCACCACTTCGATGAAAGCGCCCCGGCCGCAGGTGGCGGCCTGCTCCATGGCTGCCTCCAACTGGGCGTTGGTGGCCGCCCTGGCCGTAAACCAATCCCGGCATCCCAAAACCTCGGGCAATTGCTGGTAGTTCCAGGGCGCCAGGTCGTTGTAACATTCCATGGGGTCTTTGCAGAGCAGCCGCTCAATCAGGTAGCCCTGGTTATTCAGGCAAAAAATAATGGGTTTACACCCGTACCGACAGAATTGGCCGATCTCCTGGAGGGTCATCTGCAGCGCGCCTTCCCCGGTGATGAGGATGGTGCGCCGGGCAGGTTCCGCCAAGGCTGCGCCCAGGGCCGCAGGGGTGGCCCAGCCGATGGAACACCAGAGGAGCTGGTTCTGAAAGGTCGAGCCCTGGGGCATGCGGGCGAAGGCCAGGCCCATGGCCACCGTGCCCGTCTCGGCCATGACCAGGTCCCCCGGCCGGAAGAACTTCTCCCAGCGGGGATAGAGGTAGGCCGGGGTGATCTTATCGTCCGGAGCGCCCTGGGGCTCGCCTAATCCATGGACCTGCGGGGCCGTTACTTTTTTCTTCCTTACTTTCCGGGTCAACTCCTCCAGGGCGTCGCAGAACTCGATGTTGGGGAAAAAGGCCCGGCCCACCCGCACGTGGTGATGCATCACGGCCATCATCTTGGCCGGGTCGATGTGGGCGGTAAAGGCGCCGGTATTGAGATCGCTCCACAGGGCGCCCAAGTTCAGAACGCAGTCACAGTCCTCGATAAACTCCCGGATTTCGGGATTCATGATGCGCCCGTCGTACATGCCGATGAATTGGGGATGGGTTTCGTCCAGGGCCGTTTTGTCCATGAACATGGTGGCAAAGGGAAGATTGCTGGCCTCCACCAGGGTCAGGGCCGCTTCCTGGCACCCCAGGCGGGTAATTAGGTAACCCGCCAGGATGGCCGCGGTCCTGGCCTTGGCGAGCTTGGCGGCTATGAGCTCCACCGCTTCCTTTAGCGCTTCCCGGTCAGTGGCGGGAGCGGGAACCTGTCTTACCGCAGCCGCTCCCTGGGGCAGCCGGGCCGCGGCATGGTCCGCGGGGATTCCCAGATATACGGGGCGGCGATGGCTGATGGCCGCGGTCACCAGACGCTCCATCTCGCTGGCCGCGTTCTCCGGCGTCAAAATAGAGCTGGCGCAAACCGCGGGCTGGGCCATCCTCAGGAAGACGTCAAACTCCCCTTTCCCCAGGGTGTGGTGCACCAGCCGCCGTTCCCGCTGGGTCTTGGTATTGGGCATGCCCACCAGATGGAACACGGGCAGATGTTCGGTGTAGGAGCCGGCCAGGCCGTTGATGGCGCTCAGTTCACCCACGCCGAAGGCCGTACACAGCGCCGCAAAGCCCTTGATGCGGGCATAGCCGTCCGCGGCGTAGGCCGCGTTCAGCTCATTGCTGGTGCCGATCCAGCGGAGTTCCGGGTCCTGGCAGATGGGATCGCTGATGCCGAAGGAGAAGTCGCCAGGCACCCCGAAGACCTCCCTGATGCCCAGTTGCTTTAAACGCCTCAGTACATGCCCTACCAAGGTTTCACTCATGCCGCGATCCTCCTGGATGCACCATCTTTCGCCACTTATCAGCAGCCGGTTGTCTTTATGGCGTCTTTGCGCCTTTGCGTGAGATCTTCAGACATTCAAGGCCAACAGGCGCATTTCGGTGAGCTCTTCAATGGCGTAACGCAGCCCCTCCCGGCCCAGGCCCGAGGCCTTGACGCCGCCGTAAGGCATATGGTCCAACCGGAAGGCCGGGGAATCATTGAGGATCACTCCCCCCACTTCCAGGGTCTCGAAGGCCTGCCAGACGTGGGCCAGATTATTCGTAAAGACCCCGGCCTGGAGCCCGTAAACCGTGTCATTGGCCATCTCCAGGGCCTGGGGGAAATCTGCGCAGGGAGCCAGGACCACCACCGGCCCGAAGACCTCTTCCCGCCAAACCGCCATCTCCCTGGTCACCTCCTCCAGCACCAGGGGCGGCATGAGGGTCCCCTCCCCCAGGTTGCCGGCCACGAGACGGGCTCCCTGGTCCAAGGCTTCCTGGACCCGCTCCCTGACCTTGGCCGCGGCCTCCTGGTCAATGAGCGGCCCCACCACGGTTTCCTGCCGGCGGGGGTCCCCGGCCACCACCTTTTCTTTCAGGACCTGGAGGAAAGTTTCTTTAAAAGACTCATAGATATCCTGGTGCACCAGGAGGCGCTTGACCGCGATGCACACCTGCCCCGCCTGGTAAAAGGCGCCGGTGGCGGCCCGCCTGGCGGCCAGATCCAGGTTAGCGTCCTTATCCACGATGCAGGCGGCGTTACCCCCCAGTTCCAGGATCACCTTTTTGCGCCCCGCCAGGCCCTTGAGCCGCCAGCCCACCGCGGCGCTGCCGGTAAAGGACAGGGCCTGGAGACGATCATCCCCCACGTACTTTTCCGCCATCTGGGAAGAGCTGGGCAAGACCTGCAACCCCCCGGCAGGGAGGCCGGCCTGCCCATAGATCTCCCCCAGCAGGAGCGCGGTCAGGGGGGTGGCGGACGCGGGCTTGACGATGATGGGGTTGCCCGCGGCCAGGGCCGGCCCCACCTTGTGGGCCACCAGGTTGAAGGGGAAATTGAAGGGGGCAATCCCCAGGACCGGGCCCAGGGGGAAGCGCCGGGTCAGGCCCCAGCGGCCCTTAGTGGCCGTGGTCAAATCCAGGGGCAGGACTTCGCCTCCGATTCTGGCGGCCTCTTCTGCAGCCAGGGTGAGGGTGACCACGCCCCGGCCCATCTCCCCCCGGGCGTAGGTGATGGGTTTGCCCCCCTCCGCCACGATCATCTGGGCCAGTTCCTCCTGGCGCTCCTTCACCCCCGCGGCCAGCTTTGCCAGCAGCTGCTGGCGCTCCAGGCTGGAAAGGGATTTAAAAACGCTGGCCGCTTTTACGGCTGCAACTATGGCTTCTTCCCATTCCTGGCCCCCCGCCAGGGAGACCTCTCCCACCTTCTCCCCGGACCAGGGGGAGAGGACCGGGAGCTTTTGTCCGGTTTCCACCCATTTGTTATTGATGAAACAGCCTTTGATCATCTTGCCTTCCTTTCCCCAATAGTGAAAAAGGTTTGTCATTCTGAGGGAGCGGAGCGACCGAAGAATCTAGATCCTTCGCTTCGCTCAGGATGACAAAATAAAATCACATGGCAGGGCAAATTTATGCCAGTCACTATTGTTTAATGGATATCTCACATAACCAAAAACTAAAAACAGTTATCGGTAGTTATACCAAGCCGCCATTTAATATCAATTTTTTACAGGCGCGGCCCCAAGTGTCCGCCCTGGAGAGGGCTGCAGGTGGACGCTGACTTCTCTAATCAAGACAATTAAGCATTCCCTATGCCTTGCGCCAGTCCGGGAAGCTGGTTTAGCTCTTAGAGGGGAAAGAAATCCGGAAACTTTTCCATGCGCTCCCGCAATTGCTGCTATAATCGGCTTATCGAAACCAGGGGAGCGAAGCGGCAATGCCAAAAAAGGTCATCATCATGGGTGCGGCGGGCCGGGATTTTCATAATTTCAACGTTCTATATAAGGATAATGCCGCTTACCAGGTGGTGGCCTTCACCGCGGCCCAGATTCCCCTGGAGGCCCACCGCCTCTATCCCCCGGAACTGGCCGGTTCCCTCTACCCGGAAGGCATCCCTGTCTACCCGGAGGCGGAATTGGCCGTTCTGGTGCGGGAGAAAAAGGTCGATCTGGTGGTTTTTTCTTACAGCGACGTCCCCCATGAAGAAGTGATGCACAAGGCCTCCCTGGCAATGGCCGCGGGGGCTGATTTTCTCCTCCCCGGCGCGGCCCGGACCATGCTCACGGCCGCCAAGCCGGTGATTGCGGTCTGTGGGGTCAGGACCGGGTGCGGCAAATCCCAGACGACCCGGAAGATCTGCGAGATCCTGGGGGGCTGGGGCAAAAAGACGGTGGTGGTGCGCCATCCCATGCCCTATGGGGACCTTAAGGAGCAGGTGGTGCAACGCTTCGGGGCCTTCCCGGATTTTTCCCGGTACCGGATAACCATCGAAGAGCGGGAGGAATACGAGCCCCTGGTGGACCAGGGCATCGTCGTCTATGGGGGCGTCGATTACCGCCGCATCCTGGCCCGGGCGGAGCAGGAGGCGGACATCATTGTCTGGGACGGCGGCAACAATGACACTCCCTTTTTCCGACCCGACTTGCACGTGGTCCTCTTTGACCCCTTAAGGCCGGGGCATGAATTGGCCTATTACCCGGGGGAGATCAACATGCTGCTGGCCGATATCGCCATCATCAACAAGGTGGATGCGGCTGCTCCCGGCAATATCGACATCGTGCGCCGGCATATTAGGGAAAACGCGCCGGGCGCGGATATCCTCCTGGCCGCGTCGCCGGCCCTGGTCAAGGAGCCGGAGCGGATTCACGGCAAGACCGTGCTGGTGGTGGAGGACGGCCCCACCCTGACCCATGGGGGCATGGCCTACGGGGCCGGTTATCTGGCTGCGGAAAAATGCGGCGCGGCCCGGATAATGGACCCCCGGGCCTTTGCCGTGGGTACGCTCCAAGGAGTTTATCGAGAATATCCCCATATCGGCCCGGTACTTCCGGCCATGGGCTACAGTGAGCAGCAAATTCAGGACCTGGCCGCGACCATCAATAACACCCCCGCCGACCTGGTCCTCTTTTCCACCCCCATCCACTTCCACCGCCTTCTCTGCTGCAATAAACCCACTATCCGGGTGCGCTATGAATATCAGGATTACGGGGAGCCGACGCTGGCAAAGGTGCTGGAGAAGAGGATGACCGCGTGTACGCGATTTTAATAGAGGATCATTAATGGCGGATAATGGCAGGATATCCACGTTATGATTGGCAATGCCCGAGGGAGGCAAACATGGGCCGCCGTTAGCCATTACGCCAAGGCTACCTTTGCTTCCCGCATCTTCACAATGATCTAAGCCGCATAAAATCTTTTTCCACTCACCCCCCTGCCTCTCTTCGATTGGTCTGCTTCACGACAATGGGCCTATTCTACAGGAATGGCTAAACCTTCCCACTGGCAACCCCGAAACTTATTTAGAGGTTCAGAGGAAAACAGTGATCTTTCCCTTAGAGACTTCTGCGGACGAAAAATAGATTGACATCTTCATGTAAATATTTAAACTCAGTCTCCACAAAATATAACTTTGTAAATAGAAGAGGAAATCCCTCTGATGGACCGTTGTTAAGTGGTTGGCAATCTTTTCTTTTCTATTTATGGAACGGCGATACGTACCATATTGGGGGGCCACCCGGCGAATATTAGCAGGCGGTAGACGCTAACCTCCCCAAGCGTCATTCCTGAGGATTTATATCATGGACGTTACCCTTGAAGTTGGCTATGGCGCTTCCAAAGGAGATAGTGCCTATGCTGTAGGAGCAGAGGCTGCTAAAGAGGCTATAAAGGGAATCGATAAAAGGCGAATTTCAGCGATGCTGATTTTCGCGTCGGTGCGCTATAACCTGGAGGAGCTTCTTCGGGGCATTCATAACGAAGTAGGTGAAGTTCCGTTGCTGGGTGCCACCACGGCAGGTGAGATCTGCAACGGGCAGCATCGGGAGAGTGTGGTGGTAGTCGCCTTGGCTTCACCCTATTTGCGAGTGCGGGTGGGAGTGGGACAGGGTGTTTCCCGGGACTGGCAGCAAGCGGTGATCCAGGCGGTGAGTGTGCCAGAAGTAGCCCCCTTTTTTTCTCTTCAAGACAGCAGCATTTGGCCGGAACTGACCCTGCAGGGGAAATCCGTTTTCGGGCTCTTATTTACCCCAGGCAACACCAGGGTCTCCGATTCCCGCAGTTTCGAGATTCTGGAAGAACTCAAAAGGTTGTCCACGGGGCGTGTTCCTCTCTTTGGGGGCGCCGCGGCCGATGACTGGCGGTTAGAAACCAATTACGTGCTTTGGGGCCAACGGGCCTACCCCGATAGTATGCTGGTGGCGATTTTTGAGACCCAATTGCGCTTCGGCCTCGCCATGGCCCACGGCTTTCGCCCCACTAATCAAATAGCAACGGTCACCAGCACTAGCAATCATCAAGTGCTGGAGTTGGACGGCCAACCTGCGGCCGAAATTTATAGCCGCATGCAGGGCACCTCTCAGGAAGCCCTTGCAGGTAAACACCTGACTTTAGCCACCGGACGTCCGGTGGGAACCTCCGTAGGCTATGGTGAATATAGCATCAATGTGGCCAGTTTTTTCACGCCAGCCGGGGGAGTGCGGTTTGCCCAGCCCGTGTCTGAAGGCACTGTCTTAGCGATAATGGAGGGAAACCCGGATGACCTGCTGTCCGCCGGCCCAGCGGCTTTCCATAAAGCCCTTCTTCATGGTCACATCAGCGATCCTGCTTTGACCTTGGTCTTCCCTTGTGCCCTCCGGTCTCAACTGTTAGGAGATAAAGACCACGAAGCAATCCATAACATTCAGACTTTAGCACCAAAGATGCCGATAGCGGGATTTTATAGTTTCGGCGAGCACGGGCTGACCGATGAGGGAATCAACCGCCACAATAACTATATGGTCACCATCTTGGTGATAGATCGCCAATTATCTTACGGGGCCCAGGTGGCCCTGGAGAATGAGCGCCTGCGAGGCGATTTGGTTTCATATATCGATGAACTCAAAAAAGCAGAGGAAGCCCTGGGCCAATCAGAGGAAAAATTCAGGGGAGTTTTCAATAACGCCAGAGATGGCATTCTTTTGGCTGATATCAAGACCAAAATGTTTATTTTAGGCAACGAAATGATCTCTCAAATGCTGGGATATAGTTTCGCAGAACTTTTTAAGATGAAAGTGGAAGACATCCATCCTCAGGAAAACCTGCCGGAGGTTCTGGATCGTTTTGACAAACTGGTTCGGGGAGACACTATTTTTGTAACAGATATTCCGGTTAAGAGAAGGGATGGCAGTATTTTTTACGCGGATATAAACTCATTCCTCATAGAATTGACTGGAAACACTTATGTAGTTGGTTTTTTTAGAGACATCACTGAGCGCAAAAGGGCAGAAGAGGAATTGCTCAAAAGCGAAGAACAATATCGCCAGTTGGTGCAACAAGTTCCAGCGGTGGTCTATAAGGGCTATACAGATTGGAGCCTGGAATGCTTCGACCAGAAGATTGAAGAAATCACCGGATATTCCATGGAGGAATTTAATACTCGCAAGAAAACATGGATGGACCTTATTTTATCTGAAGATATTGACCAGGCGAAAAAGCTTCTCCTTGAGGCCCGGGAAGGTGATGGTTCTTATGTCACCGAACACCGCATCCGCAAAAAGAACGGGGAGGTTCGCTGGGTTCAGGCCATGAACCGGATTATCTATGATTCTAAAAGCAAGATTGATCATATCAGCGGGGTCTTTTTTGATATTACTGATCGCAAAAGTTTAGAAGAAGAACGTGACCGCCTGTTTAATATGTCCATGGACATGCTGTGTGTTGCCGGGTTTGATGGGTTCTTCAAGCAGATAAACCCGGCCTGGAGCAAAACTCTGGGGTGGCCGGAGACGGAATTATTAAGCCGCTCTTGGTTGGATTTTGTGCATCCTGAGGATCGTCTTGCTACCATAGCCGCAGGTGACCGACTAAGAAAAGGCAATCCTGTGATACAATTTGAGAACCGCTACCAGTGTCAGGATGGCTCCTACCGCTGGATCTCCTGGAACTCCTTTCCTTTGCAGGAAGAAAAACTGATGTTCGGTGTAGCTCGGGACATAACCGAGAAACGGAACATGGAGGAACAACTTTTAAAGGCCCAAAAGATGGAAGCGGTGGGGCGGCTTGCGGGAGGAGTAGCCCACGATTTTAACAACCTACTCACCGCTATTATGGGTTACAGCGAAATTATGATGGTGGATCTTCGAAAAGAAGATCCTCTGTACTCATTATTGGAAGAGATCACGAAAGCTACACTCCGGGGAGCCCAACTGACTAACCAGTTGTTAGCCTTTAGCCGCAAACAGATTTTACAACCCCGGGTGATCAACCTCAACGATGTGGTCATTGATATAGACAAGATGCTGCGGCGCTTGATCGGCGAAGACATTGATCTGATCGCCCTTATTGACGAGGAACTTGATCTGGTTAAGGTCGATCCCAGCCAGATCGAACAGATCATCATGAATCTGGCGATAAATGCACGGGATGCCATGCCTCAAGGGGGCAGATTGACCATTGAAACCGCCAACGTTTATCTGGACAAGGATTATGCCGGGAGGCACGAGGGCGTCACCCCCGGTCCTCATGTGATGCTGGCGATACGCGATAATGGGGTGGGGATGGATGCGGATACCTTTGCCCACATTTTTGAACCCTTTTATACCACCAAGGAGATCGGCAAAGGCACCGGCTTAGGCCTGGCCACCGTCTATGGGATCGTCAAACAGAGTGGCGGCCATATCTGGGTTTACAGTGAGCCCGGACAAGGCACAACTTTTAAAGTGTATCTGCCCCGGGTGGAAGAAAAAATAAAAGATCTTAAGTCAAAGTCTGCGGCCCCCACCCCCCTGGAAGGGAAAGAAACTATCCTGGTGGTGGAAGATGATGCCGCTCTGCGGGAATTGACCTCCATAGGCCTGCGCAAGTATGGGTTTAAGGTGCTGGAAGCTGCACAAGGCGGCGAGGCTCTGTTGATTTGTGAGCAGGAAAAGGCTCCCATAGATTTAATGCTGACCGATGTGGTGATGCCCAAGATCAGTGGTAGCGTCCTGGCCGAAAGGCTAAAGCTGGTGCATCCGAAAATGAAGGTGCTCTATATGTCGGGCTATACGGAAAATGCCATAGTCCATCATGGGGTTCTTGACTCTAAGGTCAATTTTATTGCCAAGCCCTTCCGGGTGCAGGCTTTAGTGCAGAAAGTGAGGGAGGTGTTGGATACCCCCTAACCTGCATGAACGCAGCTATCAACATGCAACCTTTGATATTCAAGGTCACTGCCACATATTTGCTATGTCAGCCATCATCTCCGGCTCAGGCCCCGGGCCAAGATCACCAGGAAATCCTGGGCGTTGGTCAAAATCCCCCGGGCCGCCAGGGAGCCCCGGTTGGCGAGCTTGGCCATAGCGAATTCGCTCATATCCACCACATAAAAATAGACCGGCCGCACCTGGCCCTCCGGCAGGACCCGATAACCAGGAATCAGATTGCCCGCGGCAATGCTGTGCAACTGGCTGGCCACGGCAATCACCGTGGTGGCCCGGTTACATAAAGCCCTCATGGCGTCCTGGGCTGAAAGGACATCGGTGATCACCTCCGGCAGGGGCCCGTCGTCCCGGATGGAGCCGGCCAGGACGTAGGGTATCTGCTGTTGCCAAAGGGCGTGCATCACCCCATCTTTGACCAACCCGGATTCCATGGCCCGGGCCAGGGAGCCGGCAGCCCGCACCAGATTGAGGGCGTCCAGATGATGGTAATGCCCCAGGTGGACCTGGCGCTTGCTATAAATCTCCTGGCCCAGGGCCGTTTGAAAGAGCGCGGCTTCCAGGTCATGGACCGCCAGGGCATTGCCGGCCAGGAGGCCGTGGATGTAACCCTGCTTGATCAGCGAGACCAGGGCCTCCCGGGAATCCCGGTCAAAGACCGCGGCCGGACCCACCACCCAGAGGATGAAGCCCTTTTCCCGTTCATGGGCCAAGAGTTCGTACAGTTCATCGTAATCTATGGAAAAGGAGGTCTCCCGGGAGGGAAAGGTGCGAAACGGGAATTTCTCGGCCAGCGGCCGCGGCGGCGCAAAGGCCTCGGTATGGACGAAGATGCCCTCCTCGCCGTTTTCCCCCCGGCCCAAGGCCACCTCCTCCCCTTTTTGCAGGTGGTGAAATTCCTTGACCAGCAGCGAGCCGTCTCCCAGCCGGACCACCACGCAATCCATCCGGGATTGGGTGATTAAGACCCAGTGGCCCTTATGCAATTGCAAATACTCCGGGAAGATGGTGGTGGCATGGTAGTTTTCCGGAGCGATACCCGGCTGCAGCACCGGGGCGAAGCGCACCAGGGGCGCATCTTTAAGCGGCGGCTGGTGAAAATCCGGAGGATGATACGGGGGCAGAGTAAAGGCCATGGGGTGAACCTCCTAGGAAGCAGTCAGCTTGCAGCTATCAGCAGTCAGCCTTAGAAAATTCTGTTAGCTAGTGTGGCTCTTTGATATATGGCAAGGTCTGATCTGGGAATTTTTATACCTCTCTTTTCTTAAGGGAGGCAAGGGGGAATTATATAACCGCCTAATAATCAGAGTGAATCTCCCTTTAGAAAAGGGGGGCTTACAAAACCTGGCCGCTTGCAAATCTGGCCGCACTGCCGCATTCCCCCGGCGGCTCAACCAGATGTCTTTAGAGTAACTTGCCGCAGGCCATAATCATGAACATGTTCCAAAGTTCTGGATAAGATTCCTTTAATCAGCGTTCCCTCTCTCCCTCCCCATTTTTCAAGGGATTATATTGACGTAAGGACGTGGGATTGATAGATTCTCTAGGTTAGAAATTTATTGGGAAAGTAAGACCCCTTATGGTGGTGATCATAGATTATCAGGCCGGGAACCTCACCAGTGTGGTGCGTTCCCTGAAGGTCCTGGGAGTGGCCGGGGAGGTGACCCAGGACCCGGCAGTGGTGGCCCGGGCCCAGCGCGTCATCTTCCCCGGAGTGGGCGCGGCCGGCAAGGCCATGGCCATCCTCCAGGAGCTGCAGCTGGATCAGGCCCTGCAGGAGGCCTTTGCCCGGGGGGCGCCCATTCTGGGGATCTGCCTGGGGGCCCAGGTGGTCCTGGAATACAGCGATGAAAATGAGAACACCCGCTGCCTGGGGGTGCTCCCCGGGCGCACCCGGGCCCTGCCCCGGCAGCCAGGTTTGAAGATCCCCCACATGGGCTGGAACCAGGTGCGGTTTCTCCGGGAACACCCCATTTTTAAGGGGCTGCCGGAGGGGGCCGAATATTATTTCGTGCATAGTTATTATCCTTCTCCAGCCCAGGAAGACATGGTCCTGGGGGTCACGGAGCACGGCGCCACTTTTTCCAGCGTCATCGGTTGGCGCAACCTGGTGGCCACCCAGTTTCACCCGGAAAAGAGCGGCCGTTTCGGGTTGCAGCTCCTGGAAAATTTTCTGGCCTGGGACGGTTCCTATGCTGAGTAAGCGCATCATCCCCTGCCTGGACGTCAGGGACGGCCGCACCACCAAGGGCATCAAATTCAAGAACAATGTGGATATCGGCGATCCGGTGGCCATGGCCCGGCATTATTACGAAGCCGGGGCCGATGAGCTGGTGTTTTACGACATCACCGCGTCCAGCGACCGCCGGGACATCATGATCGAGGTGGTGCGGCAGGTGGCCGCGGCCATTCTCATCCCCTTCTCCGTGGGCGGCGGCATCCGCAATCTCCAGGATATGCGGGCCGTGCTCCTGGCCGGCGCGGAAAAGGTCAGCGTCAATACTGCGGCGATGTTGGAGCCCAATCTCATCGCCGCGGGGGCCAGAGATTTCGGCAGCCAGTGCATCGTTTTGGGGATGGACGTGAAAAAAGTGGCGTCCTCGGAGGCCATCCCTTCGGGCTACGAGATGGTGATCCACGGCGGCCGCACCCCCATGGGCATCGACGCGCTCTGGTGGGCTCAGGAAGCGGAACGGCTGGGCGCGGGGGAGATCTGCCTCAATTCCATTGACGCGGACGGCACCCAGGCGGGCTACGAACTGACCCTGACCCGGATGATTTCCGCAGCAGTCTCCATCCCGGTCATCGCCTCCGGGGGCGCGGGCACGCCGGAGCATCTGGCGGAGGTGCTGACCACGGGCCGGGCCGACGCCGCGCTCATCGCCTCCATGGTCCATTACGGCACCTATAGCATCCAGGAGATCAAGGATTATCTCCAGCAGCGGGGCATTCCCGTGCGCCTCCTCTGGTAAACCGGTAAGTTGCACCCAGGAAGGTCTCAGTGAACGATCAGTTTGATCTGGACCAAAAAGACGACTACAACCAGGAATTGCCGGAAATCCTGGAGCCGGAGTTGGAAGAGGTCCCGGAGGAGGCCCAGGAAGAGGAGCCCCAGGGCAAAGCCGCCCTGCCGGTGCCGGTGGAGCTGGACCTCCTGCAGCGCTATATCCGGGAGGCCAACCGCTATGCCCTGCTCACTCCGGAAGAAGAAAAGGAACTGACCCTCCATTATCATGAAACCAAGGACAAGGAGACGGGCTATAAGCTGATTACCAGCAATCTGCGCCTGGTCATCAAGATCGCCCTGGAATTTCAAAAGTTCTGGATGAAAAACCTCTTGGACCTGATCCAGGAGGGCAATATCGGCCTGATGCACGCCATCAAAAAATTCGATCCCTACCGGGGCATTAAGCTTTCTTATTACGCCTCCTTTTGGATCAAGGCCTATATCCTCAAGTTCATCATGGACAACTGGAAGCTGGTGAAGATCGGCACCACCCAGTCCCAGCGCAAACTTTTCTACAACTTAAGAAGGGAGAAGGAGAAGCTCCGGGCTCTGGGCTTCGAGCCGGGCCCCAAGCTGTTGGCGGAGACCCTGCAGGTGCGGGAAGAGGAAGTCATAGAGATGGACCAACGCCTGGGGGGATGGGAATTATCCCTGGACGCGCCCCTGAAAGAGGGTTCGGACGAGTACCACAAAAATTTCCTGCCGGCCTCGGAACCCCAGGTGGAAGAGGCCCTGGCCGATTGGGAATTGAAGGATCTCTTCCGCCGCAAACTGGAAGAGTTTAAGAAAGATCTGAATGAGAAGGAACTGGACATTTTAAACCTGCGGCTGCTGGCGGAACACCCCCTGACCTTGCAGGAAATCGGGGCCCGTCATCAGATTTCCCGGGAAAGGGTGCGCCAGATTGAGGACCGGATGATCAAAAAATTGCGCCACTTTCTCAAGAACGAAATCCCGGATTGGGAAGATTATCAAACCCCCATGAGTGATTAACGTGGAGAAAAGCCGCGCTGCTATTGGTACCCAATATATATCCATACTCATGAACCATTATTATTTAGTGGTGCGTGGAAGCGAGAGGAATTATTAGCTGATGGGGATAATTTTTAAGGCCTGGCTCGCCCCCAGGATCATCATTATTTGGGGCCTGCTCTTCTTGATGCTCTTGGGCGGGGGGGGTGTCACTCTCTGGGAATCCGCACCGGGGGAATCTCTGGGGAGGGGGTGGAGCCCTCGAGGAGCGAGGCATACTACCATTACCTGCTGGCCCAACGTTATCTGCTGGCGGAGGATGCCGGGGGTGCGGTCAAGGAATATGAAGAGGCCTTGAAATACGACCCTGACTCCGCGCAGATGGAGACGGAACTGGCGGCCCTCTACCAGCGCCTGGGGGAGGTGAAGAAGGCCCTGGAGCATGTGAACAAGGCCTTAAGGCTGGATCCCAAACAGCAGGAGGCTCATTTCATTCTGGCCGGGCTCCATGTGGGTCTGAATCAGCTCCGGGAGGCCACCGCGGAATACGAACGCATCCTGGTGCTGGACCCCGAAAACAAGGAGGCCCGCCTCTTTCTGGCCACCCTCTATGCCCAGCAGCGGCGCTATTTTAAAGCCGTCCGCTCCATTCAGGAACTGCTGCGCCAGGAGCCCAGGTTGTTGGTGGGTTATTATTACCTGGGGCGCATTTATCTGGAGATGGATCAACTGGCGGAAGCCAAGAAGGAACTGCTGCGGGTCCTCACCATGGACCCCAATTTTGTCCCGGCCATGTTCGACCTGGCCACGGTCCTGGAAAGGGAAAAGCATTATTCCCGGGCCATGAACCTTTATCGCCGCATTTTAAAGCGGCAGCCCAAGAACGCCCGGGCCTACACCAGTATCGGCCGTCTGGCCTTGATCCTGGGGCGCCGGGTGGAAGCCCATAGGGCCTTCCAGAAGGCCAAGGAACTGGATAAAAACGAAGTCGCCCTGATCTTTAATATCGGCCTCATTTATCTGGAACAGAAGGAGGCTGACGCCGCCATCCGGGAATTCCGCCAGGTGATGGAACACCCCCGCTACCGGGAAAGGGCCCGTTATTACGTGGGCCTGGCCCTGGAGGAGAAAGGAGATCTACGGGCCGCAGCCCGGGAATACCAACTGGTGGACCGGAACTGCGAAAATTTCATCTCCGCGCGGCTGCGGTTGGCCTATCTCTACTTCCAGCAGGGGGAAAAAGATCAGGCCTTCCGTCTCTTGGCCGAGCTCAAGAAAGCGGCGCCCAATCGAGAGGATATTTATCTGACCTGGGCCTATTTTTATGAAGATGAACGGCGCTGGGACCGGGCCATTGCCGTGCTCCTGGAGGGACTGGAAAAACTGCCCCGCTCGGAAGAGATCAATTTCCGCCTGGCGGTGATCTATGAAAAGAAGAAGGACATAGAGAACAGCATCAAGTATATTAAGGCCGTTTTGGAACTGGACCCGGATAATCCCGACGCCCAAAATTTCCTGGGATATTCCTATGCCGAAGCGGGCATTCATCTGGATGAGGCCGAAAGGTTGATCCGCGCGGCCCTCCGGGCCAAACCCGACAGCGGCTTCATCGTCGACAGCCTGGGGTGGGTCTTCTTTAAGAAAGGCCAGATCGACCGGGCCGTGGAAGAACTGGAGCGGGCCGCCAAGATCATGCCCCACGACGGTACTGTGGCCGAACACCTGGGGGACGCCTACCTCAAACAGAAACGCCCCGCCGAGGCCCTACGCACCTACCGCCGCGCCCTGACCCTGGAAAACGCCAACATCAAGGAACTGCGGAAAAAGATCAAAGAGTTGGAATCCGCCACCAAAGGGGAAAACCATTGAAGCCGCGGCGCCTGGTTTGGCTGGTGGCGGCTCTCTGCCTGGGGGGGTGCCGCTCCCTGCCGCCTCCGGCTCCTCCTGTTACTGTTTCTTCAGCCGCGGAGCTGGTTTCCCGGCTCCAGGCCGGAAGGCCCCAGGTGCAATCCTTCGAGGCCAAGGGACGCCTCACCTTTCTTTCTCCCCAGCGGAATTATTCGGGCACCAGCCTCATCAAGGGCCGCATGCCCGAGACCATCAGGGCGGACGTCCTGGATTTCCTGGGCCGTTCCCTGCTGTACTTCTACAGCAATGGCCGGGAAGTGCAGGTCCTTTCCCCCAAAGAGGGCAAACTCTACCGGGGCGCGGCCACTCCCGGCAACCTGGCGGCCTTCATTCCCCCGGCCATGACCCTGCACCAGGCCCTGCGCCTGATGGTGGGAGACCTGCCTTTGAGTTCTGGCCCACCCTTCAAGTGGGCCTATGAAAGGGACCAGGGACGTTATCTCTTGGAATGGCGCTATCCTGACGGAGCCATCAAAGAGCGCCTCTGGGTGGGGGCCCAGGAGCTGCAGCCGGTTAAAGATGAATGGTTCGGGCCCGATGGCCAGCTCCGCTTTGCCGCGGAGTTCACCAACTACGGGCAGACCGCCCCCGGCCTGCCCGGCCAGGTAACGGTGAAGACCCTGCAGCCGAAGGGAGAACTGCGCCTGGCCTATAGAGAGATGCTGGTTAACCCCCTCCTCAAGGACGGGGATCTGACCCTGCCCAAGTCCCCGGCAGTGGTGGAAGAACCTTTGAAATGAGCAGTGAGCGTTGGGCAGTGAGCAGTTACACCTGAGACTTCGGCTTCCCCATCAAATACTAAGAGTTTATAAGAAATCTTGGTCTTAGCTTTGAACCTTGAACTTTGAACTAACCAGATTAAGGGCAAGGCCATGAAGTTCATCGTGGACCTGCCCCTGGCGGGGCTGGCCAAATGGCTGCGGTTCTGCGGTTTTGACACCACGGTGCAGCGGTTCTCCTCCAGGTTGCCGGCCGCGGTGCCCGGCGTCCACCTTTTGACCCGGCAACAGGCCCTGGCCCGCCAGAGCCGGGAAGATCTGCTGGTGCTTACCGCCGCCGACCCCGAGACCCAACTGGAGGAAGTGATCCGCGGCCTGGGGATTACCCGGGGCCACCTCAAGTTTCTCAGCCGCTGCGGCCAATGCAACGCCATCCTGGTGGCCCTACCCCGGGAGCAGGTTCTGGGGTTGGTGCCTGAACATGTCTTCCATACCCAGGAGCAGTTTCACCAATGCCCCCAATGCCGCCAGATCTTCTGGCCCGGCAGCCACCTGCCGGGCATTGTCGGCAGGGTGATGGAAAAATTGGGGTAGGGGCGGGGGGCAGCAGGCGGCAGGTTAACCATTTGGCCCTGCCCCTTAAACAGCTTTTTTCGGGTCTCCTGGATTGCCTGGCGGCATCCTTAACCCTATATTGGTGAAAAGGCCTGGAAAAACCCATTAAGGACCGAGTCCATAATTTTGCGGGAGAAGGTTAAATCATGAATGCTGACGTCAAAAACCAGGCCGCAGGGGTCCTGAAAGCCGTCTGGGGCTGTGCCAAGAGGTTCGCAGTCAACACCCTGCGCCGGACCCTGATCCTGGGCCGGTACACCCTGATCTGCGGGCAGCAGCAAAGACTCCGCCGGGCCCAGCGGCGCCTGGGGGGCGCGGTGCTCCAGGCCCTGGCACAGGGGGAAGTCAACCCCATGCTCACCGAAGGCGTGAAGGACGCCCTGGGAAAGGCCAGAGTCATTCAGGCCGGTAAAGACAAGCAATATCAAGCCATTGAAGGCATAAGGGAAAAGATCCGCACCGCCTGGGCGTCTGCGCCTCCTCCCCGGGCCGCGGCGCCGCCCCCGGAGGAGGGGCCCTCCGGCCCGGAGGGGAACTGAAGGAAGACAGGGGCCAGGGGCCAGGGAAAAACTGATCACTGATCACTGATTACTGGGTCACCTTCTCTCCCTTAAGGCGCGCCGCATTCGGCAGGACTGCCTTGGAGCTTTTCCAGGGCGTGGGGCAGGGCGGGGAGGATGGCTTCCAGGCTTTCCCGGGCGCCTTTGGGGCTGCCTGGGAGGTTGATGATCAGGGTGCAGCCCCGGGTCACGGCCACCGCCCTGGAGAGCATGGCGTGGGGGGTCTTGGTGAGGCCGAAGGCCCGCATGGCTTCGGGGATACCAGGCACCAGGCGTTCGGCCACGGCCAGGGTGGCCTCCGGGGTGATATCCCGGGGGGTGAGGCCGGTGCCCCCGGTGGTGAGGATGAGGTGCAGGTGGTCCTGATCGCTCCACTGAACCAGTTGGGCGACAATGGCCTCCTGGGTGTCGGGGACCAGCCCCGTGGCCGCCACCTGGAATATTTCTTGATTCAACAGGAGTCCCAGTTCGGGGCCTGCGGTATCTGCCCGCTCCCCCGCGTGGCCTTTGTCGCTGACCGTGAGAATGCCCACCCGGATTTTCATATTAGCCTCTGCTATGGATGCTAATTATTTTAATTAATTGTTAAAAATGTCAAGGATTCTTGCATAACTGCCGTTAACCCCTAAAATATGGTCAATTCGTGGACCCTTGTTCCGGATTGAGGGACAAAATCCTAGCAATAGGGAGGTATCAACATGGCGACTTTTGTGGTTTTGGCGAAATGGACGGAAAAAAGTTTTGCGGCCATGCAGGATGTGGCCAAGGTGTCCGAGGAATTCAAACAAACCGTGAAGGACATGGGCGCGGAAATCAAGGCCTGGTACATGCTCATGGGACAATATGATGAGATTTGTATTTTAGAGGCCCCCAACCCGGAAACCATAGCCAAAATTGTCATTACTTTGAGTGCTAAATACGGCGGCAAGACCGAAACTCTCCAGGCCTTCAGCGAAGCTGAAGCCATGAAAATTTTCACCTAATACCATTTCGCAATCAAATGACATTGAACTGTAGGGGCGAATCTTGTATTCGCCCTGTGCGGGCGGGCGAACACAAGGTTCGCCCCTACAAGAAAGTTGCCGTTAGATTGCGACTTGGTATAAATAACTATTTTTCGAATCTGATTAAATAAGTCCTTCCTGAAGCGGCCTCCGGGCCGCTTTTTTTATATTGTAGAGGTCAGCTTAACACTTCGATCACATCTCCGGGTTTAACTATCCCTGCCTGCAGCACCCGGGCGAAGACCCCCTCCCGGGGCATGATGCAGTCCCCCACCAGTTCCCGGATGGCGCAGCCTTTGTGGCAGGCCTTGCCGATCTGGGTGATTTCCAGTTCCACCTCCGAACCCACTCTCAGCCGCGTGCCCACCGGCAGGGCCCAGACGTCCAGCCCTAACGTGGTGAGGTTTTCCGCGAAATCCCCGGCCTTGACCTGGGCCCCCGCGGCCCGCATTTTATCAATGCTCTCCTGGGCCAGGAGGCTCACCTGGCGATGGCCCCCTTCCGCGTGCGCGTCCCCCTCCAGGCCGTGGTCCACCAACAGCCGGGCCTGGTCCACGTTGTGTTTGACCACGCCCTTGCGGTCGCTGACGGAGACGGCAACAATGCGGGCTTGATGACTTTGTTTGGAGGTTTGCTGAGTCATAATGTTCAAAATCGGTCTTCCCTGGTGAGCCGCTTGCCCCCAAACACATGAATTGTCCTGGTCCCGGCGGTGACCTCACCGGCGTGAATTATTCCTTTTGGAATATGATATTCCTGCCCGGCAGAAAGGGGAATTTTCTGGTTGTTGATGATCAAGGTATATCTTCCCTGCACCACTATCATATATTCATCATAATCATGGGCATGCGGTTGCGAAAGCCTATCTTTCGGGCATTTCCAGAAAGCGACTTGACTGCCGTCCGCACCATCGAAGACATATCCCTCAATATCGTCAGTGTATTGGGATTTAAGGGCAATTCTGTTAAGCGGATTTTTCATAAAATCCGGAAAATCATCCATACCCGACCTCTCAAGCTAATATCTTATAGCACAGGCGAGACGCCTGTGCCACCAGGGGGTTGGATTGGGAGTTTGAGATGAGGGCGAAGTTTTCCCCCTTTTTATGTACAGGTTCCAGAGCTCAAAAAATTTCCCCTGGTTCCCAGAAAGAGTCCGGAAACCAGGGGAAATCATAATATTATCAAGCGTTGGAGCGGCTAAGCGGGGTAGGGCGGGAAAGCGCAGCGCATCCCGCCTTTTGCAAGCTATAATGCCATGACACCCTGGGAAGCCAGGAAAATCTCCCCCCCTCACCCCAGCCCTCTCCCCCCGCGGGGGGAGAGGGAGAAAGAGAGGGCAATTATCTTTTCAGGGGTGACCCCGGGAAAAGAGGGAATAGGCAATGTAGGGAGAGAAAGCGATGCACCTCCCGACGCCAGAAGCCAGGTCCAACACCATCGCCGAAGGCGGGATGCGCTTCGCTTTCCCGCCCTACAGCCTACAGCCCTTTTATCTCACGCAAAGATGCAAAGACGCAAAAAGGATCTTTATAGGGATTGGGGGAGTGGGTAAAATGTCCTCATAGTTGGAATCCCATACTATCGCCCCTGACCCCTGGCCCCTGCTTCACTCTTTCTCCTTGGCCGCCTTGGTTTCGTTGATGATCTTCTCCGCCAGGTGCGCGGGCACTTCTTCGTAGTGGTCGAATTCCATATCGTAGGTGCCCCGGCCCCCGGTCTTGGAGATGAGGTCCGGCGCATACATCAGCACTTCGCTCATGGGCACATGCGCGGTGATCACCTGGTTTTTGCCCTGGGCGTCCATGCCCAGGACCCGGCCCCGGCGGCCGTTGAGGTCGCCGATGATGTCTCCCATGTTGGCTTCGGGCACGGTCACGGTCATCTTCATGATGGGTTCCAGCAAGGTGGGATTGGCTTGCAGCACCCCTTTCTTGAAACCCATGGAGCCGGCGATTTTAAAGGCCATATCCGAAGAATCCACTTCGTGGAAGGAGCCGTCATAGAGGGTGACCCGGAAATCCACGGTGGGGAAGCCGGCCAGCGCGCCTTCCTCCTTGGCCTCGGCGATGCCCTTTTCCACGGAGGGGATAAAATTCCGGGGGATGGCGCCGCCCACGATCTTGTCCACGAACTCGAAACCAGAGCTCCGGGGCAAGGGCTCCAACTCCAGCCAGGTGTCGCCGAATTGGCCCCGGCCGCCGGACTGGCGCTTGTATTTGCCCTGGACCTTGGTGGTGCCTTTGATGGTCTCCCGGTAAGGGACTTTCTGGGGTTTGAGCACGGCCTCCACCCCGAATTTCCGCTTCATCTTTTCCATATTGGCTTCAATATGCACCGAGCCCACACCGGAAAGGAGGATTTCCTTGGTTTCCGTATTCCGGGAGAGTTGGAGGGAAGGGTCTTCTTCAATCAGTTTGTTAATGGAGGCAACGACCTTGTCTTCCTCGCCCCGCACCTTGGACTCCACCGCCAGGGTGACCATGGGTTTGGAGGCCATGAGGGGGGGCAGCAGCAGGGGCTTCCCTTCGGTGGCCAGGGTGTCGCCGGTGACCGTCTCCTTCAGTTTGGCCACGGCCGCGAAGGCCCCCGGGCCGGCGGTGGCCACGGCTTTCTGGCCTTTGCCTTCCGGCAGGAATAATTGCCCGTATCTCTCGGCCGCGGCGCGGGTGACATTGAAGAAGGAGGCATCGGAGGCCACGGTGCCGCTGTAGACCCGGAAGATGGAGAGCCGGCCGGCGTAGGGGTCGGCCACGGTCTTGAAGACCTGGGCCGCGAAGGGCCCGTCAGGGTCCACCTCCAGCACCACTTCTTCCCCGGAGCCGGGTTTTTGTCCTTTTACCGGGCCCCGGTCCTCGGGCGCGGGCAGGAAATGGTTGATGGCGTCCAGGAGGAGGGCCGGGCCCAGATTGCTCGAGGAGGCGCCGCAAAGCGCCGGGACGATGGCCCCTTTGAGGGTGCCGATCCTCAGGCCCCGGTAGATCTCCTCCGGGGTGAGCTCCCCTTCTTCCAGGAATTTCTCGATGAGCGCGTCGTCGCTTTCCGCCGCGAAGTTGAGGAGATCGTTGCGGTACTGTTCCACTTCCTCTTTCAGATCGTCGGGGATGGGGCCCGCTTCCAGCTTGCCCCCCGCGGCCACCATGGCCTTCGTGGCTACCAGGTCCACCACCCCTTTGAAAGCGGCCTCTTTGCCGATGGGGATCTGCAGGGGCACCACCGGGGCTTCCAGAATGTCCTTGGCCTCTTTGAGCACCGGTTCGAAGTCCGCGCGTTCCCGGTCCATCTTATTGATAAAGATCAGGCGGGGCAGACCGTAATGATTGGCGGCCAGCCAGACCTTCTCCGTGCCCACCTTGACGCCGTCCACCGCGTCGATGACCACCACCGCGGCGTCGGCCACGTGCAAGGCGGCCCGGGTGTCGGCCAGGAAGTTATCGTCCCCGGGGGTGTCGGCCAGGTAGACCGCGTGCTTTTTCCACTGATAATGATGAAAAGCCGTGGAAATGGTAATTTTGCGTTTGATTTCCTCCGGCTCGAAATCCAGGATGGAACTGCCGTCATCCACCTTGCCCAGCCGGGAGGTGGATCCGGCCCCAAAGAGGAGGGCCTCGGCCAGGGAGGTTTTGCCGCAGCCGCTGTGGCCGATGAGGGCCAGATTGCGGATCTGTGCCGTTTTACCTGCCATCAATTTCTCCTTCCCTCAAGGTTGCCCACCCGGCCCTCCTTACGTGGGCCGGGCCTGAAGCACCCTTTTAACTAACAGTTTTTTCAATAATTCTCAACCGGTTTTTCCTGCATCAGGGGGTCAGCCATTCATGAACCAAGGGCTCACCCATAAATCACGAAAAGTCCGTAGGGGCGGGCGTCTCGCCCGCCCTGGCTATTCGCACAGGCTGGAAAGCCTGTGCTGCCGCTCGGAACTTTTCAAGATAGATAAGGCGGAAGTCCGGCAGGGAATTAATTATTGAAGGCGTGATGCGCTTGCTTTCCCGCCCTACAAACTGAAAACAAAAAACCAAAAACTGCTTTTAATGCGTCCGACCCAGCAGTTCTTCCGTAAAGGCCAGGAAGTACGCCTTCTCGGGCACCGGGGGAAAGGCTTCCAGATTGGCCTGGGCCTTCAAGGTGAATTCCCGGGCCAGGTTGCGGGCGTGGTCCAGGGAACGGTATTTAAACAGAAGATGCTGCAGTTCCGGAACCATTTCCGGCTTCAAATCCCGGACAATGTCTGACAATCTCTGCCGATCCGGGGGATTGGCCTGGGCCAGGGCATGGATCACCGGCACGGTGATGCGTCCTTCCTTCAGGTCGTTGCCGATGGGTTTGCCCATTTCCCGCTCATTGCCGGTAAAATCCAGGATATCGTCCACCACCTGGAAGGTGATCCCCAGGTTCAAGCCGTATTGGGCCAGGGCCTCTTCCTGTTCCGGGGGGGCCTCCCCCAAAATAGCCCCGATTTGACAGGCCGCGGACATGAGGGTGGCGGTCTTGCGGTTGACCACCTCCAAGTACTCCTGTTCATTGATATTCAGGTTGCTGGTGTGCAGCAGTTGCAGAATCTCCCCTTCCGCCATCATGGTGGTGGTGTGGGCCAGAACCTTGAGGACCCGCAGCTGATTGGTGGTCACCGCCAGGGAGAGGGACTTGGAAAGCAGAAAGTCCCCCACCAGGATCACGGCCTGGTTGCCCCAGATGGTGTTGGCGGTGGACTGGCCCCGGCGCACTTCCGCGGTGTCCACCACATCATCATGGAGAAGGGTGGCTGCATGCAGGTATTCAAAAATAGTGGAGAAGTCCGCCAGATATGGCCCCTGGCAGCCGCACATCCGCGCGGACAGGAGAAAGAGGAGGGGCCGGATGCGCTTGCCGCCGCTGAGGAGGATATGCCGTCCCACCTGGGAAATTAAAGGAACATGGGACTGGAGATTGTCCACCAACGCCTGGTTGATGGCCGCCACCTCTCCCTCCAGTTCCTTGAGAATGCCTTTTGCGCCCATAGATTCAAGATTCTTTTATTGTGAATAAAATAACTTAGTTCCCCGGCGATGTCAAACATTTCCCGGGAGATTGCGGGGAAGGATAGTGATCAGTAATCAGTAAAAAAACAGATCACTGATTACTTTCTTCAACCACCTCTCCCACTAAATCGTAGGGCAGGGCCCGGGTGAGGCGCACGGGTTGAATCTCCCCGATGCGGGCCGCGCCGGCGGTGATGTACACCTGGCCGTCGATCTCCGGGGCCTGGGTAATGAGGCGGCCGGCAAGCAGGTAGTCGCTCTCGGGGCTCAACCCCTCCACCAGCACCGGCTGGATGGTGCCTTTCAGGGATTTTAGGCGCTCCTTGACGATCCGGGCCTGGATTTTTTTGATCAATCCGGCCCGCTGCCGGGCCAGGCGCCGGGGCACCGGGGGGGTAAAGGAAGCCGCGGGGGTGCCTGTCTCCGGGGAATATAGGAAGACTCCCAGGTGCTCAAAGCGCACCTCCTGGATCAGGTCAAGGAGGGCAGTAAAGTGCTCCTCCGTCTCCCCGGGGCAGCCCACCATCACCGTGGTGCGCAGGACCCCGTGGGGGAGATATTCCCGGATCAGGCGGCAGGTTTCCAGGATGGAGTTCCGGGAGTAGCCCCGGCCCAGGCGCCGGAGCATCTCGTCATGGCCGTGCTGGATGGGCAGATCGAGATAGGGGCAGATTTGGGGGTGCCCGGCCATGGTCTGAAGCAGTTCCGGAGTAATCCGGGCCGGGTGGCCGTAGAGGAGGCGGATCCACTCCAGGCCTTGAATCCCGCAAAGCTCCTGGAGCAGTTCCGGCAACCCCGGGCTCTTCTTCCGGTCCCGGCCGTAGGCGGTGGTGTCCTGGGCCACCAGGTTCAGTTCCTTGACTCCGGCTGCAGCCAGGGCCTGGGCCTCGGCCAGAAGGGTGTTAAGGGGGCGGCTGCGATAGGGGCCCCGGATGGCGGGGATGGTGCAATAGGTGCAGCGGTGGCTGCAACCTTCCGCGATTTTTAAATACGCATAAGCCTGGGGCGTGGCCGCATACCGGGGCTGGGGCGCGGCATAGTCCAGGGGGGGCCCGGCGGCCCACAGGCAGGTTGTTTTGCCAGGCCCAGAGGTTTGCAGTATTTCCGGCAGCCGGAGAAAATCATGCACCCCCAGGAAGTAATCCACCTCCTGGAGCTGGGCCACCAGTTCCGGACCGTAACGCTGCACCAGGCAGCCGGTGACCACCAGGCGTTTCCCGGGGTCGGCCTCTTTATGGCGGGCCATCTCCAGGATGGTGTCCACCGCCTCCTGGGAGGCGGCGGCAATAAAGGCGCAGGTGTTCACCAGCAGCAGGGACGCGGCTTCGGGAGAGGCCGCCACCTCCCAGCCCGCCCGGGCGAGGTGCCCCAGCATGATCTCCGTGTCCACCAGGTTCTTGGGACAGCCCAGGGAGATGGGATAGACGGTTTTCTGTTTTCTGTTTTCTGTTTTCTGGGTGGAGGTTTTAGAGTTTATTAAAGCCATAAATAAGGTGCCCAAGCAGAGCTTGGGCGAAAATTTATCGTTCCCAAGCGGAGCTTGGGAACGAGGGAAAGGGGTCCGCCCTACACCTGCCGAACCAATCTGGCCCCCAGGTCAAAGGCCTTCTGGCAGTCCTGGGGGAAGACCTCCTGGCGTCTTTTGGCCTTATGCTCCACATCAAAGCGGGTGGCCAGCACCTTGGAATAATCCTTAAACTGATAGGTATCGAAACAGAGAAGTGACTCGCAAGAACCGAAGACCATCTGCAGATAGCTCTGATTTTTATTAAAGTGATCCATATAACCCCATGCCTGCATAATCTCTTCGGTGACATTCATCGTATAAATGCAGGCCGTGGGCATCTTTTTCGGGAAAAGGGACTGGGGCGGGTCGGTATAAGTAAAAAAGGGAAAGAGCAACCGCTCCATCAAGGAGCGCATCTCCCCGGAGACCGAGCCGAAATAGATGGGGGAGCCCAAAATCAGGACATCCGCGGACTCGACTTTTTTCAGGATGGGCCGCAGATCATCCTTGACCCCGCAGCGGCCATAGCTTTTGCCGCCAATGGTCTTGCATTTGAAACAGCTGGTACATCCCGTGAATTTGAGATCATAGAGATGGATGAGTTCGGTGGCCGCGCCCTGGGACGCGGCCCCTGCCAGGGCCTGGCCCAGCAGGGTGGCGGTATTCCATTTCTTCCGGGGGCTGCCGTTAAAGGCCATGACTTTCATTATTTATTCCTTGGGTTGGTAAAGCATAAAGTGGCGGCCGCGGCCCGCTCTATCATCTGCTTACTGCTCACAGCTTGCTGCTCACTGATACGAAATCACCGTCCAGGCGTCCATGGCCGTAAACATGATGAGCCAGAAGGCCAGTTGCACCAAGTAAGACCAGCGCCGCCTCCCGGGGGTAGTGAGCACCCTCTCTTCCAGGGCCTGATAAAAATTATACATGACCGCGCCTTCCAGGGCAAAGGGCAGGAAACCCAGGTAGCCCAGGACGGGCATTTCGAAGATTTTGCCGAAGTTGAGGATGGGCAGGGCATAAACCCATCGGGCCGTGGCCGGGTAGTTCCACATCTCCCACCAGATTCCGCAGATGAGGCCCGCGGCCAGCAGGCAATAAATTTCCCGGCGCTCCCCCGCCAGCCAGCGCCGGGTCATGGAATTTCCCGTCCACAGGTCGTTTATGGGGTCCAGGAGAAAGAAAAAGGCCCCCCACACCAGGGGGAAGGCATAACCGGGCCGGGTCAGGGTCAGGACCAGGCAGACCGCGCCCAGGAGGAGGAAGAGAGGCTGCCAGGAAGTCCAGCTGCGGCTGCGGCCCGGGGTTCCCCGCCAGGCCCCCCACCCGGCCAGCACCCGGGCGGTGAGGAGGATGCCGGGGAGCACGGTGGCAAAGGCCAAAGCGTAGCCGGGCCAGCGCAGCCACCAGTGGGGCTGGATGCCGGCATAGCGCCAGTTCCCCAAGACCAGATTGCAGGCCTCGAAGACCAGCCAGACCGTGACCGACAAAAAACCCATTTGCAGGAAATCCCGGGGCCGTTCCAGCAGCCAGGATTCCCCCTGCCGCCAGCGGAGCAGGCCGTCCAGCAGGAGGAGAAAGGGATACCAGGCGAAGAAATAGAGGTACTCCCGGACCAAGGTCCGGCCGCTGAGAACTCCCGCCAAACCCAGGGCCAGAAACCCCAGGGCCAGGGAGATTTCCAGGATCGCAGGGAAGGTCTGGCGCGCCATTATGAATAAACCGGCCCCCTTATCAACCAGCGCTCCCCCGCCCGGGCCCGGGTGCGGGGAGAGGACTCCATTGCCTCAATGATGGCGTTTGCGAGGTTGATGCTGTGGCGGGCTTTGAGCTTGATGATGGTCGGCGTGATACTTGCCATGCTTACCCCGGTAGCCGGTGAAGCGCACTCCCTGGTTATCCACATCCACCACCAGGAAGCACCAGGGAACATTGGCGCCAGCCCCCGCATTGCCGCAGATGATCTGGGTGAGGTGGGAACCGAGTCTGCGCACCTGATAATCGTGATCGTGACCGCAAATGTACAAGACTACCTTATGGTGACTTTTCAGCAAAGTTTCCAGTTTCTTCATGGATGCATCCGCCTGGTGGCCGTGCATCGGTTGCAGCGGCGCATGGCCGATGACGATGATCTGCCGCTCCCGGGCATGGTGCAGCTTGTTTCTCAACCAATGCAACTGGCCCTGGGAGATATGAGGATGGTCCCGGTTCTTTTCATGGCGATGTTCATGGGTGTCCAGGACCACAAACAGGGTCTGGTTCCGCCTCCCATGGGTAAAGGTGTAATAGGCCCGCTGCAGGCCGAAGACCTGGTTATATTCCCGGTCCAACTCCTGGATGGACTTGTGCGTATCGCCTGCATGAATCTCATGATTCCCCTTCACCGGATAAAGCTTAAGGCCACGGAGTTCATGGCGGAGTTCTTTCCGCATAAAAGAGAGCCAATCGCCCAGATGCTTGGTTCCGCCCCACCTGGCCATGTCGCCCCCGAAGACCACAAAATCGAAATGGTGCTTTTGCACCTTCTTAAGCTTTTTCACCTCCCGCAGCAAATCTTTCAAGGCTTCCTGGTTGTAAAGCTCCTGGCCGTAAGTGCGGGAGTCCCCCAAAAAGACAAAACGGAAGGCGGCTGCGGACTTAACCAGGACCGCGCCTCCCAGGAACAGGGCCAACATTAAAAACAGCAAAACCTGCCCCAACCGCGCCTTAATCAGCCCCAACTTTCCGGTCATGATTGCCGTCTCCGGTTAATTGTTAACTTAAATTTGTGGCGGATATTATTCAGTTAACCCCAAGTCGCCGCCGCCGAGGTCTTTTCATGGGGACCGATCCCCGTGTCCCCCCTGGGGGGCGCGCACCTGGATGCGAGCCTGCATTATTATTTTAAAGTTCTTATTAACGGCAACTTAGATATAAATAATAAAATTTGTCTTTATTTTTACAAGGATTATTTATATGGAAGGTTGCCTTACTCTTGGGAGCTCTGCAGCCCGGGGAAAAATGGGGAAAAGTCAGGGGGCCGGTCTGCCTCCTCGTTTCCTGAAAAACCATCTTTCCGCATTTTTTTGAAAAATAATTTTTATTAACTTTAACAAGTTGAATATTCATTGAAATATTATTACAGCACTACGGCAATAAAGCTCGGCAAGTAGAGAAAAAAGTTATTGAAACCATTTTTCCCTTGATTTTAATGGGTATTATCTGGTATAGGGAAATGACCTAAAGTATTTATGGGCAGGCCCGTCTCAATGGGGGAGGCGGTGCGAGAAGGCCTGAAATCCTGCCGAGCCGGTTCATACCCCTCGTATGAGGAAATTATATGTTTTCTTGGGGGATGGGGGTAGTTCTGTGTTTTCTTCTGTTGACGGGTTGCGGCGGCGGCCGCCAGGTGGCAAAACAGGAGCCGATTCCGCAAGTTCCCACCGCTGCAGTTCCTGACGATAATAATGATGAATCATCCTTGACCGAGGAGTTGAGCGCCAAGCGCTTGGAGGAACTCTACGCCAAGAGCGGCATCTCCGGTTGGGACCCCAGCCTGGAAGAGGAATTGAAGAAATGGGACCATCAGGTCAAATTTGATGCCCCCATTCAGATGAACAAGCAAGTCAGGGCCTACCTGGTCTATTTCTCCACCGAACGCAAGGGCACCATCCGCCGCTATCTCTCCCGCTCCACCCGCTATTTGCCCATGATCAAAGAGGTCTTCCAGGAATACGGCCTGCCGGAAGACCTGGCCTATCTGGCCATGATTGAAAGCGGTTTCAACCCCAATGCCTATTCCCATGCCCATGCCTGCGGCATGTGGCAGTTCATCAGGGGCACGGGGGCCCGTTACGGGCTGGCCATGGACGGCTACGTGGATGAACGCCGGGACCCGGAAAAATCCACCCGCGCGGCCGCCAAATACCTCCTGGACCTGTATAAACAATTCGGTTCCTGGTATCTGGCCGCGGCCAGCTACAACTGCGGCGAGGGCCGGGTGCAAAAAGAGCTGAACCATAGCAATCATAAAAACTTCTGGGAACTCTCCGCCAACCAGTGCCTGCCCACGGAAACCAAGAATTACGTGCCCCAGTTGATTGCGGCCACCATTATTGCCAAGAACCCGGAGAAATTCGGGTTCAAAGGGGTCCCCTACCTGCCGGCCCTGGCCATTGACAAGGTGCAGGTCAAGGAGCCCACTTCCTTGAAGGCCGCGGCCGTGGCCGTCAATGTGCCGGTGGAGGAGATACAGTCCCTCAACCCGGAACTGCTCCGGGGCATCACCCCCCCTGACGGCACCTACACTTTGAAACTGCCCGCCAAGAGCCAAGAGCTCTTTGCCAAAAATATCATGATAGCCAGCCTGGAGCATCCAGCGGTGGCCTCCAGATCGACCCGGACTGCCAGCAGAAGGGCCTCCACCCACCATAGGGCTACGGCCCATCAGGTAAAAGGCAATCATACCCACAAGGGTGACAAGAAGAGCAAAAGCGCGGCCAGAAAAAGCAAGAAAAAAGGCCGGGCCGAAGTGGTCGTAGCCAAAAAGGGAAGATCCCACCACCGCACCCCGAGCAAGGCCGCGGCCGTCCACACCGCTTCGGTGCTGCCTCTGCCATCTCAAGCCAAGTCCGGGCACAAGGACCGGAGCAAGACCCAGGTGGCCAGCCGGGAGGGCAAGGGCAAAGGTAAGGTCATGACCCGGGAGAGGCCCACCGGCAAAAAGAGCGGCGTGCAGTTGGCCAGAAAAGGCGAAGCCGCCCCCAAGAGTTCCAAAAAGAGCAGTTCCTCTAACAAACGCTCCAAAGACAGGGAGAAGGTTTCCAAGGCCTCCACCCGGACGATACTCGCCGGGACCCTGTAAATAGGCGCTCGGGAAGCAAAACCCCGAGCGCCTTCGATTAAGTTTACAAATATTTCTCTTCCCTTCGGTTAATTCTTGTGTTAACCTTTAGCCCCGCCCATAGCCATAGGTGCCAAACGCAGGCAGTTTTGTTTGGAAACCACCATTCCGCCTCTTTATCAACTAAATAACCCAACCCTTATTCAGACGGCAATCTAACGGGTTCTTTCCTGCCAGGAAGAAAAAGGCTCAGGGCGCCTTGGTCTCCTGGGAGCCGTGGCTGGCATTGGCGTGGGGCCAAGGGATTACCTTCCCTGTGTTTCCCGGCCGATGCCGAGCTTTCCTCCAACGGTTGGAAGAGGAGGTTATCTCATGCCAGGTCCAATTGTGCATCTGATTGTCCAGGACCGACTCCCGCCATTTCTCCAGGAAATGGGGGGCAAGCCAGGGAAGGAATTTGCCGATCTCCTAAAAGGGGAACCGTGTAGCCCCTATGCCGCGTTTGGCAGTATGGGCCCGGATTTTCTTTTTTTCTCGTTAAAGGAGTACGGCACGCCCCTGGATGAATTGGTCAACTTCTACTTCAAGGTCTACGATGCCTTGAAGCCCTTCATTGAGTTCTATGAAAAGTATATAGAACCAGTGAAGCAGGCGTTGGATGATGCCCTGGCCGCCTTGGATAAGGCGTTATTTCAAGGGTTGATTTCTCAGATTCAGGACACGGCTAGTCTTATCACCACCACCCTTTTGACAGCCGTGGAGGTCCTGGTTACCAAAAAGATCGATCTTTTCTACCCCTTTTATCCCAAGGTTCAACAAGGAGAGCCTGAGGACAAGTGGTACTGGTTTGACTTCCTGCACGACCGGCGCACCGGGCAGTTCGCCTCGACCATGTGGAAGATGGCCCAGGGGGACAAGGACCTGATGCGCTATTGCCTGGGCTATGCCAGCCATATCGGGGTGGACGTGGTGGGCCACTCCTTTGTCAATGCCGTTGTGGGAGGGCCGTACCGCACCCACTGGCACCGTCACAAGCTGGTGGAGAACTGGATTGACGCCTATGCGCGCAACTACTACCCGGACGACACCACCAGAAAGGGATGCTTGTCCTTAGAATCGGAGGATATTTACATCCCCAACGGCATAGCCGGGAGCTACTACTATCGCCTCTGCGAGTTTCCCGATGAAAAGTTGCCAGAGAAATTAGGGAAGATGTTCCTGGAGGCCATGAACCAAGTCTACTCCCATCCCTGTCCGGTAGGGTTTAATGTCGATGACCTGGACACCACCTACCGCTTGTGGCTGAAGTGGTTTGAGTACGTCACCAGCATCGGCAGCGCCCAGAAACCGACGCCTGTGCCCCCTCCGGGTGCGGCCACCATGGCTTTAATCAATGATTATACGAGCGGATTTCCCTCTCCTCCTGGGCATCAAGGCGGCGGTAGCTTTAGCCTCTGGGGGATCTTCGAGGCCATTTTCGGGTTTGTGAAGTGGCTGGTGGAGGTCCTGGTTTATACCTTCACCTGGATTATCAGCCACATAGACGATATCTTCCTCCTGCCGCTGACCGAGGCCCTAGCCGTACTCAAATGGTTCTTATACCAGATTCAAAAGGCTATCTACGAGATCTACGACAATCTCCGGTTCCTTCTGGTTTTGGGTGGTTACCTCTTCCCCGAACCTCAGGATCTCCAGAAGCTTCCCTATGGCAAGGCCTTCCTGAACACCGCTTACGTGCAGCTCATGGGGGGAGTGGCAGCGAACTTCAACCTGTATCCCCGCAAGCAGGAAGCCCACGCCCTCCTGGGCACCACTGAACATCATCTGATCTACACCGGCACCCTTCAGGAGCTTGACCATGCCGAGCCTGCTCCCAAGCCATTCCATGGGGCGTTTCCCGAGGCCTTCATCTCCAAGGGCTACAAATATGATCCGCAGATAGTCAAGCTCTATGACTGTATCGGGCCTTATGGCAACAGCGACAAGTACACGCATTTCATCGACAAGAATACCTGGAACACGGGCCAATTGGGATGCGCCTTGGCATTTTGCGCCCGACTTATTGGCGCCCGGATGGAAAACCTCCCCAATTTCAACCTGGACGCCGACCGGGGCTATGGCTGGAAGACCTGGCGGGCTAAAGATCCGAAGAATATTGAAGCCAGCAACCCCGTTCCGGTGGACTATATCGATGCGTAGGAGGATGCCATGAGCAATGGTGAAGGTAAGAATGGCGAGTTCGATGGCATCACGTATCTTTACATCCGCACGAATCCGGCTGATAACGGGAATGTGCCGTTGGCTCCGGGCCTGGAGTTTTGGATCAGCCCGGACATTACCATCATTCAGCCGGGGGGAATGCACGGGTACGAAGCCATCGTTGACGGTGGGAATCAGGTGGAAGTCATAGTCACCAATGCAGGGGGCATCCCCGCGGTGGATGCCTACGTCGAGGTGTTCCTGGCAGATCCCTCCACGGCCTTCTCCCCGGCTACGGCCACACCTCTGGGGGGCGACTTCATAAGCATTGACGGCTATAACACCAAAACGTTCACCCTATCCTGGGTGCCGACAGTCAATGAAGCCGGGCACCGCTGCCTTTTGGCCCGGGTTTGCCTGAGTATGCCTCCTGATTGTTACAGCAACCCCGCCATCTTTGACGTGGTGGGGGACCGGCACGTAGCCCAACGCAATATCAACGTCCTCAAAATTAAAGAAAAATCAATGTCCTTCGGCTTTCTGGTGGTAAACCCGCTGCCCGGTCAGGGGGAATTTCTGGTAACCGCCACGGAGCTAAAGGTGGGGCGCAAAGGGGAGATGATTCGCACTGCTTTAGGGTGCGATTTTGCGCAATTTGCCACAGCCCCGCTGCCAGATATCAGACTCAATCTGAGTGAGCCCCTGGCTTGGGAAGGGGGGAGGCCCACCAAGGAATTGCGGACCCCCCTTACGGGCCGTTTCCGCAAGCCTGTGGATCTGCCCTCGAGATTTCGGGGGAAGGTGGCCATGGCCGCAGGTGAAGTGCGTCCCGGGGTGATAACCTTGTCACGCAATCCTGAAGTACGCCCTGGAGACATACATGTGGTGCAGGTCACACAGATGCATACTAAAACCCGGAGGACCATTGGCGGTCTGTGGCTGATAGTCCAGCCGCAATGATCCGCAAAATTTAGGAAGCCGCTAGGTGGAGGCCGGCCCTGGGGCTGGCCTCCTTTTGTGTGCCGACTGATTTTTTCTTACTTCCCCCTTGATTTTCCCCAATCTTATGGTTATAGACTACTGTTAGCACTAACCAACATTGAGTGCTAATACCGCTAATCGGTTTTTATCTTTTCAATCAGGAGGTTTTCCATGAAAGTCAAACCCTTGAATGATCGTGTCTTGGTCAAACGGACTGAAGAACTGACGGTCACCAAAGGCGGCATCGTCATCCCCGACTCCGCCAAGGAAAAGCCCATTGAGGGCAAAGTCGTCGCCGTGGGCCCCGGCAAAATGAGCGAGCAAGGCCAGCGCATGTCCCTGCAGGTGAAGGAAGGGGACAAGGTCCTCTTCGGCAAATACTCCGGCACCGAAATCAAAGTGGAAGGCGAAGAGTACTTAATGATGCGGGAAGAGGATATCCTGGCCATCATCGGGTAAGTGCCCGCATCTCATCGTTTCACTGATCTAAGTACTTTTTTCCCAGATAAATTTTTAGGAGGAGCATAAGCACATGGCTGCCAAAGAAATCAAATATGACATCAAGGCCCGGGAGTCCATCCTCCGGGGAGTCAATACCCTGGCGGACGCGGTGAAAGTCACTCTGGGCCCCAAAGGCCGGAACGTGATTCTGGACAAGGCCTTCGGCGCGCCGGCCATCACCAAGGACGGGGTCACCGTAGCCAAAGAGATTGAATTGGAAGACAAGTTTGAGAACATGGGGGCCCAGATGGTCAAGGAAGTGGCCTCCAAGACCTCGGACGTGGCCGGCGACGGCACCACCACCGCCACCATCCTGGCCCAGTCCATCTACCAGGAAGGCTCCCGGCTGGTGGCCGCGGGCACTAACCCCATGGCCCTGAAACGGGGTATCGACCGGGCCGTGGCCGCGGTGGTGGACGAGCTCCACAAGATCTCCAAACCCACCAAGGACCAGAAAGAGATCGCCCAGGTGGGCACCATCTCCGCCAACAACGACTCCTCCATCGGCAACATCATCGCCGATGCCATGGCCAAGGTGGGCAAGGAAGGGGTCATCACCGTGGAAGAGGCGAAAGGCATGGAAACCACCCTGGAAGTGGTGGAAGGCATGCAGTTCGACCGGGGCTACATCTCCCCCTACTTCGTCACCAATCCCGAAAAGATGGAAGCCTCCCTGGACGAGCCCCTGATCCTCATCCATGAGAAGAAGGTCAGCGCCATGAAGGACCTCCTGCCCCTGTTGGAGCAGATCGCCAAGATGGGCAAACCCCTGGTGATCATCGCCGAAGACGTGGAGGGCGAGGCCCTGGCCACCCTGGTGGTGAACAAACTCCGGGGCACCCTGCAGGTGGCCGCGGTCAAGGCCCCCGGCTTTGGCGACCGCCGCAAGGCCATGCTGGAAGACATCGCCATCCTCACCGGCGGCCAGATGATCTCCGAAGACATGGGCTGGAAGCTGGAAAACGTCACCTTAAAAGAGCTGGGCACCGCCAAGAAGGTGAACCTGGACCGGGACAACACCACCATCATCGACGGTGGCGGCGAACGCGCCGCCATCGAAGGCCGGGTGAAGCAGATCCGGGCCCAGATCGATGAGACCACCTCCGACTATGACCGGGAAAAGCTCCAGGAACGGCTGGCCAAGCTGGTGGGCGGCGTGGCCGTCATCCGCGTGGGTGCAGCTACTGAGATCGAAATGAAAGAGAAGAAGGCCCGGGTGGAAGACGCGCTGAACGCCACCCGCGCCGCGGTGGAAGAAGGCATCGTCCCCGGCGGCGGCGTGGCCCTGATGCGCTGCGTCCCGGCGCTGGAAGGCCTGAAGCTGGAGGTCCACGACGAGGAACTGGGCATCAAGATCATCAAGCGGGCCCTGGAGGAACCCATCCGCCAGATCGCCAATAACGCCGGCGCTGAAGGCTCGGTGGTGGCCGAGCACGTGAAGAACGAGAAAGGCGCCATGGGCTACAACGCCGAAACCGGCGTCTACGAAGACCTGATGGTTGCGGGCGTCATCGACCCCACCAAGGTCACCCGCTACGCCATCCAGAACGCCGCGTCCGTGGCCTCCCTGCTCATCACCACCGAGGCCATGGTGGCCGAGAAGCCCAAGAAGGAAGCGCCGATGCCCGCCATGCCCGGCGGCGGCATGGGCGGTATGGAAGGGATGTACTAAAGCAGGGGTTAGGGGGCAGGGATCAGGGGCCGGGTTTTTTGCCTGGGGACCTGAAAACCCCACCCGTACCTCAAATGTCAAACAGAGGGCGGACCCGAGGGTCCGCCCTTTTTACCTGCATATTACCATGCGTCCATCTGTTCAGTCGGCCTCAGAATGCAGGGCAGACCTCACTTTTATATCTTAGAATCCAGCGTTGTTTGCTGTTTTGACGACCAGGCTGCCGCCTCCACTGTAATGGGTGCCTGGGCCGAACACTGAGTTCTGGTCAATCAGGATATAATTATTGGGGGCAGAAATTCCGGTTTGTCCAGTGAAGCAAAGAACGTTATTGCCGATAACAGTGCTGCTATTGCAAATGTTTATCCCTGTTCCAGAATTATTTACCGTATTATTATAGCATTTGCCAAAAGTTCTTTCCTCTTATCCCCTCTCCCCCCAGCGGGGG
>JAGVAH010000153.1 GCA_020060385.1 Syntrophobacterales bacterium | reverse complement strand
GGCAATTTTCTTGTAGGGGCGAACCTTGTGTTCGCCCGCCCGCACAGGGCGAATACAAGATTCGCCCCTACAGTTCAATGTCTTTTGATTGCGAAATGGTATCAGATCATCTCATCTCAGCCATCAGGTGTGAAAGACCTTTTTCCCCTGGAGCCACCGTTCCACCGGACGGGGTTGGGCGAAATAATCCAAGAGGGCCTGGGCCAGCTCCAGGGGAGCGGCTTGGCAGCCCATGGCCTGGCAGCCGGCCAGCAGCCCCTGGCTGATGGAGAAATAGATCTCGTGGCGATGGGCATAGTAGGGGGGACTGGTGAGATCGCGTTTTTTGTAAGCCGCTGCGCACGCTTTCGCATCCAGGGAGTGCATGGCCCGGCAGACCAGGGGCCGGGCCGGGTAGGCCGCACACTTTCCTTCCTTAAGAAGAGGGCAGGGGGGCCGGATACGGGCCATCTCCTCTTTGCTTTTCCCCGCCTGGAGGTTAAGGGAGCGGTGGAGAGCCGCCATCAGCTCCTTTTTCTTTTCCACCGCAAAATACAGCTCCACAAAGTGCCCCAGGGACAGGGCCTCCGGCGGCGTTAGCTCCACTTGGTTGCAGCAGCAGAAATAACACCCCTCTTCACAGGCGATGGGCTGGGGCAGGAGGTTGGCGGCCTCCACCGCCTGAATGACATGATCCGCAAAATAAACGGCGCTCAGGGCCAATTCCAGGGCCTTTTCTCCGGTGGCGGCGCCCTGGTGGAGGATTTCCATGACCTTTGCTTGTTGCAGGTGCGCCAGCTGTTGATCTATGGGAGTAATTTGCATATTAATGGAAATTCAGGCCGTAAAGGATTGGAGGAGGGAGATTGGGGGGGCAGGAGTCTCTATCTCCTCCCCCGCACCCTCTCAGGCAAACAGCGTCTCCGCCAGGCGCTGCAAAGGAGCTATACCCTGGATTTCCGTTTCAAACAGGGGTACCAGGGCCCGGACGTTACCGTCAAAGAGCTTCCAAATGGTCTGCATATGCTCCGCCTGCATCTCCCGCCGGTTTTTTACAAATTCCGGGGTCTTCTCGGGGTCGCCCTCCGGCAAGAGGCCGTTGACCACTATGCCGCCCACGGGAATGCCGAAATCTTGGAACCATTTTAAAAACCGGGTAATCACCGCGATGGGCAGGGCTTCCGGCAAGGTCACGAAGAAGAAGGAAGTGAGATTCGGGTCGGTCAGCAGTTCCCGGGCATGGCCCATGCGCTGCCGGAAGTCCACCAGATAATCCATCAGGGGGTCGGCTTCCTCCTTCTTGGAGAAGGAGAGCAACTGGCGCAGGGACTTGGCCTCCTCCCGGCTCCGCATCATTTTGTCCACCCACAGGGAATAGATCTTGGACATGCCCAGGAGCCGGCGGGCATTGGCGGTGGGCGCAGTGTCGAAGACATAGACGTCGAACTCTTCCTTGAACATCAGGTCCAGCATGTTTTCGAACATGGCGGACTCTTCAAACGCCGGGTTCAGGGTGGCCGCATCCACGAATTCATCGGCCTTGAGCTGCAGATCCGCGAAGCGCAGGAACCAGTTGATCTTGTCCCGGATGTCCTTCTTGGATTTTTCAATGGTGTCCTTGGTTTCGATCTCGTAGGCAAAGGCCCTATCCACGCCCGGCAGGGGGGTGATCTTGCCAAAGACGTCCAGGTCCAACAGTCCCGATAAGGAATGAACCGGGTTGGTGGAGGCGAGCAAAGTTTTTTTCCCCTGGCCGGCCAGCCACAGGGACGTGGCCCCGGCCATGACGGTCTTCCCCACTCCCCCTTTGCCGCCGAAAAAGAGGAACTTGAGGCCCGGATGCTCCTGGAGGTATTTGCGCATACTGGTGGTGATCTGGTTTTCCATGACGCCTCACTTGCAGAGATAATCGGCCACCCGGGAGATCATGGTCAGCCCGGTGACGTCCCGTTCCAACTCCGGCACTTGGGTGAGCACCTGGCCACCGAAGGTCTCCTTGATCTTGGCCAGGTACTTGCCCTGCATATCCAGGCGATGTCGCAAATACTCGGGGATGTTCTCCCGGCCCAGATCCGCGGGCAGCACCCGGTTGACGATGTAACCGGACAGGGGCACCTTGAACTTGCTGAAGAGTTCCGCGGCCTTGACGGTGTCGACGATGATCATGTCTTCGGGCACCAAGACGAAGAAGAACGCGGTCTTCTCCTTATCCGTGAGGATGCGGGAGCTGGACTGGATGCGGTCCTTGATGTACAGCAGCTCGTCCAGGATGGCGTCTTCATCCATGGTGGCGTCCTTCTTCAGGTGCGCGGCCACCTGGTCGTACTCCCGCATCTGCTCCCGCAAAGAGGTGATTTTGCCGATCCAGGCGTCGTAGACCGTGGCCATGGAGAGGTAATAGAGGGCGTGGCCCAGGGGCACCAGGTCGTAAATGTAATAATCGTAATCCCCGGCCACCACGATGTCCACCACCGCGTCGAAGATGGCGGACTCCTCCATGGCCGGCTCCGCGGACGCGGCCGCGATATAAGACTCGATCTCTTCGGGCAGGTCCTTGAAGCCGTACATGTCCCGGATTTTCTGGCGGATTTCCTCCTGGTAGGCCCTGATTCGGTGGTCCGCGTCGATCTCCTGGGCCCAGAGATTGTCCATGATCTTAATGGGTCCCTTGCCGAAGAGGTCTTGCTTGAAGATGTCGGACAAGGATGCCTGGGGGTCCACGGAAAAGACCAGGACCTTGTGGCCCTGCTGCGCCAGCCAGTAGCCCGCGGCCGCGGAGAAGGTAGTCTTGCCCAGGCCGCCCTTGCCGCCGAACATCAAGTAGCGGCGTTCCGGATGCTCTTTAATGAATGTGGCGAGTGAAATGGGGCACCTCCGGTGAAGCTGACAGCTATCAGCTTTCAGCTTGCAGCAAAAAATTGAAATTGAAAATATATGCTATCGGCAATAGGGCGGCCCGTGGCCGCCATGACCCTGTAATATCATTCATACAGCAGTCGCTCAATTTCCAAAATAAAGGACCGGGCGTCTTCAACCGTTGATCGGGCCGTGGATTCGCTGACTTCATCGAAAACCTCGTAATCTGCGGTTTCACGAACCTGGCGGGCATTTAATATTATGCCGTGGAATTTGGGGTCTATCTTCCCTGTTCTCGCAAATTCTCTGCCCAGCACGGAAGCCACGGATGAATGTTTTACAACTTTAATGCCGTGGGCTATTAAAAGAGCCTGGGCTGCATAAAACATGGCATAATAAGCTCTACCAGCGGCCTCGCCGAAATCCTCACTGTCCAGAAGCCTTCCCGCAACTTCCAAGGCATGGCGGGCCTTGGCCATCAAGGCCTTAACTTCCGCCGAAAGATTCACATGCGAACCCCTTCTTGGGCCACCTTGCAATAAAAAGAAAACCCTTGCTCCTGTAAGAACGAAAATTTTTTGGCGTCAAAGACCTTGAGGGAGATGAGGGGGTAAAAATCATGGTCCCACATAACCTGGTAAGCCGCTTCCTGCAAGGCTTCTTCCATTTCCGGAGTCAAATCCCGGATAATCGCGGCCACGTCCAGGTCAGATTCGGGAGTGGGGTGCCCCCAGACTCGCGACCCATAGGCGATCACGGCCTGGAGCCGGTCCCCCGCCACTTCTTGGAGGCGGCCCTTCAATTCCTTAACTAAAAGTCGGTCCGGCTCGGCCAGGTCTTTGGCTTCCGCCAATACGGTCTCCAGATCATAGCCTTTGCCGGCGGCGATCTCCCGTTCCCCCCTGGCTAAAAGGCGCAAGATTTCTTTATCGCGTTCGGAACGCTCATATTCTTCCACACTGAGCATAACCGCGGCCGCGCGACCTCGCTGGGTGATGATCAGGGGTTCCTTGGATTCGCGTACTTGCTTCAGAACCTTGGCCGCATCCTGCCTTAAATCGCTGATCGGCACTATATTGGGTAATTTACCCATGGTGCGCCTCCAAATAATACTTTTAATTGTACTTCTAAAAGTATTTTAAGGCAAGAGTGCGGTCATGCAATAAAGTTTTCCCCAAATAAATTCTTTTTTAGCTGACAGCTGATCGCTGGCAGCTGACCGCTTTCTTACGCCAATGTATCCGTCAAATCCTTCTCCCGGAGCATGCGCCGTTTCCAGGTGGCGATCTGGGGCACCACGTAGGGCAGCAGGCGCAGGGAGTAATAGGGGGGCAAGAGCGGCACCCCCACCAGGTCCCCCATGGTCACCAGGATGAAGAGGTGCTCCATGTTGGCCCGGGTCTTCAGGGCGAAACGGGCGGAATCGTGGGCCGCCATGCCGTAAATGAATTCCTTGACGGCCTTCAGAAAACCGCCTTTTTTCTCCTCAGTCATGAGGGTAGTCCTCCAATTTTTTTCACCACCAAGACACAAAGACACTAAGGTTCACAAAGATAAGGAATTATGGTTTGGCGCCCGGCGCCAAACCATATTGTTCTTTCCTTAGTGATTCTTTGTGTCTTTGTGTCTTGGTGGTTAATTTTTTAATCATGTCGAATATCAACCGCCTCATTTCCCTTCCACGGGCAGGGCGCGGCCCGGTTCCTTGTAGCGTTTCAGGGCCTTGAGGCCGTCGGCCAGAAGCATGATGGCCGCCACCACCAGGAAGAGGGCGACGATGCCCATGAGGCCGTTGCCGATCAGGGCTTCGCCTTTGACCTTGCCCTCGGCCACCTTGCTCAACAGGTTAAAGGAGGTATAGAGCAGGGCGGCGATGGTGGTGATGAACATGAACCACATGGGGATGAGGGCGAAGGTGGCCTTTTTCCCCTGGGACAGTAGCCACAGGGAAGCCACCAGCAGGGCCAGGGAGGCCAGCAACTGGTTGGCGCCCCCGAAGAGGATCCACAGGTACTGCCACCAGCCGGTCATGATCAGCAGGAGCACCAGGACCGCGGCTACAAAGGTGGCCACCGGGCCGCTGCGCATTACCGGGATCTGATCGCCCACCAGTTCCACGGCCGCCACCTTCATGAACCGGAGCACCAGTTGCATGACGGTGATGGCCAGGATGATGATGATCACCGTGGCCATGGTCTTGCCGTAAGCAATGGGCAGGCCGATGATATTCAGCAGATTGGAGAGTCCGGTGGCAAAGACCGCGCCCGCGCCCCCGGACTTCATCAACGACTGGTATTGGGTATAAGGGATGGCCGCGGCCGCGGTCATCAGGGCCACCACCCCCAGGACCATTTCCGTGAACATGGAGCCGGCCAGCACCGGCTTGGCGTCACACTCGGATTCCAACTGGCGGCAGGTGCCGGAGCTGGAGACCATGGCATGCCAGCCGGAGCAGGCCCCGCAGGCGATGGTGACAAAGAGGATGGGCCACAAGGGCCCGATGCCGATGGTAAATTGATTGTAAGCGGGAGCGCTAACCGGGGGCAGACCCACGAAGATGCCGATGATGCCGCCGATCAAGCCAAACATGACGATATAAAAGGCCACGTAATTAAGGGGCAGACCGAAGCGCCAGATGGGCAGCACCGCACTGATATAGCAGAAGATGACGGCAAAGAGGCCCCAGGTAAACTTGCTATTGGCCAGGGAGCCGATGAGCACGGGCGCGGGGAACATGTCTCCCAGCTTGATGCCCACCAGGGCGATGGCCACGCAGACCACGGTCATCACCAGGATGTTGACCCGCCAGCGGTAAAGCATCTGGCCCGCCAGGGCCCCGGCCAGGCCCAGGATCAAGACGGCCAGGGGGCCGGAAGGCAGTTTGATCAAGGCCCCGGCAATGACGCCCCCGAAGGCCCCGGCCAGCAGCAAAAGATAAAAATATACAAAGGAGAGCAGAATGGTACGAGCCCGGGGAGAGATCAGCTTGTAACTCAAGCCGCCTAAAGACAGGCCGTCGGAGCGCATGGCCACCACGCCGGCCAGATAATCGTGCACCCAGCCGATGAACAGGACCCCCAGAAAGAGCCAGATCAGGGCCGGGAGCCAACCCCATTGCAGGGCGATGATGGCGCCCACCACCGGTCCGGCCCCGGCGATACTCTTGAACTGGTAGCCGAAGAGCACATTTTTGGATGTGGGCATGAAATCCACCCCATCCATGTACATCTTGGCGGGAGTCACGCGGTGGGGGTCACTCTCCACCACTTTCCGGTCCACGTAGCCGGCGTACCAGCGGTAGCCGCCGATGGCCACGGCCAGGGCTCCCAGGATGACGAATGCTGCATTCATGGCGCCTTCCTCCTTTGACGAGGCTGAGAAAAGTTCACACCGCCGATCTCCAGAAATCTTAACTGGAGAGTCTGACCCTTACCCCTATCCCCACCAAGGCCCTAAGTTTCTGAGGCGCCCGCTGGGGAAGAACCCGGAAACTTACCGGCTGGGAGAACCCCGGGCCGGTGCAGGCACCGGCAGGCCGCAATTTTCAAGGCTGCCTGCACCCTTAGCCGACCATATCAACTCAAAATTACCACATCCCCGAAGGGAATGTAAATAGGAACCTGGGGAAATTGGTGGGGCCAGAGGGATAGGGTTTGAGGGTTATCTTATCCTTCTGGCAGGCCAGGGTTTATCTGGGGCCAACCCTTGATAAAATTTGACTGGGGAACCTCCCGGTCTTAATTTATTGGGGGTTTCCCAGCCAATAATGAGGGGTGGAAAAATGAAAGCAAAAGTCGGTTTTCTGGGTTTGGGAATAATGGGTGGGGCCATGGCCGCCAATATCCTCCGGGCGGGCTATCCCCTGATGGTCCATAACCGCACCGCGGCCAAATCCGAGCCCTTGGCCGAGATGGGGGCGGGGGTGGCCTCCGACCCCAGGCATCTGGCCCAGGCCACGGAGATCATCATCGCCATGCTCACCGGCCCCGAAGCCCTGGACGCCTGCCTCTGGGGCCCGGAGGGGGCGGCTGCGGCTTTTAATGAGAAAAAGACCTTCATCAACATGAGTTCCGTCTCCCCCCGGTACACCCGGGAAATGGCGGCCAGGCTGGCCCTCACCGGGGCGGCCTTTATTGACGCGCCGGTCTCCGGCACCAAAAAACCCGCCCAGGAAGGGAGCCTGGTCATCCTGGCCGGGGGGCCCCGGGAAAAGATCCAGGAACTGGAGCCCCTGCTCCTGACCATGGGGAAGAAGGTGATTTACTGCGGTGGGGTGGGCCAGGGGTCCATGATGAAGATGTTCATCAACCTGCTCCTGGGGATCATGATGGCGGGGTTCGCGGAATGCCTCAATTTTGGCCGGCTGGGGGGCCTGGATTTCGAGGCCATGCTGGACACGGTGGCCTCCGGGGCCATGAACGCCCCCATGTTCCAGGTGAAGGCCGCCAACCTGCGGGAGCAGAGTTATCCTGCGGCCTTTCCCTTCAAGCATCTGAGCAAGGACGCCAAGTTCGTGGTGGACACCGCGTATGAGTCCGGCGCGCCGGTGCCCCTGGGACAGATGCTGCTGCACCTCTACCGCCTGGGCGTGGCCCGGGGCTGGGGGGACGAGGACATCTCCGCCATCGCTAAGGTTATGGAGCACCTGAGCGGGAAATGATTATTGCGGGAGGGAAAGGCAGTTACCATCCTTGGTGAAAAGGAGGGAATGGCCATGAAATTTATCCATATCAGCGATCTGCATTTTCATATGCATGAGGAGGATAATAGCCAGACAACGGCCACCTTGAAATACATCGAGAGACATTATCCCCAGCATAATCTCATCATCACCGGCGACATTGCGGACGATGGCCACGAGGAGCAGTTCCACCGGGCCTTTGAGGCCCTGGAACCTTTTCAGGGGCGAATCTTCATCTGCCCGGGAAACCATGATTTTGGAGCGGCAGGAAATTTCTATAGCCAGGAGAGGGCGGAAAGGTTCGACACAATGCTGTCTATTCCCCTGAAACAGGGAGGGACCTTTACCGGGGACCAGACGCCAGTGGTCAATCTTCTCCGGGAAGGCGACTTGAAGATCATGCTCATCGCCCTGGATACCAATTTGGAAACGGATCACCCCTTTGATTTTGCCTGCGGCGAGGTGGGAGAGAGGCAGCTCCGCTTCTTGGACACCATTTTATCGGATCCATTTTCCCAAGCTTTCAAAAAGCTGCTCTTCTTCCACCATCATCCCTTTATCCACCATGACCCCTTAATGGAGTTGACGGATGCCCGCCAATTGATGCGCACTATTTATAACAGGGTGGACGTGGTTCTGTTCGGCCATAAGCATGTGATGGGGCGTTGGGAAAACGTCAACGGCATTGCCCATATCCTGGCCTCTGATAATTCTCCCGGCAAAGACTTCGCCCGGGAAATCATCATTACTCAAGATCAGCCGATTGCCGTCAATGATATCGCCATAAGTTAAGGGTAGAGGGCCCGTTAGATGATTCTCACCTGCACCAAGCGGCGCGGGCCTGGGCTGGGGCGATGGGGACATCTCCGCCATCGCCCGGCTCAGTGAAAACCTGCGCGGGACATGGGAAGGATATGGGGGGAGGGCAGGGACCCATAGGGCGGGCGTCCTCGCCCCCCTTTGGTCACTGCCCTCTTCCCGCAACATCAACCATACTTCCCGGTAATATAATCCTCCGTCCTCGCGTCCCGGGGCCGGGTGAAGATCTGGCCCGTCTCCCCGAATTCCACCAGTTCCCCCAGGTACATGAAGCCCGTGTCGTCGGAGACCCGGGCCGCCTGCTGCATGTTGTGGGTGACGATGATGATGGTATAGAGCCTTTTCAGCTCCCGCATCAGTTCCTCCAGGCGCAGGGTGGCCAGGGGGTCCAGGGCGGAGCAGGGCTCATCCATCAGCAGGATTTCCGGCTCCACCGCCAGGAGGCGGGCGATGCACAGGCGTTGCTGCTGCTCTTCGGTGAGGGCCAGGGCCGGGCTCTTCAGGCGGTCTTTCACCTCCTCCCAGAGTTGCACCGCGGCCAGGGAATGTTCCAGCAGGTTCTCTAGTTCCTGGCGGGGGGGGCGGCCATGGAGGCGGGGGCCGTAGACCACGTTGTCGTAAATGGATAAGGGGAAGGGATTGGGGCGTTGAAAGACCATGCCCACTTTTTTGCGGAGTTGAGTGAGGTCAGTCTCGGGGGCATAGATGTCTTGCCCGTCGATGAGCACCTCCCCGGTGAGCCGCACCCCGGGGATGAGGTCGTTCATGCGGTTAAGGGTGCGGAGCAGGGTGGATTTGCCGCAGCCCGAGGGGCCGATGAGCGCGGTGATGGCCTGCTGCTGAAACGCGCCGTTGACCTCTATGAGGGCATGGAAGTCGGCGTAGTAAAGATTGAGACGCCTGAGGGTAATGATCCCTTCCAGAGGGCATTGCCGGGTTTTATCCGAATCTGCCGGAGATATAGTCATCAGTACGTTTGTCTTTGGGAACGGTAAAGACCCGGTGCGTCTCGCCGATCTCGATGATCTGACTCATGAGCAGAAAGGCCACCCGGTCCGTGGCCCGGGCGATCTGCTTGGTGTTGTTGCTCACCAGGATGATAGTATAATTCTTTTTCAGTTCAAACAAGGTCTCTTCGATCTTGGCCGTGGAAATGGGGTCCAGGCCGCTGGTGGGCTCGTCCAGGAGCACCACCTCCGGCTCCATGGCCAGGGTGCGGGCCAGGCAGAGGCGCTGCTGCTGGCCCCCGGAGAGCTTGAGGGCCGAATCCTGCAGCCGGTCCTTGACCTCCTCCCAGATCTGCGCGGCCCGGAGGCTTCTTTCCACCAGCTCTTCCAGCTCCTGGCGGGGCCGGCCGGCCAGGCGGGGGGCGAGTATGAGATTCTCCCGGATGGAGCGGGGCAGGGGCATGGGTTTGCTGAGCACCAGCCCCACCCGGCGGCGGAGATTGACCACGTCGCAGTCCGGGGCCAAGATATCTTCGTTATCCAGCCAGACCCGGCCTGCCACCCGGGCCCCGGGGATAAGGTCGCACATGCGGTTCAGGACCCTAAGCAGGGTGCTCTTGCCGCTTTTGGCCGGGCCCATGAGGCCGAAGATCTCCTGGGGCCGGACCTCCAGGTTGAGGTTGTTCAGGGCCTGGAAATCGCCGTAAAAGAAAGAGAGCTGTTCCAGGCGGATTTTGGACTGGGATGCTAGGTTCATAATTTCTGGAAAAGGGGGGATGATACCCCCCATTTTTTGCGAAGGCTCTTTGCCGTTATATTTTACGGGAATTTCCTCAACCTTACAGGTTTTAGAGGGTTGGTGGCCATGATTTATTTCTCATTGATGGTTTCCAGCAACATCTGATAACTGGCGGGCTCTACGGATATGCCCCCCATAAAGGGATAGTCCAATTCTATGATAAGGAAATAGGTGGTGGCAATGATGATGGCCAACATTGAGGTCAACAAGACGTGCCACCACCATTTTTCCGCACCGAATAGAGTTGCAAAAAAGAGGATCACCAGGGAGCCGGCGATCAAGGCCGCCCAGATCATGGGCGGCAGGCTGCTTTCCATCTCTATCAACCGTTGCCCCCGCAGTTTGGAGAGGCTTTCCAGGGTTCTGATAATCTTGGTATAAAGAACCTGCTCCTGGGGGGTTTGGGGGTTAATTTTTAGGGTTTGGGCCCAGAGGACGTTCATGGCCTGTTCCGTGGCCGGGCTGGCCTCCATTTTTTTCATGGCTGGATACTCGTCTTCCACCACCAACCTGGCAAAAACCTTTAGGGCTTGGAGGCCCCCCTGGACCTGATGCTGATTGGGATAGAGGCAGAGGTCCCGATACAATTCCCGGGCTTCGGTGCCTTCCTTGAGGGCATCCTCATAGGCCTTGTCGTATTGCTGCCACAAGACGATGACCACAAAGGCCAGAATGATGCCGTGAATGGCCCCCGCCCGGTTGAACACCGCGGACGCCACATCGTTATGGCGCTGCCTCACCTGATAGTGGCTGCAAAGCCTGAGGATCAACAATAATGCTAAGGTGACTCCCACGAAAACCAGGTTAATCAGGAAGAAGACTAACCAGGGGGACCATAGCAGGAGTTTCGCAGGCAGAGGCATCCAGGGCTCCTCGGCATCGGGCTCTAAGCCGTCGGATTGATCAAGGAAATAGGAATGATTATTCCCCCTTGTTGCCGGCGGCCAGGGGCAGAATGGCATCGGTGCCCACAAAGAGGGGGCTGGTGGCCGGAAAGTCTTCCAAAGACAGAGTCTTCATGAGCTTAAAGGCCCGACCCTCCTTATCCGCCTTGGGCCCCCCCGGCCGCACCTGGAGGAAGGAATAGATTTTTCCCTGGAGAAATTTCCCTTTTTTATTGACCTCCACCCAGAGCAGCGGCGCATAGCCGCATTCCTCGTCCAGATTCATGCCCTTGTAGGTGCAGAAGTTCCCCAGGCTATAGGCGATGAGCCGTCCCTGATAGATCTCCAGGGCCCTGGGGACATGGGGGCCATGGGCCAGGACCAGGTGGGCGCCCCGGTCGATGGCCTCATGGGCGAATTTCACCAGGTTGCCCCGGGATTCCCCCAAAAAGTATTCCGGCGCGTCCTTCACGTGCTGGGCGGAACGTCCCTCCCGGCCGCCGTGGACGGAGACCAGGAGGAGATCGTATTTGGGAGCCAGGGCCTCAATTTCTCCCAGGACCTGTTGGGGATAGAGGATCGACCTGGGGGGCTTCCCATAAGACAAGGCGATCAAGCAGATCTTCACGCCCCTGACCGTCAATTCCGCCAGGCCCTCATCCGGGCCGGAGTGTTTGACTCCGGCCTCATCCAGGGCCTTCTTGGTGGAGAATTTGCCGTAATAGCCGAAATCCATGGCATGGTTATTGGCCAGGGAGACCACCTTAATGCCGGCCTCTTTGAGGTTGGCCGCAAACCTGGTGGGAGTGCGGAAGACAAAGATGTTGGGGTTCTCAGTATCTTTGGTGGTCAACCCGCCGTCACAGAGAGTCCCCTCCAGATTGCCGAAGCTGACATCGGCCTTGCTGAGGATCTCCTTGACTTCCTTGAACAAAGCCTTGCCGTCCCGGGGAGGCAGGTTGGCCTCGGGAAAGTCGCTGCCCATCATGATGTCGCCCACCGCGGCGATGGTGATCACGGGATTATCAGGGGGCTTCTCCATGGGAGCCGGATAGGGAACGCCAAGGAGATAAGCCAGGGACAGGAGAATCACCCCGAAAATGATCCTTACGCTTTGCACCGGGGTCAACTTCCAGATCCGGAGGCAGGATTGGCGCCGGGGGCCCATGTCCGGCGGCATCTCACGAGTAGCGCCGCAACAGCCGCTGCATCAGGCTGTAGGCCGCCAGGTTGATGAGGAGAATGGAGACCATGAGGATGGCTGCGGTGCCGTAGGCGTTGGGCATGGAGATGCCTTCCCGGGCCAGGATATAGAAATGCACGGCCATGGTGCGTCCGGAGTCGAAAAGGGAGGTGGGTGCGCGCAGGGCCGCGCCCGCGGTGAAGAGGAGCACCGCGGTCTCCCCCAGGGAGCGGCCCACGCTGAGCATGATGCCGGTGGTGATGCCCGGGAGGGCGCTGGGGAGCACGATGCGGGTGATGGTCTGCCACTGGCTCATGCCCAAGGAATAGCAGACCTGGCGGTAATCCTGGGGCACGGCCTTGATGGCCTCCTCCGCGGTGCGGATGATGATGGGCAGAATCATGATGGCCAGAGTCAGCCCCCCGGAGAGGATGGACCAGCCGAAGCCCAGTTTCATGACGAAAAGCACAAAGCCGAAGAGGCCCAGGATGATGGAGGGCACTCCGGCCAGGCATTCGGCGCCGAAGCGGATGATGCGGGTGGCCCAGCCCTCCCGGGTGTATTCCGTGAGATAGATGGCCGTGCCCACCCCCAGGGGGGAGGCCAGGGCGATGGCCAGGAGGGTGATATAGACGGTGGAGACGATGGTGGAGAAAATCCCCCCGTGGCGGCCCATGTCCGTGGGGTCCTGGGAGAGGAAGCTCAAGGTTACCTGGGGCAGGCCCTTGATGGAGATATTGACAATAATGAAGATCAGAATCAGCAGGGTGAGCCCGGTGAGGGCCCACAACAGGGTCTTGGCAAAAGCTTGGGTGAGGCGGGGGTGAAGACGCCGGGCCATGCTTACCTCCGCCGGGTGATGATAGTGGCCGAAAAGTTAAGGATCATGATGATGATGAAAAGGACGATGCCGGTGGCGAACAGGGCCTCCCGGTGGCGGCCCGCGGCATAGCCCAACTCCAGGGCGATGTTGCTGGTCAGGGTGCGCACCGGGTCCAGGATGGAGGAGGGGATTTTCAAGGCGTTGCCGGCCACCATGATCACCGCCATGGTTTCCCCCACGGCCCGGCCCATCCCTAAGATGATGGCGGTGATGATGCCGGAGGAGGCCGCCGGCAGCACCACCCGCCGCACCGTCTGCCACTCCGTGGCCCCCAGGGCGATGGAGCCGTCCCGGTAGACGTCCGGCACCGCGGTGAGGGCGTCGATGGAGATGCTGATCACCGTGGGCAGGATCATGATGCCCAGGATGACCGCCGCGGCCAACAATGACAGACCGGGGCCGCCCAGGTGATCCCGGATCAAAGGCACCAGCCAGATGACCCCCAGGAAGCCGTAGACCACCGAGGGAATGCCGGCCAGGAGCTCCAGGGTGGGTTTTAAGAGACGCCGCAGCCGCTCTGAAGAAAACTCCGCCAGGACAATGGCGCAGGCCAGACCCAGGGGCACCCCCAGGACCATGGCCCCCAGGGTGACCAGGATGGAGGAGACGATCATGGCGCCGATGCCGAAATAACCCTTGGTGGGGGCCCAATGGGTGGAGAAAATAAAATCCTTGAGCCCCGTGTGCAGGATCAGGGGCAGGCCTTCCTCAAAGATGAAAATGGTGATGATGACCAGGGAGCTGATGGAGGACAGGGCCAGGAGGAAGAAGACCCTTTCGACGAATTTTCCCTTATCCACTACTTCACTCCCACCAGACCTTCGGCTTCCAGGAGGCCCTGGCCCTGGGGGCTGAGGATGAAATCCACGAAGGCCTTGCACTCCCCGGCCGGGGGCTCGCGGCTCACCAGGAGAAAGCGGCGCACCAGTTTGTATTTCTGATTCTTGATGTTCTCCCGGGTGGGCATGACGCCGTCGATGGCCACCGCCTTGACCCGCTCATCCACCAGGCCCGCGGAGATATAACCCAGGGAGTAGGGGTCCCCGGCGACAATCTCCCGCACCGCGCCGTTGGAGTCCTGCACCAGCGCGGCCGGAGTAATCAAGGTCTTGCCCATCACCAGGTGTTCAAAGGCTTCCCGGGTGCCGGAACCTTCCTCCCGGGTGATGAGGTCAATGGCATGGGGGGGCAGCCCCAGGGCCTGCCAGTTGGTGATCTTCCCTTGAAAGAGCTGCCGCAATTGTTGCAGACTGAGATTATTGAGGGGATTGCTGGGGTGGACAATTACCGCAATGCCGTCCCAGGCAATGGAAATTTCGTGGAGGTTCTTCTCCGCGGCCACCAGTTCCCGGGAAGAGGCCCCCAGGTTGGCCGCGCCCTGCTGGGCCGCGAAAATACCGGCGCTGGAGCCTCCCCCCTGCACATCGATGCGCATCCCCGGGTGCTGGTGCATGTATACTTCTGCCAGCTTCTCGGCAAAGGGCTGCACCGAGGTGGAACCGGCGATGCACAGGGCCTGTCCCCCCGATTTGGAGCCTCGTTGGCACCCACCCAATCCCGGGAGAAGGGCCAAACATAACAGGAAGAGGCTGCCCAGCCGGAGCCATTTGCGGGTCCTGACGGCGAGGTCCAAAGCCCAAAGGGACCTCTGGCGGCGTCCTGATGGTGGCTTGATATTTTCAGGAAAACAGGACATGGTTGAAATGGGAGCGCCCCCAAAACGACCCCATGAGAAAAATTGAACAAGGGGTCGTTGCTATTATGGCAAAAAACGGAGAAACTTCAATCCAAAAGGATAAGACTCAATCTCCACGGGCTTTTCCCGAGATTTAAAATGGGCCCCTGAGAAAAGATTATGGAACTCTGCCATCCTTCCCCCCATTTTCAAGGGCAGCGGCGCTTTCAGGAATTCGCCCGGGCCTTGGTCCGTCTGCCGCAGCCGGGTGAAGGCCCCCTGGATTACCTGCTGCCGGAGGCCCGGTGGCAAGAGATTAGCGCCCCCCTGGCGGACCCGGAGGCCTGGTTCATGGGTTTGTCCCAGGCCACAGGGGTTTTTTTCTTCCCGTCCCGGGAGTGGCCGCGCCGGCTGCTCCGGTACCTGAGACGGCTGGGGGTGAAACGCTTGCTGGAGGCCGGGGCCGGCCGGGGCTATCTCACCGCGGCCCTGGCGCCCCTGGCCACAGCCGCGGGCCTGGATTTTCTGGCGGTGGACAAGGGAGAAGGGGAGTTCCAGGCCGGACTGCCCGTTTGCCCCCTGGTGCAGCCGGGGGATGTCTTTCAGGTGATCCGGGATTTCCGGCCCCAGGGGGTGGTTTACGGCTGGCCCCCCCCGGGGCAGTCCATCGCCCCCCTCTGGGAGGTGTCATCCCTGCGTTATCTGCTGCTCATGGGGGAAGGGGCGCAGGGCGCGGCCGGGGCTCCGGAGGACTGGGAGAGGCTGCCCCAGAAAAATTCTCCCTTTTTAGGACGTTTTTCCCGGGGGCGCACTGGACCGGAGAAGCACCGGGTGACTATCTTCTTTAGGGGAGCGAGATAAGGTCAGGGCTGAAGGAAAGGAGAAACTGGCGATGGCGGATCATATACCCCTGATTGTAGAAGATGAATGTATTGCCTGCGGCGCCTGCGTGGAGATCTGCCCCGAGGTTTTCACCTTAAATGAATCCCTGGGGTTTGCCCAGGTCCTCCATCCCGGGGGCGCCCCGGAGGAGAAGGTTCAGCAGGCCATGGACGCCTGCCCGGTCAACTGCATCCATTGGGCGGATGAAATGTAGTGGAATAAGCAGTTCTTTATGAAAAAGGCAGAGGTGGCGACCAGGTTATAACCAGCCTTCTGGTTAACTCAATACAATCCTCCATGACCGGCTGGCCTGGAACTGAGAGGCAGAAATACAAAAGATCACTGGCATTGTCAGTATCGGCCGCCCCCCGGAATCCTTATCTTTTGAGACCGATCAGGACCACTCCGGCGGTCAAGGCTATTTGGCCGAGAATCGTGGTGATATCTTTAAGTTCTTTAAGCCAGGCGATGCGCTCCACCTTCTCCGGCACCACGATAGTATCCCCGGGGTCGAGGGGCATGGATCTCAAGCCGCCAGGATGGTAAGCGTATTTGGTCCCGTCCCAGCCGGCTCCCAGCCAGGAGACCCCCTTGCGACTCACCGCGCTGCCATTGACTTTAATCACGTAGATTTCTTTATCATCGGCTATTTCCGTGGTGCCCCCGGCCATGGTGAGATAATCTCTTATCGTCATATCTGGAGCATAAACCAGGGCCGTGGGAGAAAAGACTGCGCCCACAACGTTCACCGTCCCTGGCGTTTGGGGGATCATCAGCCGATCCCCTTCCTGCAAAGCGACATCTTCTGGAGTCCCCCGGAGACGCTCAGGATCACGCAAATTGATTACCACCCTTCCTATAGGTTCCACCTTTCTCAAAGAGGCGATCAGCATTTGCTGCTGATTTGCGAAAACCTCGGCGCGTTTGCCCTCTTCGGTGTCGACACCAGTTACGGCTTTTTCTCCCGCGGCTGCCAGTGCCCGCGCTTCCAGGCGGTCGAGGGCCGCTTTCAATTGCTGCTTTTGGATTTGTTTGGTGGATTCCCGGAGGAGCACCGCCCCCAGCAGATAAGCCGTATCAGTAAAGCCCCCGGCCCGGGCCAGCACCGAACTCAGGGGCTCCCCTTTCTTAATGGCATAGGTCCCCGGGCTCTTGACTTCCCCGGCAACCTCCACGGTTTTAAAGATATCCCAATCCGGCACGGTGCGGATAAATAGATAGTCATTGGGCTTGAGGACCACATCGTCCCGGAGCACCTTATTCAAAGCTGCGAAAAGTTTGAGGCGGAGCCGCGTCGTTTCCGGCCCTTGGGGAGTAATAATCACCCGGGTAATTTCGGCTTCCCTTTTATCGGCCTGTTGCAATAGGCCGCCGGCATAGGCCACTAAATCGCTGACCCGCAGGTTATCCCGATACCCGAATTCCCCCGGGTTCTTGACAGCCCCGGCGATAACCACCTTTTTCTCCACCAGGCTAGGGACGGGGAAGATCTTCACAAAGTCTCCATCCCCTAATTTAAGATCCCGGCGGGCCAGGACTTTTTCCAGGTCATCATCAAACAATACCATCTCCTGCTGCCCTTTCACCCGCAGGACCTGCACCCGGCTTTTGAAGGCCGTGTCACCCAATCCACCGGCCAACTTCAGAAGATCATTGAGGGTCTTTTCCGTCTTTAATTCAAAGATTCCAGGAACCTTCACCGGTCCCCCCGCCTCGGAACCGCTTGCCTTACTAGATTCCTTGGTCTTCACATTATTGTCTTCAGCCCTTGGGGTGCCGATGGCCGCTACCGGGCCGATGGGCGGAATAAAGATGACATCCCCGGACTGCAGCCGGATGTCCTTTCTCTTGTCACCCCGCAGGAGAAAGTCGTACATATCGAAATGGGTTATCACCTTACCGCCCCGGCGCACCTGAATATGGCGAAGGGAACCGGACTTACCGGGTCCGCCGGCGGCAAACAAGGCATTCACCAGGGTAGAAAGGGAAGATACCGCATAGCTCCCGGGAAATCTGGCCTGGCCCACCACGAACACCTGGATGGTGCGCAAATTATCCAGGGTCACATTCATTTGAAAGTTGATATAGAAGCGGGCAAACTCCCGGTCCATCACCTGACGCAATTGCCCGAAGGTGAGGCCACTCACGGGCACCACCCCCACCTTGGGAATATCGATCTGGCCGTTGCGATTGACGGTGAGGTTGTACTCCCCCTGGACGCTTCCCCAAACGATTATTTTGATGGTATCTCCGGGGCCGATAACATAATCGGGCCCCACCGGCACCGCCTGCACAGGCAAAAAAGAAGCCGGGGGCTGGTAAAAGAAACTATAGCCGAATTGTTTCAGAAACAGGTGTTGCTCCCAGGCCCGCCTTTCCACCTCGGAAATCTCCTCCGGCTGGCGGGGGGCAGTGGTCATCACCTGGATAGGCGCTAATGGGGTGACCGCCTGGGGGGGCAATTCTGTACTGGGCTGGGTTGGCTGAGGCCACGGTTGCTGACTTTGGGGGGCTCTACTGGGGGCCTGCCCCGGCTCTATCTGCTGTATGTTAAACCGGGCTTGGTCCCCGTATCGCTGACTCCAGCCCTGTGTGGGCGGAATCAAGATGAAAAAACATAATATTATGCTAACCAACTTCTGGCAGGTCATAGAATTACTCTTCCTTAAGCTAATGAAATCCTCTCACGTAACCGGTATCTACTCTATTTTCCTCCAGATTATGCGGCAGACCAGGGCAACGTCAAAAAAAGGGATTGGTGGAGCCCTCTCTAAGGGTTTCCCTCTGAAGATTGTCGAATTTTTGGTGAAGATGTATCGAGGAATGGATAATATCACAAAAATTTAAAAATCAATCACTTGGAAATGTAAATATTTTTAGGAGGAATTATTGAAAAGCGAGGAAATAGAGAGAAGTGGGTCTAACTTGCAGAATTTGGGAGGTTTCTTAATCAGGTAAATTTTTTCTGGCTAAACTTCTATTCCCTCCAGGGCTTGTGGCCCTGATAGGCCTGGAGTTGGCGTTCGTAAGGAGCGAGGTCCTTGGGGGGGACGGGTCCTGGTTTGATTAACAGGCCCAGCGCCTCTTCCTGGGTGGCCACGGCCTCTTTGAATTTACCGGCCTCTGCGTAGGCGGCCGCCAGAATCTGCAGGGAATGGGCGTTTCTATGGAGCTGCACCGATTTTTCGGCTAATTCCAGGGCCCGGGCACCGTTCCGGTATTGGTCGTTTTTGCTGGTGGCAAAGACCCAGGCCAGACCTAAGTAATTCAAATAATGAGGCTTTTTATTTAAGGCCTTGGTGTAATCGGCAATGGCCTCCTGGTACTGCCCCTTTTTGCTGTAACAGATTCCCCGTAAGGTGTAGGCATCATATAAATCGGGTTTTAGTTGGAGGGCCTGAGTGTAATCGGCCAGGGCCCCATCGATTTCCCCTTTTTTTCTCTGGGCGGTCCCCCGGTTCAGATAGGCCGCAAAAAAATCGGGTTTTAGCCGGATGGCTTCGGTATAATCGGCAATGGCTCGATCCAGATCCCCCTTTTCCAGATGGGCGCCACCGCTGGCAAAATAATCCAGGGCCAATTTCCCGGGCGCGGGGGACGGGGGGGGAGGGGGGAGCTGGGTGGGCTCCGGGAGAGGGGACGGAGAGGTGAGGGAGGGGGCAGTGGGAGAAGCGGGCCCAATGGGAGTAGTGGGGGCAGCGGGAGAAGCTGGAGTCGTGGGAGCAGTAGGGGCAGTAGGGGCAGCAGGAGCGGTGGGAGTGGTGAGGGCAGAGGAGGAAGTGGAGGCAGCAGGGGCCTTGCCCGCGTCTTGGGCAATCGCGGCCAGGTGTGGCCCAACTGCCGCCACCAGGCCGCAGCACAGGCCCAGCAAGATGCCTCTGCAGATGGTCCCGGGTTTCATCGAAGTTCTCTTTCAGGGAAAGAAAGCCCTTTGCCAGATTCCATAATCATCATAAAATCCCAAAAATCACAAGCAGAATTGCTCTGATGCCGGCCCCCGGCGCCGGGGGGATGCTCCGCAGCAACCGGAATACCCTCTGAGAGGAATCTCGTGGGAATTGCTGGTTTATTTTGCGTCGGATTATGATAAATTCTAACATTATTTTTTCGAAAATATGGAGCTTCTTGAACCGACCATGAGTGATACGAGAAAATTGTTCGGCACCGACGGCGTCCGGGGCATAGCCAATATCTATCCCATGACCGCCGAGGTGGCCCTGCAACTGGGCCGGGCCCTGGCCTACGTCATCAGAACCAGCCCCGGAAAAGACAGCATCGTGGTGGGCAAAGACACCCGCCTTTCCGGTTATCTCCTGGAATACGCCATCACTGCGGGTATCTGTTCCATGGGTGTGGACGTGCTGCTCTTGGGGCCGCTGCCCACCCCGGGGATCGCGTTCATTACCTCCTCCATGCGGGCCGATGCCGGAGTGGTCATTTCCGCGTCCCACAACCCCTATCAGGACAACGGCATCAAGTTTTTTTCCGGGGACGGCTTCAAGCTCCCCGATGAGATAGAGGCCCACATCGAGAAATTGATGACCGATCGGGGCATGGACGAGGCCCGGCCCACGGCCACCGAAATCGGCCAGGCCTTCCGCATCGACGATGCCCGGGGCCGCTACATCTCCTTCCTCAAGAATTCCTTCCCCAAAGATCTGGATCTGGACGGTCTGAAGATCGTGGTGGATTGCGCCCACGGCGCTACGTATAAGGTGGCCCCGGAGGTTTTGGAAGAATTGGGCGCGGACCTGATTACCGTGGGAGTGCGGCCCAACGGTAAGAATATCAATAACAAGTGCGGCTCCACCTATCCGGAGGTGGCGGCCAAACTGGTGCAACGCCACCGGGCCGACTTAGGAATAGCCTTTGATGGGGACGGTGACCGGGTGATTATGGTGGACCACCAGGGACAGGTGGTGGACGGCGACCACCTCATGGCCATCTGCGCCCTGGACCTCCACCGCCAGGGAAGGCTGCGGCGCAAGACCGTGGTGGGCACGGTGATGTCCAACCTGGGCCTGGAAGTGGCCCTGAAAGATAAGGGTTGCCGTCTGCTGCGCACCGCGGTGGGAGACCGCTACGTGGTGGAGGCCATGGTGGAGGGCGGTTATAATCTGGGGGGCGAGCAGTCCGGCCACGTCATCTTCCTGGACCACACCACCACCGGGGACGGTATCATCACCGCCCTGCAGGTGCTGGCCGTGATGCTGCGGGAGAACAAACCCCTGGCGGACCTGGCCCGGGTCATGGAGGACTTCCCCCAAATACTGATCAATCTGCGGGTCAAGGAGAGGCGGGATTTACAGAGCCTGCCTGGGGCCCGCCAAGCCCTCCAGGAGGCGGAAAAGCGCCTCAAGGACCGGGGCCGCCTGTTGGTGCGCTATTCCGGGACGGAACCGCTGCTGCGCATCATGTTGGAGGGGGATGATTCCCAGGAGATTGAACGCGTGGCCCAAGACCTGGCCCAAACTCTGGAAAAGCTATTGAGTTGAGGAGCGAACCTTCATGCTGCTGGTCATGGATGTGGGCAACACCAATACGGTTATCGGGGTTTACCAAGGGGAGAACCTGCTGAGCGACTGGCGCATCCGCACCGAAAAGGACGCCACCATCGACGAGCTGGGGATCCTGCTGCGCAATCTCTTTGAGGCCCAGGGCCTCACCTTGGAGGCCGGCACCGATCTCATCATTTCCTGTGTGGTGCCGCCCATGGTCAACACCCTGGATGGCTTTTCTCAACGTTATCTTCAGGTTAAGCCCTTTTGGGTGGGGCCGGGCATCAAGACCGGCATGCCCATCCATTATGATAACCCCCGGGAGGTGGGCGCAGACCGGATCGTCAACGCCGTGGCCGCGTTTGAGCAGGTCCACGGCAGTGTGGTGGTGGTGGATTTTGGCACTGCCACCACCTTTGATGTGGTCTCCCGCCTGGGGGAATACCTGGGAGGGGTCATCGCCCCGGGGGTGATGATCTCCTGCGAGGCCCTGTTCCTCAAGGCCTCGAAACTGCCCCGGGTGGAGATTTTCGTCAAGCCCAAGAGCATCATCGCCAAAGACACCATCAGCAGCATGAACGCGGGGATTATTTACGGCTACGTGGGCCTGGTGGACGGTATTGTCAGCCGCATCCGGGAGGCCTTGAAGGACCGGCCCAAAGTCATCGCCACCGGCGGCCTGGCCTGCCTCATCGCCTCCGAGACCAAGAGCATCGACTGGGTGGACGACTACCTCACCCTGAAGGGTTTGAAGATCATCTACGAGCGGAACCGGCCCCGCCGGGAGGGGAAATAGTGATCAGTGATCAGTAATCAGTAAAAAAGCATTTGATTTGATAAGACCTTTTTTTACTGACCACTGATTACTATCTTGCGCCTTGGCGTCTTTGCGTGAGATTTTCTTCATGGGGGCACAATGAACTCTGACGAGACGGCCATAGGCCGCCGCTATCTTAAAGAAACCCGCTACCGCCGGGATGAACTGGGAGCCCGGGGCCCGGTCTATCCGGCCGCGCCCCGGTTCAAGGAATACGCCGACGCGCCCCAGCGCCTGGTCCTGGACCCCGCACCCAGCCCGGCCGGGGCTGATCTCTGGGCCTGCCTTGGGGAGCGCCGCTCCTTGCGCCAATACCGGGATCGCCCCCTGTCCCTGGAGGAGCTCACGGCCCTGGTCTGGGCCACCCAGGGGGTGACCCTGGCCAGCCATCCCTATCTCCTGAGGACCGCGCCCTCCGCGGGCGCTCTCTATCCGGTGGAGACCTATCTGGCCGTACACCGGGTCAGCGGCGTGGATGCGGGTATCTGGCACCTCAACATTATCGATTTTGCCCTGGAGTTGTTGACTCCCGGCGACTGCCGCCGCCCCCTGGTGGAGGCCTGCCTCTCCCAGCAATTCATGGGTACCGGGGCCGTGGCCTTTATCTGGACCGGCATCCTCAACCGGGCCATGGTCAAATACCGGGAGCGGGCCATCCGCTATCTCTTTCTGGACGCAGGCCACATCTGCCAGAACCTGATGCTGGCCGCCACCGCCCTGGGACTGGGCTGCTGCCCGGTGGGGGCCTTTTTCGACGGGGAAGTGGAACAACTGGTGCAGGTGGACGGCCAGGAAGAAGTGGCCCTCTACCTGGCCGCGGTGGGGACTCTGGGGTGAGGAATAAGTGGTCAGTGGCCAGTGGCCAGTGGTCAGAGAAACCACTGACCACTGGAAACTGACCTGTACCCCTCCCCCAATCCCTTACATTTTTTAAGGAGATGATATGAGGTTATTGGTGTTGACCGTAGTATTGTCCCTCAGCCTAGTGCTGGGAGGCGCGGTGCCATTCTCCTGGGCCCAGGGGGTCCAGGACAAGGTCAAGGCGGCCAACGAACGGGCCGCCAGGGATTATTTAAACCATGGCCTGTTGCTGGCCAGTGAGGGCCGGGATGAGGCCGCGGCCCAATCTTTCCGTAAGGCCATATCCTTAAGGCCCGATTGGGCGGAGGCCCACAGCCTCCTGGGGAGCGCCCTGGCCCGGGCCGGGAACTATCGGGAGGCGGAGGCGGAACTGCGTAAGGCCGTCACCCTGAAACCCGATTACGCCGAGGGCTGGAACTACCTGGGACAGTTCTATAAAGAACAGCGCAAGGACAAGGAAGCCGAGGACGCCTTCCGCAAGGCCCAGCAATACGCACGTTGAGAAGACATCGGGGGTTAGGGGTTAGGGATTAAAATTTCCGGCCCCTGGCCCCTAATCCCTGGAGTACCTGTCCCGTTCGCTGAAGATGCAGCCGCAGTATTGCTGCCGGTAGATGCCCAGTTCTTGGCTCCGGGTCTGGCCGGTCTGCCACCCCTGCCGGAAGTCTTCGTAATAGAAAGGCAGGCCCACCTCTCGACCAACCTGTTCCCCCATTTCCCGGATCAATGCGTGTTTCTGGCGCTTGCTGTACAGCAGGGTGGAGGTGAAGGCGTCGAATTTGCCTGCCTTGGCGGTGCGGCCCGCGGCCGCCAGGCGCAGGTGGTAGCAGAAACGGCAGCGCTCCTCTTCCCGGAAGGCCACCAGGCGGAGAAACTTCTCCAGGTCGTAGGTGCGGTCCCAGATGACCGGGAGCTTCTCCAGCCCCGCGTATTCCTCCAGGGCCGCAACCCGCCGGACGAACTCCTGGTAGGGGTGGATATTGGGGTTATAGAAAAATCCGTGCACATGGTGCCGCTCCCCGGTTAAGGACTGCACCGGGAAGATGGCGCAGGGCGCGCAGCAGATGTGCAGCAGGATTTTCATTTTAGAAGACTGTTTTCTGTTTTCCGTTTTCTGTTTTCTGTAAAAGATGATAACGAACCTTGTTGGTCAAACAAAGCGAAGTGAAGGATATCGTGCTTAAAAGATTCTTCACTACGCGGCGCTTCGTTCAGAATGACAGAATCGGCTTTTTTAAGGGAACAAATATCCTTGGCCAGCGAATGGCTACAAAACCTCAATAGAAAACCGAAAACAGAAAACCGAAAACTATATTTAAGTGGCCCGGTAGCCCATGACCCTTTTCACCGTGGCCCCCAGGTCGCCGATATTGGCCACCACGGTGACGCCCGCGGCTTCCAGGGCCGCCATCTTGTCCGCCGCCTTGCCGCTGCCCCCGGAGATGATGGCCCCCGCGTGGCCCATGCGTTTGCCCGGAGGCGCGGTCTGGCCGGCGATGAAGGCCACCACCGGTTTGGTGACGTGCCGGGAGATAAAGGCCGCGGCCGCTCCTTCCGCGGTGCCGCCGATCTCGCCGATGAGCACCACCCCTTCGGTCATGGGGTCGGCCTGGAACAGAGCGAGCATGTCGATGAAGTTGGTGCCGATGATGGGATCGCCGCCGATGCCCACGCAGGTGCTCTGGCCGATGCCCAAAAGCGTCATCTGATGCACCGCCTCGTAGGTGAGGGTGCCGCTCCGGGAGACCAGGCCCATGGGGCCCTCCTGGTGGATGTGTCCGGGCATGATGCCCACCTTGGCCTGGCCCGGGGAGATGATGCCCGGGCAGTTGGGGCCGATGAGGCGGCAATCGGTGGCGGCCAGGACCTTCATCACCTTGACCATGTCCAGGGTGGGGATGCCTTCGGTGATGCAGACGATGACCTTGGCCCCCGCGGCCGCGGACTCCAGAATGGCATCCCCGGCAAAGGCCGGGGGCACGAAGATCAGGGAGGTATTGGCCCCCGTCTCTTTAACCGCCTGGGCCACGGTGTTGAAGACCGGGATCTCGTCCACCTTCTGGCCGCCCTTGCCGGGGGTCACCCCGGCCACCACCTTGGTGCCGTAATCCCGGCAAGCCAGGGCATGGAAGGAGCCCTCCTTGCCGGTAATGCCCTGCACCACCACCCGAGTTTCTTTGTTTACCAGAACGCTCATATTTATTCCTTCATTGTTCTTTTTTAGAGTCCAGTAGCTTACAAAAATTACATAACTCATCCCAATTTTTTTCTAATTCTATTGAATCATCTTTTCTAATTTTTTCTAATAACCTATCAAGTTCTGGCGAAAATTTTTCTTTATCGATTTTGTAAATTATGTTTACTAAGCATCCTAATTGAGTTGTAAATTGAGTTTTCATAATCTTTTTCACTTTTGTAATTACTCGGCGGGCAGTTAAAAAGCCCACGAAGATTCCAATAGTGCCTGAAATAATAAAACCAATGGTAAAAAATAAGATAGGTATCCAAATAGGTTTACCAGTCTTTCCTCTACCTCCCTTAAACATAATATCAGATATATATTTTTTGGAACTATTATTAAATTCTGCAGAGCTATCAATACTAAAATAAATAAATAATTCGTATCCAGGTACTATTCTATCCACCTTGATTATATTATCTTTGCTTCCAACTCCTCCCGACAAATAATTAATTGTCAATGACTTATCATTAATAAATATGTTGTTAATTTTATTAATAAATTTAACATTAATAATAACATCTTCTGCATCCGAATGGCCATAATTTACTATTTTTAAATAAGTAATCGCATTTTTATCCAGAATATAAAAAGACCCTTCTTCAAATCTTATGTCGGGAGAATACCATTCCCTAATCGCAATAAATAATAGCGCGCTTAAAATTGCAGCCCCAAAAGCAGAAATTAATGTGACCTTATTGTTTAAATTTAGAGCCATAATTTAAAAAAATGATCTATTCTGGTTCACAAGCTTTGCTTTGGCCTCACACAAAAGACGATTTTGAGTGAAGCGAGGATATATTCATTTCTATGAAATATACCCTTCGCTTCGCTCAGTTGAAAGTATTAACTGGTTTTGAAAAAGCTTTTAGTTATTCGATGGGCATTTTCCGTTTTGGTATCTGCCGGGACCAGAGCGGTTTACCTTGGTCATCCCGGAGCTTCACCACCTGATCCCCTTTTTTTAGCTCTGCGGCGAGGAGCATAGCCATCTCGGGATGTTGCATCCGGGAGCCCTTGATCTCCAACTTGTCCCCCACGGCGATTTTCACCTTTTGCTGCTGCAGAAAGGAAGAAGGGCCCAAGACCACGATCAGGGTCTCCTTGGCGGTTGTTAATTGCAGGTGCACCCCCCCGGCCCGGCCTTGCATCTGCTGCACCTGAGCCACTTCCCCGCTGACCGTCTCTACAGTTTGCGGGTTATACTGCATGCCCATGCCGCCGCCCTGCCCCATGCGGCCTTTCCCGCCTTGACCCATGCCGGGCTGGGAACAGGCGGAGGTGGCTATAAGCAGCACCAGGATTGCCGATAACGACAGAATAAGGTTCAGTCTTTTCATGATTATGTCCTTTCGCAATGGTTGTACGCAAAGGCTTGCCAACCTGTGCTGATTTGTGAGGCGGGCGAGACGCCCGCCCTACGGGATTTATTCTGGTTCCCAAGTTGCACTTGGGAACCAGAAGCGGCAGACATGGCTTTTAAGGCGCTGTGTTGCCGGCCGCGCCCCTGGCCGCCCCGGCCTCGTTCCCGGACGTCAGGGGTGATGAGGAAAGGAAAAGACAGGAGGAGCACGGTAAGAACCAGGACCCCCCAGGCCAGGCGCCTGCGGGTCTCGGGGTCGGGGAGGAGCCGGGCATAGAGCCCCAGGATCATCTGCCAGTGGAGAATGAGGTGGACCACCAGCAGACCCAGGAGGGCGAAGGCCAGGTAGAGGTGGATATCCCCCCAGTCGTGGCGGTTCCAGCCCAGCCAGGTGAGTTCCACGTTCCGGCCGTATTTGGCCCAGGCCTGCCGGCCCGGCGGCAGGGAATATTTCATGAGAAACCCCAGCCCGGCCATGGCCATCAGGCAGAGGAACATCAAGGCGTCGATGACGAAATTGAGCTTCGGCTTATCCATGGACCCTCCTTCTAAGGGAGGAAATTACCGCGTTGCCCCTCAGCGCTGCCGGACACCCCGCCATAAGGGCTGCCCCTGTTCATCCCGGAGTTTCAGGACCTGCTCCCCCTTCCGGACTTCCCCGGCCAAGAGCGCGGGTTGCCCCTGGACCAGAATTCTGGAGCCGGTGACCTGGATCTGGTCCAGGTTGCCGATCTTCATGGCCTGTTTCTCCAAAAACCAGCCCGGTCCCAGGTAAACGGTGAGGGTTTCCTGGGGCGTCTTCAGGGTCAACTGGGCCCGCTCCGGGATGCCGCCTTTGGGGGTGGGCTTGGGCGCGGCCACCACGATCCCCTTAAGGGTTTCCAAGGTCTTCAGATCATAGGCTATCGTCTTTCCTTTCCCATCTCCTTGGGCCTGTGCCCAGGGAACGCCGGCAAGAAGGAAGCAGATGAGTCCGGCAATGATGAAGATGCTGCCCTTTTTCATGGAACTGTCTCCCAGGCGGCGCTGCCTGCACAGGCGAGACGCCTATGCTACTCAAAACTTAGAGGTTTATGAAATTGGGGCCCTGGACCCGTAGGGCGGGCGTCCCCGCCCGCCTCGGTAATCCGCGCAGGCTGGAAAGCCTGTGCCACTGCCTCTCTTCCTCCCTCTCCCCCCGGCGGGGGGAGAGGGTCGGGGTGAGGGGGGGC
>JAGVAH010000061.1 GCA_020060385.1 Syntrophobacterales bacterium | reverse complement strand
GCTTCTCCACCGCCTTCGCCCCACCCATACCCTTCACCTGGGCCTCTTTCGCTTCCAACTCCTTTATCTTTTCCACCACCGTTTTCATAGGTTGCTCCTTTTTAACATAAGCCATCGCCCCTCTTTAATTTCATCTTTAAAATTCAATAATTAGCCAACCTGAAGCTATGAGGAGCGAGTCTAGTGGACTAGGGAAGATTATTGATTTTTTTACTTATTGTCAACCGGCCCAAGTGATATTTTTCCCTTTTCCCCCGGGTCCGGGGACCCTATAATAGATGGGACAAACGATAAGGAGCACACCGGGCCATAAATCTTCAAGGCAGGCGGTCCCCAAGCCTTTGAAAAGCATGACTCAAAGTCACTTTGCTGATGGAGAACCATGATGACTTCCCCGACCCATCCGCCCTCCAAGACGCATCGCACCTTCGTGCGAGTCCGCTTCGGCGACACCGACCCCTACGGCATCGTCTATTTCGTCAGCTACTTCCGTTATTGCCACCGGGCCATCGAGGAATTTTTGCGGTCCTGCGGCCTCAAGCCCGAGGAAACCTTCAAGAACGTCCAGGAGGGCTTCGGCCTGCCCATTGTGGAGGCCTGGTGCCGCTTCCGGCGCCCGTCCCGGTATGGGGATATTCTGCGCGTCGAGACCAGCATCCAGGAGATGCGCTCCAAGGCCATCATCTTCCGCTTTGAATTTTATCCGGAAGAGGGAACGGAATTGATGGCGGTGGGCACGGCCAACCTGCTGGCCATTGACGCCACCTGGCGAGTGAGGGATCTGCCGGAGCGTCTTAAGGAAAGTTTATTCCAGGAGAAATAAGCAGGTTATAATTATCTAAATATTAAAGATAATATTAGATAAATCCTGGGTCCCCGGGCCATCTTCTCCGCCGCCTCCCCATAATCCGGTTGATAGTTACTATATGGACCGAGAGATTGAGTCCCTCATGGCCGCCATCGCCGCTCTCCCCCAGGGCCGGCGGCTCTTATTGTTTCTGGATTATGACGGCACCCTGGTGGAGATCGCGCCCCGGCCGGAACTGGCCCAGCCCACGCCCCCACTGATCCGGATACTGACCCGCCTCTCCTCCCTCTTGAACCAGGCCGTGGTGGTGGTCTCAGGACGTCCCCTGGCCGACCTCCAGGCGCTACTACCCATTTCCGGTCTTAATTACCTGGGCTCTCACGGGGCCCAGGGCCTGCTCGGCGGCAGGCCCTGGAACCTGGAGGCCTCTGATGAAAAGCAAGAAGAGCCACACGCTCTGGTGGCAGAGTTGACCCGCAACCTTTCAGGTCTAAATGGCTGGTGGCTGGAAAAAAAAACTCCGGGCTTCGCCCTCCATTACCGCCAGGCCCAACCAACAGAAGAAAAGAGGATCATGGCGGTTCTCGAACCCTGGCTGCGCCGGGTGGTTCATGAGGGACGCTACCAGGTCCTCCCCGGGAGAAAAGTGGTGGAAATTCTGCCCCAAGGGGTCAGTAAGGGTGCGGCGATTCAGAAAATTCTCCTATTTCCTCGATTTTCCGGGTTTTTTCCGATATATATAGGAGATGATGTAACCGATGAGACCGCTTTTCAAGCCCTGCAAGGCCAGGGCCTGACCGTCAAGGTGGGTGATACCGGTACAGCCAGCGCAGCCGCCTTGGCCTTAGCCAATCCTCAAGAAGTACGGCGCTTTTTGGAGCTCTTAGTCAAACACCTGGAGGACGGCCGGTGACGGATTCTGCAACCCAACTTGCCCAAGACACCTTCTGGTTCCGGGAATGCTTTTTGATGCCCATGCCCGTAGGCAGGAAGGCGGTGAACCTCAGGGAATTGGCGGATGCCATCCGGGAGCTGGATGAGTCTGTGCTCTATTACCATCTGATCCAATCCCGTTTGGCCATCGCCCCCCCGACGGTGGAATACCCCAATGATTTGGCTCTCTGGGCCGCCACCGCCCTGCAAGACAGTAAACTGGCCGAGAAGCTCAGTTCCTTCGACCCTTTTGAGTACGAAAATTTGGGGGAGGTCCGGCAGGCGGTGGTGGAGATCCTGGAGGAATATCTCTGGGACCTGCCCTATGTCCCCTGGGCCAGGTCAGGATTTGAACTCCATTTTTGCGAGGCATCCACGGTAGTGGTACGCTCCGCCATCGGCGCCCAGACCCTCCAAGAGCTTTGTACTGCTCTGACCACAGTGGGGTTGGATTCTTTGTATTACCACTTATTCGAGGCCCGCTGGCGCCTGGGGGAGAAGAAGGCCGATGACTTTTCCTTCTGGATCGACAGTAATTTTGCCATGCCGAATCTGGTGAGGGCCATCCGCGACCTGGATATCTACTTCTACAGTTTGAAGGAGATTCGGGAAACGCTGCTGAGTTTGATTAATAAACATCTGGGGGAAAGCTGTGGTCGAGCTGAATGACTACGCGGGGTTGGTGGGTCCGGAAGTAATCGGCCAGCTCTACCGCCTGGCAGAGCGCCTGGGCCCCCGGCGTTTTGTCCACATCAACTCCACCCGCAGCGGCGGGGGGGTGGCGGAGATTCTTTCCCGGGCCGTGCCCTTGCTGCAGCAGTTGGGTCTGGACACCAGCTGGGAAGTGATCATTGGCGACCAGGATTTCTTTGAGGTTACCAAGGCCTTTCACAATGCTTTACAGGGGCAGAAGGTTAATCTCTCCCCGGAACAACTGGACCATTACCGGGAGATCAACCGGGAAAATGCCAAGAGGTTCACCTGGGAGGCCGATTTTCTCCTGGTGCACGACCCCCAGCCGGCCTGCCTCATTGAAGAGATGCGGCCCCAGGCCAAACATTGGATCTGGCGCTGTCACATCGACGTCTCCCGGCCCCACCTGAAGGTATGGAGATTCTTGCGGGAGGTGGTGAGCCAATATGACGCCTCGGTCTTCTCCATGTCCCAATTCTCCCAAAACCTGCCCCACCCCCAATATCTGATCCGGCCCTCCATTGACCCTTTAAGCCAAAAGAACCGGGAGCTGACCCCGAAGGAAATCCAGGAAGTATTAGACCGTCTGGGGGTGGAGCGGGATAAGCCCATAATCCTGCAGGTGTCCCGCTTCGATTCCTTCAAGGACCCGGTGGGCGTAATCCAGGCCTTCCGCCTGGTGCGGCGGCACACTCCCTGTAAGCTGGTGCTGGCCGGCGGCGAAGCCACCGATGATCCGGAAGGTCCCCAGACCCTGGCCGAGGTTATGGAAGCGGCCAACGGGGAGCCGGACATTCAGATCCTGCTCCTGCCGCCGGACGCCCACCACGAGATTAACGCCCTGCAGCGGGCCGCGACCATTATCCTCCAGAAATCCACCCGGGAGGGGTTTGGCCTGACGGTTACCGAAGCCATGTGGAAAGGAAAGCCGGTGATCGGCGGGGCTGTGGGCGGCATCGTTCTCCAATTGCAGGACTATAACACCGGTTTCCTGGTCCATTCCCCGGAAGGCTGCGCTTTTCGCATCCGCTATCTCTTGCATCGTCCGGAAATGGCGCGGCACATGGGCCAGCTGGCCCGGGAGTTCGTCCGCCAACACTTTCTGATCACCCGGAATATCCGGGACTACCTGACCCTGATGAGCCTCCTGGACAACCCGGGCAGTCGGGTCATTGAAATCTGACGGGCATTTCCCAACCTCCACCGCCCAGAAGAAGTGATTCTGAGCGCAAAGAATAATCTTTCTCTTTCAATAAGTTGTAAACTTTCACCCTAGTTGTGGTGATGTTAATCATAGCTTCTTCTGTGGCTCGTATTCTATACTGGTTGCCAAAAGTTTTTTCCGCCCCCCCTCACCCTAACCCTCTCCCCCCGCTGGGGGGAGAGGGGATAAGAGGAAAGAACTTTTGGCAAAT
>JAGVAH010000102.1 GCA_020060385.1 Syntrophobacterales bacterium | reverse complement strand
GTTCCTCCAGTTTCTGGCGCCGGGTGGTGCGCAGGGTCTCGGATTGCACCTTCAGGGCGGTGGACACGCTGGTGCCGAAGCGGTCACTCTGAATGAGGATGGAACAGAGGGAGGACAATTCGTCCACTCCGGTGCGATCCGCCAGATTACGGAGGGCTTGCTCCCTTTCCAAGCCGGCGTTGATCTCCAGATTGACCAGGTTGAACTCCTTGGCCAGGGCCGGGCTGCTCACCATGAAGTCATCCGATACCCTTTTTAAGGCGGCATTCAGACCCTGTCCGGCTTCCACGCACACCACCAGGAGGTCCAGGGCATCGGGCAGGGCCTGTTTGATCTTCTTTTGCCTGGCGTCCACCAGATGTGACAAGATGAGGGTGGGAAGAAAATACCCCGCCGTGAATAACAGATAGATGAGCACCACCAAGACGATTTTACTGTGGCCCCGGCCCCAGAGCAGGGGCATGATCAGGATGGGCAGGGCCAGGGGCAGGCCAATTTTTAATCCCAGGAAGATGGCCAGGGCCCGCTCGCTGAAAATGCCGGCCTGCACCATCTTCTTTTTAATCTCCTTGACCTTGGAGCTGTCTTTTTGGATCCCCAGCTTGCCTTCGAACTTCTTCACCAGCTCGGGAGGCAGAACGGCAGGGGAGTCGTCAGGGGGGCGCCACTCCGCCTTGGGCTGAATCTCCAACCGTTTCCGGACCCGGGAGCCGTTTAAATGGAAAAAAGACGCCAGGGAACCGATACACGCGGCAATCAGGAGACCGAATAATAGAGGCGCCAAGGACATTTTCTTCTTCTTTACACCTTAATGTTGACGATCTTGCGGATGCACAGCATGCCCAGGACCTGCAAGGCCAGGGCTAACATTGTCATCATTTTCCCCAGGGGATGATAGATTAATAGTTTGATGTAGTCAGGGTTAAGTTTCAAAATGGTCAGGGCCAATCCCGGCGGCAGGGCCATCAGCACCCAGCCGGAGAGGCGGCCTTCCGCGGTCAGGGCCTTGATTTGATTGCGCAATTTAAACCGCTCCCGGATCAGGCTGGCGATCTTCTCCAAGATCTCGGTGAGATTGCCGCCAGTCTCCCGTTGAATCATCACGGCGGTGGTGAAATAGCGGAGGTCCCGCAAATCCATGCGGGCGCAGAGATTGAGGAGCGCGGTGTTCAAATCCAGGCCGTGGTTATATTCCTTGAAGGTCTTAAAGAATTCGAGGCCGATGGGGTTTTCCATTTCCGAAGCCACCAGTTGCAGTCCGGAGGCGAAGGCGTGCCCCGCTTTCAGCCCCCGGGCCAATAAGTCCAGGGCCTCGGGAAGCTGCTTCTCGAACTTTTTCAGACGCCGTTTTTTCTTGAACTTCAAGAACCAGTAGGGGAGGATCAAGCCCACACACCCGCCACCCATGCCTCCCAGGGTGCCGAACCTGAAGGAGGCGAGGCATAGCCCCACCGCGGCCGCCAGGAGGGTGAGGAGCACGAAGTGTCCCAGGGACCAAGTCACTCCGGCCTGGCTCAGCAAAATCTTTATCTGCTCCAGGCGTTGAATCCTTTTCAAGGTCTGCTGCAGCAGAGGAATGCCACTTAAGCCGTCCGGCTTCAGCAGGGATTCTTGGGGCAGCTTGCTGACTTCCAGGTTCTGGAGGAATTTGATGCGCTTTTGCAAACGCTTTTGGTGACGCCGTTGACTATCGGCAAAGACCCAGAACACCCCCTCCAACAAACAGAGGAAGCACAAGAAGATCAACAAAACCAGGAGGCCCGGCATTTCCCCGCTGGTGATACTGGATATAATATTAGAGAACATAGCCAACTCCGGTCGCTATCAGCATGGCGGCCCCGCGGCCCTCCCCCGGCCAATACTTCCGGGGGAGCCCTCGGAGTTTGATCCCCGCCGGCCTCTAAAGCCTGGCGGTTTCCCGGAAGACTTGGGGCGGCAACTGCACGCCCATGGCCTCCAGGCGTTTCATAAATTTGGGACGGATGCCGGTGGTGATGAAGCGCCCCTTGACCCGGCGTTCCTCGTCCACCCCCATCAGCTCAAAAGCAAAGATTTCCTGGACGGTGATGACCTCCCCCTCCATGCCGATGATTTCATGGAGGCCCATCATCTTGCGGCTGCCATCGCTCAAGCGGGCGATCTGGATGACCACATCCACCGCGGAGGAGATTTGATGGCGAATGGCCTTGTCCGGAATGTTCAAACCCGCCATGGAGACCATGGTTTCCAGACGGGTCAAGGCATCCCGGGGGGAGTTGGCGTGAATCGTGGCCAGGGAGCCATCATGGCCGGTGTTCATGGCCTGGAGCATATCCAGAGCCTCTCCGGAGCGCACCTCCCCCAAGATAATGCGATCCGGCCGCATCCGCAAAGCGTTCTTCACCAATTCCCGCTGCGTGATCTCCCCCATACCTTCCAGGTTGGCGGGGCGGGTTTCCAGGCGGACGATATGTTCCTGCTGCAATTGCAATTCCGCAGAATCTTCGATGGTGACGATGCGCTCATCGTTGGGGATGAAGCTGGAGAGCACATTTAAAAAGGTGGTCTTGCCAGTGCCGGTGCCGCCGGAGATGAGGATATTGAGCCGGGCCTGGACCATGGCTTCCAGGACCATGGCGATCTCCTGGGTGATGGAGTTGAACTGGATCAGGTTCGAGATGCGGATGGGGTCCCGGGCGAATTTCCGGATGGACAGGGCCGGGCCGTCTAGGGCCAGGGGCGGAATAATGGCGTTCACCCGGGAGCCGTCCGGCAGCCGGGCATCCACCATGGGACTGGATTCATCCACCCGGCGGCCCACCCCGGAGGCGATCTTCTCGATGATCTTCAGGAGGTGGGCGTTATCGTTGAAACGGATGGTGGAACGTTCCAGTTTCCCCTTGCGCTCGACAAAGATCTGATCGAAGCCGTTCACCAGGATATCATTCACCGTATGGTCGTGCAGCAAGGGCTCCAGAGGGCCATACCCCAACAACTCGTCCCGGATCTCCTTGCACAGCCTCTCCTTTTCCGGCAGGGGGAGGGCCTGATTTTCCTCCGCCAGGATGATGTCCACCCCCCGGCGCAAGTCCTCCTGCAAAATTTTGTCTTCCGCCTCGGAGAGGCGGGAGAGGTCCAAGAGATTGATGAGGCGGAAGTGGATCTTGGCCTTCAACTCGTTGAAGGCGTTTTCCTTCTTCAGGTCCTCACTGCGACCGGCGGCCAGCGGCCCCCGGTCCCCCGGGGTCCTCTCCCGGATGCGGGCCATGATCCCCATAGCTAATCTTTCCTCACCAGGCGTCTGATCCAACTCCGGCCATGGCCATTACCCCGGGAGGCGTCATCTCCCAAGAGCTTGGTGACAATGGCCCGCAAATCCTGACACACGGAATGACGGGACGCCATTTCCCCTAAGGGCCGGCCCTCATTGATACTGCGCCCCACCTGTATGGGATCGAAGGTGATCTTATTACTGATTTCCCGTCCCAGGAAGCCCTCCACCTCGCTCTCTCCCAAATCTCCCCGCTTTTGCCAGGAGTTGAGGAGCACCTCGGACCTGACCCCGCCCAGATCCAGGAGATGGAGCAAGTCCAGCAATTTCTTGGCATTGGAGAGGGCCGGGATGGAGGGGTTGGTCACCAGAAGGATATCATCCGACAATTCCAGAGCCCTCAGGGTGACTTCATCCATCTGGTGGCAGCAATCCAGGAGAATCCAGCTAAAAACTCTGAGATTCTTCAAATAACGGAGAATTTTTTCCAAATGGTCCGGAGTGACCGCCTCGGCTTCCTCCAGCCGGGCCGGGGCCGGCAAGATGCTGAGATACTTATCGTAAGGATGAAAAAGGCTCTGCAGGTAGGAGCTGTCAATACGCTCAAAGTTCTCAATCACGTCGATGATGGTATATTTGGGCCGGATATCATAAAAGTAAACCACCTGGCCATAGCGCAGATCCAAATCCACTACCAGGACCTGACTCTTCTGCTCCTGCCCCAGGAGGTGGGCCACATTGGTGGTGAGAAAGGTATTGCCCACGCCTCCCTTGCTGCCCAGGAAGGCAACCACCCGGGTAGTGTCCGCCAGTTCCAGGTTGATGTCGGGGCGGGGCAGCCGGTCCAGGGCCTCCTGGAATTCTTCCGGCCGGATGGGGAAGGCGAAGCATTCCTTAACCCCCAGGCGTAAGGCCTTCCACAGGCTGTTGGTGGTGATTTCGTGCAAGAACAGGAATATGGAAGGGCTTTTGGGATCAGCTGCGGTCTTTTCGATCCAGCGATCTAATTTGGCATCATCTTCTTGGTATTCCAGGAAAACTACATCGGTCCCAGAGTTGACTTCCGGCGGCAACTTAGCCAGGCTCTGGGTTTCCACCAACATCCCCTGACGGGAAGAATTGATGATTTTCTGAAGATATTCCCCATTCTCTTTGGAATGGTAATAGAGACTAAATCGGATGGCCATCTCCTCATTCCATCCCTGGGGTGGATCGGCCGTGGCAATAACCTATTCCCGGCTCATGGACTGCTGAAATATCCCTTACCTCAGGAGAGGCAAACGCGTTTTCTTCTAAGGTCTTGGGCGATGGATCTATTTCTTGGAACTTTCCTGACCCTTCGCTTCGCTCAGAACCAGATTCGCCTTTTTGCCATCCAGCGGGCTGGCGCTTTCCACTATCTTGCGCCGGATCACCTGCACGGTGGGGCCTCCCTCCTCATCGTCATCAGTCAGGGCCCCGGAAGGAGAGCTCTTGAACAACCGGGAAGTCTTCATCCCTTTGGTGGTCACCGGGGCTTCATCCTTCTGACTGCGGAGCACCAGGGAGAGATGTCCCTCCTGGGCGGCCAGGGCCAGACGCTCTCCTTCCACCGGATTTACCTCCAGGGTGACGGTGGGGACTACTTGGGGTTTGCCATCCGGTTGCTTTTCGATAATTTTCTGACCAGTGCCCAATACCCGCAAATTTTCCAGGATCACCCTGGAAAAAGGATCTTTGCTGAAATCTCCCCGGTTGATGGAAGCCACCACATCCACCCGGTTATTGGGGACGATAAAGCCGGCTACTCCCGAAGCTTCATCCACTTTGACCGTCATGGCCCGCTTGCCGGGGGTTACCAGGGCGGTCATCCCGGCAGGGGTGCCCTTGGGGGCTAGCTTGGGCTCCAGGATGGGCTCTCCGGCCCCCATGGGGAGAACCGTCACCCGGCCCGCCAGCTCTTCCACCGTGGTAAAACCACCTTTGGGGGTCCGGTCCTTGGGCCATTGGACCACACTCAGTTGGTCCGCCCGCAGGGCCGTGGCGACCTCCACCTCTTTGGCCGCCACCACCACCGGGGCCGTCGGTAAAACCGGGGCCTGAACCTGCCTCTGGGATTGTTTCTTCATCCAACCCAGGGCCATAAAGGTGGCGGTGGCCCCGAAGACCAGGGCCATGAGAAGCCATAACCAGGGTGGTAAACGACGCATACCGGTCACTCCATACGCATTACAGTTTCGCTTCTTAGGTCGATGGTGCTTGGCAAACTCCCCCCCAGGGAGCAGCTATTAATTATCTTAGATAAAACAAAAAACTGATAAGTGTAGGTTACCAAAACGTCCAAGTCGCTGCCGCCGGCCCCCCCCGCGCCGGTAACCGTGACGCTGGCGGTGCTGGTCAAGCCGCATTGGTCTAGAAAACCTTGTACCACTTGTTGAATTTCCCCGGCGGTCCTCCGGGGAGTGCAATAGACCACACCGAACCTGGCTCCTTCCCGGCTGGCATGGGTCAGCATACTTTGGGTATAGAGAATTAGCCCGAATTCCACAATCGCGAAGAGCACGGCGACAAATAAAGGAGCCATGATGGCAAATTCGACGGCCGCGGTGCCCCGCTGGCTCTGCTCCTTGCTCCCCATGATCCCTCCAGAGAAAAAAGGGCCCTTAATCAGGGAAAAGGCCCCGTGCCACTCCCGGTCTCGGGGTAGCAGGGGCCCATTCCCTGCATCTCCCTAAATTAGCAGAGCGCTTAACTACCGGTGCCGATGGAACCGGCCACGTTAGTGAACAGCGTGGACAGATTGCCGCCTAAGGTTGTTACTGCACCGATAATAACCGCAGCGATCAAGGCCACCAGCAGGCCATATTCCACTGCGCTGGCGCCCTCTTCTTCTCTGAGAAAATTTTTGACTTTGGTGAGCAGGCTCTTCATTTTTCATTCTCCTTTGGTAAGTCGGTGATGGATTGGCACATTAGGGTCAATGCACGTGACTGCGTGGCTTAAATAATTATTTGATCCTCACCTCCTCTTGCCAATTACCGTTTTTTCCGGCTCACCGAGCTCACCAAAGAAACGGCCCAGGATCATGGGAGTCTGGGCATTATTTCCTTTTTAGGTGTCCACTTCGGCAATCCCGCTGCCCTAACCCGGAGGTCTTAGGCCGGTGACTTTGCGTCCTACGCTTTCGCGCTAGTTTGCCTTTCTCGGTGGCCTCCTTCTTCTTGTGATTATTATCGGCACGTTCTTTTTCCGGCTTTAATAATCTCGGTTTTTTCTTCAAAGATCTTCTCGGCCCGCTCTTAAAGTTTTACCCCCGATAGGCCGATTTTTTTGGAAGTAAACCCATCTGTCCATTACCCGGACAGGGAGAGAAAGTCATTATGGAAATGCGTTCCCAGACCACGGTGGCCGCTGACAAATTCGGGGGCGGTTCCCCCTGGCTCAGCCGGCCGCAGCCCCAGTCTTTAAAGGATTTAGGGGTGCCGGAGATCTTTCTGGCCAACCTTGCCTTGAAGCATTGCTTTTATCTGGACGTCTTCATCCTGGCGGATCTGGTGGAGCGCCTGAAATTGCCCCCCACCATCCTCACCCAGTTGCTGGATTATCTCCGGAAGGAGAAATACGTGGAGGTGCGGGGGCCTGACGCTTTGCGGCCGGTGGCCAATCCCTTGAGCCTGGCCCATCGCTATGCCCTCACCGACGGGGGCAAACGGCGGGCCGGACAGCTCTTGGAATATGACGCCTATGTAGGCCCCGCGCCCATCAGCCTGGAAGATTACTGGCATCAGGTTAAATTGCAGAGCATTCAGATCACCAGCGTCACCCCCCCTCGACTGCAACAAGCCTTCCAAAACCTGGTGGTCTCTCCGGAACTCCTGGGCCAACTGGGACCGGCCGCGGTCAGCGGCAAGCCCTTGTTTCTCTATGGACCCCCGGGCAACGGCAAAACCACCATCGCCCTGCGCCTGGGAAGTATCTGGGATGACGCCATCCTGGTGCCCTATGCCATGTATGTGGAAGGCAACGTCATCCGCGTCTTCGATGAAGTGACCCACCAGCAGGTTGACGGCCCGGGCCCCGACGCCACCGGGGATCGCCGCTGGGTGAAGAGCCGCCGGCCCGCGGTGCTGGTGGGCGGGGAACTCACCCTGGCCATGCTGGACCTGGCCTTCAATCCCACCTTGAAATATTATGAGGCCCCCTTGCAGCTGAAGGCCAATAACGGCATGTTCATTGTCGACGACTTCGGCCGGCAGCAGGTTTCCCCCCAAGAACTCCTCAACCGCTGGATCATCCCCCTGGAAAACCGCCAGGACTTCCTGTGCCTCCATACCGGCCATAAGTTCAGCATCCCCTTCGATCAGTTTTTGGTCTTTGCCACCAACCTGGAGCCCCGCACCCTGGTGGACGACGCCTTCTTGAGGCGCATCCGCTCCAAGGTCAAGGTGACCCACGTCGACCGGGACCAATTCATCGAGATTTTCAAGATCAACTGCCAGCACTATCAGATCGCCTATGACCCGGAAGCGGTGGAATATCTGCTGCTAAACTATTACGACAACCACCAGCACTCCATGGACGCCTGCCATCCCCGGGACTTGCTGGAGCAGATTATAGATTACAGCCGCTTTAATCAGTTGCCCCCGGTTCTTTCCCGGGAGAACCTGGACCGGGCCTGCCGCATCTATTTTGTTTATTAATCCGGGAAGAAAAGGGAATAAGGCACCTTCCCCTGGATCCGGTCCCTTGGCCCCAATCCGGGCCTCAGGCTCCCAGGATAACTCATGAGAAACCTTGATTGCCGATGGCATTGGGTGCGAGACCGTCTCCTGATAGTTTTACCTCCCTTATTCCTGGCTTTCTACCTGGCCATCTGGGGCCATTGGCTGCTCACCGTTTATAACCCCCGGGGGGGCTATCCCCTGGGCCAGGATTTCTCCTATTGCTGGTCTGCCGCCACCCTGGCCTTGGGGGGAGACCCGGGCTCGGTTTACGATTTCTCCCGGCTGGCCGCGTTGGAGCGGGCCCATTTCGGGGTCAACCCCCTCCTGCCCTGGCTCTATCCCCCCACCTACCTGCTCCTGCTGTTACCCTTCGGCCTATTGCCCTATAACGCTGCTTTGGCCGTTTGGCTGGGGACCACGCTGGGCGGCTATCTCTTCATCATCCGCCGCATCGCCCCCCATCCCCGGGTCCTCTGGTGGGCCCTGGCCTTTCCCGGCATCTACATGAACCTGTTCTACGGCCAAAACGGTTTCCTCTCCGGTATTTTCCTTGGTGGAGGCCTCCTCTTGCTGGAGCGTTCCCCCGGGGCCGCGGGCTTCTTCCTGGCCCTCCTCACTTATAAGCCGCACCTGGCGGTCTTGGTGCCGGTGGCCCTGGCGGCGGGGAGGCGGTGGCGGGCCCTGCTGGCCATGGTGGCCTGGACTGCGGCCCTCATCTTGGCCGCCACCCTGGCCCTGGGCACCCACCCCTGGGTCGCCTTCTTCAGCCACATCTTCACAGCCATCAAAAAGGTGGAAGCCGGGGGCTTGAAAATATTTTTAATCATGTCCAGTGTCTTTTCCTCGGTCTTGCTAGGTGGGGGCAGTGTGGCCCTTGCCCGGGTCCTCCAAGGGGCCGCCATGTTCCTCGCGGCCTCACTGGTAGTCTGGGTCTGGCGGCGGGGAGCCCCCCCTGCCATTAGCTACGCCATCCTGGTCCTGGGCATTCTCCTGTTTATCCCCTATAGCTTTGTCTACGATCTGGCCCTCCTGGCCCTGCCCCTGGCCTGGCTGGGCTGGGATGGCTACACCCGGGGCTGGCTGCCCGGGGAAAAGACCTGCCTGGTGCTGGTCTGGCTTACCCCCCTCATTGCACCCCTGCTGGCCCAGGCGGCCGCGGTGCAAATCGCGCCCCTGGGCATCGGCGCCCTCATGTACCTGGCCCTGCGCCGGGCCGGCCATGAATCGCCCTCCCCCGCTCCAGCCCCGGAGATGCAGGGGCAAGGCATGGAGAGCAGTCAACCCGGATAGGTCCCAACTCCCTTTACGTGTAAATTCCTGGCTGTTCCTCCCGAAAAAAATCGCCCAATATGATGTATCCTTGACTTAAGTCATGGGGCTGTGGCCAGGGCCGGATTATCTTATAGTTAAATAAAGGCGGCGCCCGGGGCCGTGGCCCCTGGAAAAACGGAACAGCCGCCTTAACTTCTCCCTTAGGGGAACACGCCCATGGAACGACGTCCGATTGTACGCATCGATCAAGAAAAGTGCGACGGCTGCGGCCTCTGCGTCCCTTCTTGCGCCGAAGGGGCCATTCAGATCGTGGACGGCAAGGCCCAACTGCTGGCCGACCGTTTTTGCGACGGCCTGGGAGCCTGTCTGGGGGAATGTCCCCAGGGGGCCCTGGTCATCGAAGACCGGGAAGCGGAACCCTTTGTGGGCCCGGCCCCGGGGGCCGGGGGGCATCATCCCCCGGCCGCTTCGGAGCCGGAAGCCTTTGTCTGCCCCGGCAGCCGCATGCAGCAGTTCCAACCCCGGGAGGCCCCGGCCGGGGGTCCTTCCGCGTTGGGCCATTGGCCCATCAAGCTGCGTCTGGTGCAACCCAAGTCCCCGTTTTTCAAAGACGCGGCCCTGCTGGTGGCTGCCGACTGCGCCCCTTTTGCCGCGGGGGATTTCCATGCCCGCTATCTCCAGGGTAAGGCCCTGGTCTGCGGCTGCCCCAAGTTCGACGACGTGGAGGCCCATACCGCCAAGCTCACGGAGATTCTTAAGCAAAATAACATCCAGGAGATTAGCATCGTCAACATGGAAGTTCCCTGTTGCTTCGGCCTGGTGCAGATCGTCCGCCAGGCCCTGTTGGCCGCCGGCAAGGAGGTCCCGGTCACCATCTGCACCCTGGGGGCCAGCGGCCAGTTGACGCAGCAGCAAAAAATCAAGGGGAAATGAGGTCCGGCCATGGAACAGATGAAATGCCCCGGTCAGGATACCCGCTTCTGGAAACCTGATGACATCTTTGTGGCGGAATGCCCCAAATGCGGGGCGGAGATCGAGTTTTTCAAGGACGACGCCCGCCGGCGCTGCGCCTGGTGCGGGCACATGTTCTATAATCCCAAGATCTCCCTGGGTTGCGCGGAATGGTGCCAGTACGCGGAAAAGTGCGTCCCCGAGCTGATGCAGGAAAAAAAAGCCGCCCAGACCTTTAAAGAGCGGCTGGCGGACCTGGTGCATGCCCTGCTGCAAGACTCGGAAGAATGGCAGCTAACCGAGAAAGGGACGGTGTACGCCCTGGACCTCCTCAAATCCGAAGGGGGCGACCCCCGGGTGGTCCTGGCCGCGGTCCTGCTCCACCGGGTGGCCCCGGATCAGGCCAAAAAATTCCTGGAAGAACTGGAAGCAGAGCCAGAGACCACCGCGTCCGTCATGGAACTGCTGGCCGGACGCGGGTCGGAGCGGGATCTCAACCGACACCTCTATGAGGACACCCTGGCTTTACTGACGCCCCAGCACCAACCCCACTTCCACACCCGCACCGCCCAGCGCCTGGCGGCAGGGGGATGAGACCGTTATCTGGGGAGGGAGGGGCCTTGGGCCCCTCCCCCTTCCCCACCTTATGTGGGCTGGCGGGAGGCAGCCCACATAAGGTCTTGTTGGTTAATCATTGAGCAGCAAATTAATTATCGGCCCCGCACTGAATCCTTTAGAGCTAACGTGGGAGATATTATTTGACACATAACCGACAATACTATTAGTGTCATCAGCATTGTGGATATCCCCTGAAAGTTCCCAAAACATGGCCCCACCCAGGTCTTTACTTTTCAAGTAATTGACCTTTTCTGTCACTGAACGAATATCATCGTAAGAAATGAACATGCCGCCACTGAGCCTTGGTGTCATATTGGGACCATAAAGATAAGGCACCTTGGAGTAGTTATCCCAAAAATAGGTATATTTCGGATCGCCATAGATTTGCATGATTCTCCAGTAATCAAAGACGCCATTTTCCCAATTGCCATTTGTGCCGGTATTTGGTCCGGGTATACCAGTTTGAAAGAGACCATTATTGGTAGCGGGGACTTTTTCCCAGGAGCGGCCATAAAGACCCAGGCCCAGAACCAGCTTGTTGGTTGGGGCTCCGGCATTGATATATTGGGTAACCGTCCAATTTACATTCAGCTTATCCTTGTCGGTCGAAGGGTCATTGGGATTGGGGGAAAGCGGGGCATTATAGCCCGTGGGGGGTATTGGATTTGGTGGATCATCCCAAGGGCCATGATAGTCGTAAGTCATGATATTGATCCAGTCGACTAGGCCGGCCACGGTGGCGATATCGAAATAGCCTATGGCCTTCTCTCCAGCTGGAGCAGCCACCGTCAGGTAATAGGTTTTGCCATCCACCCTCCCTTGGGCGTCCAGCTTGGCTCTCACCGCCTGGAGCAAAAGATTATAATTGCTTCGATCATCCGCTGACTCCGGAAATTCCCAATCAACATCGATGCCATCCATACCCTGACCAAATTGATTCCCCTTTTTTACCCAGTTGGCGCAGGAGATGGCGAAAGTCTCACGTTTGGCGGGGTCTGCCGCTACGTTTTGGAAATTTGCGGAATCTTTGGCCCCTCCCACAGATACCAAAACCTTCAGGTTATGGTACTTATGCTTGAGCTGACGCAGCCGTCCGAAATTCCCTGACCGGTTTTCTGACCAGTCAAGCGCTGGCAGACCATTTTTGGCGGGAAAGCTGCTTTGGAAATCGGCATGAACATCGACGCTCTCCAACTCCCCTGTGGGTGGTTGGTCTTTTACCTTTTTAATCCGCACAAAAGCGTAATTGATATGAGTCAGTTTGGCCGCAGGAATATCCGCCGGCTCATAATTTCTCGCATAGATACCCCATTGAACGAAATAACCGACGATCCGGTCAGGTTCTGCCCCCAACGGGGTTACCGGGGATAAGGTTACTAAGACAAGAGAAACGAGGAATAGCATCAAAAAACAGCAGGGCTTGCATACATTGCGGGGCAGGGCGCTCATCTCATTATCTCCTTTAATTCGTAAACCCGCAGGCTATGGTCATTGTCTCAAAAAGAGGGAGCTTTCCAGGGCGGCAAGAAATTTGTTAATTTTTTATCGGCGGGTATGGGATTGTACTAAAATGCTTAATCTGGCTTCGTCCCACCATGAATGGCCCCATGACCAAGGCAAAGCCTATCCTTTGATAAAGGGAAGTAATTTCGATTGCTTGTCAAACCTCTCACCTATCACTTGCCCGGGAAAAAAGCAGATATGCAAAGTTATCTCGTAAGACCCTCCATCACCCCTTAAACCCTTTTAGGTAAAACCGGGGGCTGAAAATCTGGCCCAGGCATTAAAAAAGCTATATCTTAAATAAATGCCACCCAGTGAACTATCGTCTCCGGAGTCAGGACAAAAAATCCTCATCTGGCACCAGGGGGCGCTGGGGGACCTGTTGCTGGCGGGTCCGGCCCTATTGGCCCTGCGGCGCCATTATCCCCGGGCCCGGATCACCGCCCTGGGCCAGCCGCAGCCCTGGACGCTCCTGGCCCCCACCCTCTCCCTGGACGCGGTCTGGGACAGCGCTGCAGCCGCTTGGACGCCCCTGTTTGTGGACGATACCCCTCTGCCCCCGGTTCTTTTGGAGCGCCTGGCCCCCTGCCAACTGGCCCTGGTCTTCAGCCCCCGGCCCCACCCCACCCTGCTCTCCCGCCTGGCTCAGGCCGGCGTGGCTGCGGCGCACTGGCTTCCTTCCTTTCCCACGGCCGGGGCAGAAGGGGTGGGGACCGTGCTGGCCGCGGCCTTGACCCGTCTGGGAATTCCCTCAACTGCTGGTGTTTTCCGCCTGAAAATCGGAGACGCCTGGCAGGACCAGGCCCCCCGGTTGCCCGGTCCCGGACCCTTCCTGGCGGTGGCCCCGGGGAGCAGCCAACCCTTAAAAAACTGGCCTCTGGCCCATTACTATGAGGTGACCCGGACCCTGGCCTGGGAGCAAGGTTTGGGGGTGATCTGGCTGGCGGGGCCCGCGGAGGAACCTCTCCTGCCTTACCTTCAAGGATTGGCCGCGGCTCAGGACCATCTCCTGCTGGCGAATCTGCCCCTCACCGGGGTGGCGGCCACTTTGGCCCGCTGCCGCCTTTACCTGGGGGGGGACAGCGGCCTGACCCATCTGGCCGCGGCCGTGGGAGTGCCGGGGATCATGGCCCTCTTCGGCCCCACCGACCCCCGGGTCTGGGCCCCCAGAGGAGATGGCGTCCGGGTTTTGACCGGCCCCTGTCCCCAGGCACCCTGCGCCGGGGGCCGGGAAATCGCCTGCCCGGAGCCCCGGTGTCTGGAAGACCTCACCCCTGAACTGGTTTTGGCGACCGCCACCGCCTTGCTCCAGGGCGGTTAAAATATTTGGCCTGATCCGGTTTTCGGTTCAGAATCAGGACGCCGCGTCAGAAAAAGCCTCTCCCTGGTTTCCATGGCAGCCTTCAGTACAAATAATTGAACCAACACCCCTTACTTCCATTCCTTCTAATTTCATAAAAGCCCCGTGTTTCCTTAACTTTAGAGATAATATGAAAACTGGCACCATTAGTGCATATATAATAAACAGGTTACCCCCGTATACCCCAAACCATATTCTCCTTTCTCCATAAATGACCGGGTTTCCCCCTCCCGGTCATTTTTTTTTGCCTTAAATAAAACCGGAAATCATACTGATCCCCTACCTCTCTACCTTTTCTCCGCCGGCGTCAGGCGAAAATATTCTTTTACCTCCTGCAGGTTAGAAGAGCGCGGGCTGATCCTTTCCCTGAGCAGCCGGAGGCGCCGGGCCGCGTCCCGGGCCCGGGGGGCCAGGGCGGCGTCTCCAGCCAGGAGGCGGACAGTCTCCCTGATGGCCTCCCAGTTATTGCAGATGAGGAGGAGATCGGCCCCTGCCTCTAGCGCCTTCCGGGCCCCCTGCGGCGGAGTCTGGTGGGTGGCGATGCCCCCCATCTCCAGGTCATCGGTGATGATCACTCCTTGGAACTGCAACCTGCGGCGCAACCATTCCTGCAAGGCTACGGCCGACAGGGTGGCGGCCCGGTCATCCCATTGGGGCACCAGCAGGTGGGCGGTCATGATGGCCGGCACCCCATGGGCCGCGGCTTCCCGGAAAGGGAACAGGTCCGCCTCCCGCTTGGCATCCCCGGACAGGGCCTGGGGCAGAACCTCATGGGAATCGGCCATGGTGTCGCCCAAACCCGGGAAATGCTTGGCCACCGGCATAACCCCGCCAGATGTATAGCCCCTCATAGCCGCCAGCCCAAACCGGGCCGCCCTCTCCGGGTCAGAGCTGTAAGCCCGGTGCCACAGCGGGCAGGCAGGCGACCGGGGGACATCCAGGACCGGGGCCAGATCCATGTTGATCCCCACCAGGGCCAATTCCCGGGCCACCCGCCGGGACAAATCCTCCACCTCTTCCGGAGTGGCGGTAATCCCCAAGTCCCGGGCCCGGGGAATGATGGTGAAAGGGGCCTTAAGGCGCTGCACCGGCCCGCCCTCCTGGTCCACGGAGATCAGCAGAGGCAGACCGGTGGCGGCCATGGCTTCCTGCTGCAGGTCCCGGCACAGTTCCCAGACCTGCTCCGGGCTCTCGATATTGCGGGCGAAGAGGATAATGCCCCCCACCTGCAGGTCCCGCACCATCTCCCGGGCCACCGGGTCCAGCCGGGGCCCAGGGATTCCCACCATCAGCAG
>JAGVAH010000175.1 GCA_020060385.1 Syntrophobacterales bacterium | reverse complement strand
CCATCTCCCAGAGCTTCAACGGCAAAAAAACTATGCCTTTGCAAAAACTTAACCGGACACTGCTGCCTAAATCCCCCTTTTTCAAAGGGGGACTTAAAAAACCTTTGCTTCTTTAGACGGCCTTGAGTTTCCAATGGAAGTTTTTTCATCAACCTGTTAGAATTGCTGCGAATTGAGCAATTTCTCTCTTGGTCAAATGGAATTCCAGAAATTTCACCAGTCCTCCCACCATATTACCGGATAGAGCAAATCCTCAGTTGGTAACATCGGCATTCTCGCCCTCCCCGCCGGGTTGCCCGTCGGCCCCGTGGGAGAGGATTTCATAGGCCCGGTCCCCCTGACCCGAAATTTTGTAAACATAATCCCGGCCCCAGGGGTCTTTGGGGGGCTTTTTGAGGTAAGGTCCGCCCCAATTGGGGACATTGTCCGGCCGTTGATACAAAATCTTCAAGCCCTCCTCCTCGGTGGGATAGCGGCCCACATCGAGATAAAACAAGTCCAGGGCGGTCTCCAGGTTTTTAATATCGGTCTGGGCGATTTTGGGCTTGGCCTTCCCCATCACCCCCATGAGGCGGGGGGCCACCATATAGGCCATCAAACCCAGGATGGCAATGACGATCATCAGCTCGATGAGGGTAAAGCCGGCGGCGCGCTGGTCTTTTTTCGACAAGGGTGAAAATCCTCCTGGCATCAGAATGAAATCTCGTAAAGGTTCAAGATCGGCATCAGCAGAGAGACGATCACAAAAGCCACCACTAAGGACATGATAAGGATCAAAAAGGGCTCCAGCAAGGCCAGGAGGCGCTGCACCGCGGACCGGGCGTCACCCTCCAGGGAGTCCGCGGCGGCCAGGAGCATCTCCCCCAGGTGGCCGGTTTCCTCGCCGATGGCCACCATTTGCAGAAACAGCTCCGGGAGCATCCCCACCTTTTTGAGCATCGCCGACAGAGGTTGCCCTTTTTCCACTTCGCCCTGGACGCCCACCAGGGCTTGGGCCATATAGCGGTTGGGCACCGCGGTGGTCACCACCCGCAGCGCGGCCACCAGGGGGACGCCGTTATTTAGCAGGGTGCCCAGGGTCTTGGCAAAAAAGGCCGCGGAGACCCGTTTGGTCAGATCACCCAGAAAAGGGGCCCGCATCCTGGCCCGGTCCACCGCCAGCCGCCCCCCGGGAGTGCGCAGCAGCCGGAGCAAAATCAAGGCCGCCAGCGCCAGCAGCAGCGCGCCCACCCACCAGTAGGCCCGGAAAACGTTACTGATCCCCAACAGCAGGCTGGTGCTCCAATAAAGACTCTGTCCCATTTCCTTGAAAAAGGCCTCAAACCGGGGCACCACGTAGATGAGCATGAGAATCAAAGAGAGGCTGCCCACAACTGCCAAGATCATGGGATAGATGAGGGCGGTGGCCAGGTAGCTGCGGAACTCGCTCACCGTCTTCAGGTATTCCCCCAGCCGGGAGAGGGATATTTCCAGGAAGCCGCCGGTCTCCCCTGACTGCACCAGGCTGATATACAGGGGAGAAAAGGCCTTATGGCGACCCAGGGCCTCGGATAAAGACTTGCCGGCTTGCAGATCCCGGAGGACCTGGCTGAGGATCGCCTTGAAACCCGCGCCGCTGGTCACCTCCAGGAGGGCCTGGAGGCTGCGTTCCAGGGGCAGGCCGGCCTTTAAAAGCGCGGCCAGCTCCTGGGTGAAGTGGACTACCTGGCTCAAGGGCACCCGGCGGCGCCGCACCCGGGTCAAGCGGCTCTGCCATCCCGGCGCCGCCTCTTCCGCGGCAATGCGCAGGGGGATGAGGCCCCCTTGCTGCAGGTGCAGCACCACCAGGCGTTCTTCCCGGGCCTCCAGGGTGCCCTGGATAATGTTGCCCCCGGGGTCGCTGGCCCGGTAATGGAAGACCGGCATAGCCTACTCCTGGGTCACCCGCAGGACTTCCTGGCTGGTGGTCATACCCTGGGCCACCTTGGCCCAGCCGTCCCCGGCCAGGGTCTGCATCCCGTGGGCGATGGCGGTCTGGCGGATGGCCGCGGCATCGGCCCTGCGCAGGACCAACTGGCGGATGGCTTCATCCACCAGCAGCAGTTCATAGATGCCGGTGCGCCCCTGGTAACCGGTATGGGCGCAGGCCGAGCAGCCCTGGCCCACGAAGAGGCGTTCCGGCAGGTTGACGGGAATTTCATTCTGCAGCTCAACCACCATCTCCGGGGACAGGGGCACTTTGCATTCCGGGCAGATGAGGCGCACCAGGCGCTGGGCCAAAATACCGATCACCGCGGACGCCAGCAGAAAATCCTCCACATCCATTTCCAGCAGCCGGGTCACCGCGCCGGCCGCATCGTTGGTGTGCAGGGTGCTGAAGACCAGGTGGCCGGTGAGGGCCGCATGCACCGCAATCTCGGCCGTCTCCCGGTCCCGGATCTCCCCCACCAGCACCACGTCCGGGTCCTGGCGCACAATGTGCCGCAGCCCCCGGGCAAAGGTGAGGTTGATGGCGGGCTTAACCTGCATCTGGGTGACCCCGGAGAGCCGGTACTCCACCGGGTCTTCGATGGTAATGATCTTCTTGTCCGGAGAATTGATGCGCTCCAGGGCCCCATAGAGGGTGGTGGTCTTGCCGCTGCCGGTGGGCCCGGTGACCAGGATCATGCCATAGGGTTTGTGGATCAGTTCATCGAACTGCTTGAGCTCCCGGGGGGGAAAGCCCAGGCGGTGCAGGTCCAGGATGACCTTCTCCCGGTCCAGGATGCGGATGACCATGGACTCCCCCAGGAGGGTGGGGAGGGTGGAGACCCGGAAGTCGATGTCATGCCCCTTGACCTTCAGCCGGAAACGGCCGTCCTGGGGCAGGCGTCTTTCAGCGATGTCCAGGCGGGCCATGATCTTCAAGCGGGAAATGACCGCGGCCTGGAGCCCCTTGGGAGGAGACTCGGCCTCATGGAGGATGCCGTCCTTGCGGTACCGCACCCGGAAGGAATCCTCAAAAGGCTCCAGGTGGATATCGCTGGCCCCCATCTGGATGGCCCGGAGCACCAGGAGGTTGACCAGCTGGATGATGGGAGCTTCCCGGGCCATATCCCGGAGATGGCCGATCTCCGCGGTCTCCTCAGAGGCCAGGTCCATATCCTCCGTGTCCAGGTCCCCCACCAGGCGGGCCATGGCGCTGCCCGGCTGGTACACCGCATCAATGGCTTCGAGAATCTCTTCCTCACCGGCAACCACCGGGGAGACCGGCGCCCCCAGGGCCACTTCCATGGCCTGGTTGGTGTCCAGATTGTCAGGGTCGGCCATGGCCAGCAGCACCCGGCCGTCCTCCCTCTTCAAGGGCAGACAGCGGTTGTCCTTGAGGAAGCGCACGGACAGGCCGGCAAATGGCTCAATGGGGCCCCAATCTTTCAGGCTGACGGTCTGGTTGCTCATCTTCTCGTCCTCTAACCGGCCTGGCGGGAACCGCCCCGGAACTTACCCCCAGGGCGATGGTCACCTGGGCGCCCTGCGTCCCCTGGGCCCGGTCCTGGTCTCGCCCCCATAGCCGCCCCGGCGATCATTATTACTTGGGGCCTCATGACCCCGGGAGTCCGGCTCTTTCTGGACTGCACTTCTTGCCGGGGGCGCCGGGGGCGGCCCTGGAGGATGGGGGGGTGGAGGTGGCGGCGCGGGCCCGGGGAAAGATGATGGACCGCCTGCCCGGCTTTCCGTCCTGGGCGGCGCGGCACCTGGCGCTTTCTTGGTCGATGGTTCGGCGTCCTCATTGGTGATATGGAGGGTTCCTTGGTCATCAGTGAAACGTTTGATGGCAGCCGAGGCGGGCCAGATAAAGAGAATCACCAAGATCAGGGCCGCCAGGAGAGGACTGGCTCCGATCCCGAACTTGCCGCTTCTCTGCCGCTGCTTCTCCATTTAACTTTAACGCCTGAAGTCCTGCAAATAACCTTCCCCACCTAATGTTTATAATTTTAATGGACCGGGGGGTAAAAAGCAAGGAGAGCCCCTGAGTTAACAGGTTTTTGTGCTGACAGGCGTCTTCAGAAGAAGGGGGTTCAGGAAAGATGATTTTGGGGGAAAGGGCTGCAGGCCGGCGGTAATTACTTTTCCAATATTATTGAGTTATCAGTTAACCTGGAGGTTGTCACTCGCCCACGCGGTCCCAAGCCAGCCTGGCCGCGCCGATCATGCCGGCGTCGTCCCCCAGCTTGGCCAGGACCACGCTCAGGGCCTCCCGGGGGAAGAGGGTCAGGCGCCGGTACAGTTCTTCCTGCAGGGGAATTTCAAATACTTCCCAGGCCCGGGCAAAGCGGCCGCCGATAACCACCCGGGAGATTCCCAGGAGGTGGACCGTATTGGCGATGGCCAGGCCCAGGGCGGTCCCCACCCGGACAAAGGCGCGGCGGGCCAGGGGGTCGCCCTGGCGCGCGGCCACCACCAGGGTTTCCCCCGTTATAGCCTCAGGGTCTTTATCATAGAGTTCCCGCAGCCAGGAAGAGGCGCTCTGGGCCAGTTGCTCCTTGGCCCAGTCCACGGCCCAGAAACCCGAAGCCCAGGTCTCCAGACACCCCCGGTTGCCGCAGTGACACCTTTTGCCGTCCGGGTCCACGGTCATGTGCCCGATCTCCCCGGAGGTGCCTGCGCTTCCCGACCAGAGGCTGCCGTTCAAGATCAGGCCGCCCCCCACCCCGGTCCCCAGGGTGATCCCCAGCATCTGGGGGTGCCCCACCCCCGCGCCCAGCCAGTACTCCCCCAAGGCAAAGAGGTTGGCATCGTTTTCCAGAAACAGGGGCCAGGGGAAATGGCTCTTAAGGCGCGGCACCAGAGGGCAGTCGTTCAGCGCCGGAATATTGGGGGAAAAATCCACCCGGCCCTCCTGGGGGAGGACCCGCCCCGCCACTCCCAGGCCCATACCCTTGATCTCCACCCCCAGTTCCTGGGCCTTTTCCTGGGACGCAGCCAGGTCCGCGACCAGCGTGGACACCAGGGTGTTTTGGTCCGGCATGGTGGCCGTGGCCCACTCCCAGCGGGATAGGATCTCCCCCTCCTGGCTCACCAGGGCCAGCCGGGCGTTGGTTCCCCCCAAATCCAGGGCCGCGACTACCGCTTCTTTAGCCATGTTTATCAGCCGGCATCTCTAAATCGGGAATTAATTCATGTAGTTCTTGGGCGGATATGGCGCCGGGCCGCACCAACCGGGGCGGAGCCACGCTGACGTTGACGATGGTGGAGGGCAGCCCCCCGGGGCAGGGGCCCGCATCCAGGATCAGATCCACTTCGGCCCCGAATTCCCGGGCCACCTCCTCAGCCCGGGTCAGGGGCTCCCGGCCCGCGCGGTTGGCGCTGGTGCCGGTTACCGGAAGACCCAGAGCGGCCAGCAAGCGGCAGGTGACCTCCTGCCGGGGTTGACGCACCCCCACGGTGCCCGTTTCTCCGGTAACCAGGGGCGGCAGGCCCCCCTTAGCCGGCAAAATCAGGGTCAGAGGCCCGGGCCAGAACCTGGCCATGAGCCGGGCCCCGGTCTCCGGCACCTTCCGGGCCACCTTCAGGGCCATCTCCGGAGAGGCCAGCAGCAGCAGCACCGGCTTGGCCCCGGGCCGGCCCTTGAGGACAAAGAGACGCTCCAGGGCCGCAAAATGATACGGGTCGGCAGCCAAGGCGTAGAAGGTTTCCGTGGGCACCGCCAGGATGCCGCCCCGGTCCAGCAGCCGCCGGCTCTCGGTCCACAAGGCTTCCCCATCTTCCTCCCGCCATTTCCAGACCCGGTTCATAGTCCATCATACCTTTCCCTCCCTATTCTGACAAGGCTTGACGGCCATTTCTAGGCGAGTTAAAAATGAATGGGGCTGGAATAAATCTGCCGGAGGGAGCCGGGGGCCGCGGTTTCCTTCCTTGGGCCTGTTAATCTATGGAACCCATGGCCGTGCAACCGGAATGTTATGACTGTCTGCTCCGTCTGGTGGAGCTGACCGTGGACCTGGCTACTTTGAACCCGGAAGTGCGGGAGCAGGCCCGGGAAAGGTCCCGGGCCATCGTCCACCGGGAATTTTGCCCCGGAGCCGTCCCCGCCCTGATCGCCAACCGGTTTCACCGGGCCATTCGCGAACAGACCGGCAATCCCGATCCTTACTTCTTTCGGAAGCAGAAGGAAACCGACTACCTGGGCAGCCTGTTTGCCCGCATTGCCCCATCCTATCCCCAAGATCTGGATTCCCTGCTGCGGTTGGCGGTGGCGGGCAATGCCATTGACTACTTCCGGTCTGAAGGGGAAGTGATCCGGGAGATTCTCACTCCGGTTACCTGGAGCCAGGCCCACCTGGAGCCCTTCCGCCGCCGTCTGGAGACCGACCGGGGAACTCTCCTTTATCTGGCGGACAACGCGGGGGAGCAGTTCTTTGACCTGCCCCTGGTCACCTATTTGCGGAGCCAGGGGTGGCGGACCTTATTCGTGGTTAAAGGGGGCCCGGTCCAGAACGATCTCACCCGGGAGGACCTCTATGCCTCCGGCCTGGGAGAGGCCCTGGAGCCCCTGGCCGACACCGGCGCCCGCACCGTGGGCCTGGTGCTGGCGGAGACCAGCGCCCCTTTCCAAAAAATTTATCAGGAAGCCCATCTCATCCTGGCCAAAGGCATGGGCCATTTCGAGACCATGAGCCATCTCCGGGACCCCCGCATCTTTTTCCTGCTCCAGGCCAAATGCCCCCCCGTGGCCCAGGCCCTGGGGGTGCCCCACCGGGCCTTTGTCTTGCAGCAAGCTCCCGGTTCTTGAGTTATAATGAACCTGGAGGTGCACCATGCCGGGAATCAAAGTGAAGGGTATGAGTTGCGGCCACTGCGCCGCAGCGGTGACCAAGGCGCTCCAAAGTCTTCCGGGAGTGACGGAGGTCCAGGTGGACCTGGCCGGCGGGCGGGTTACTTACCAGAGCGCCGCATCCATCCTCCCGGAAGACCTGGCCCAGGTGATCAAGGCCGCGGGCTACGAGGTGGTTGATTAGGAGCGGAGCCAGGTGTCCGCCCTGGCTGAGGTCGCATTTGGGGCTTTATGATAAGCGGTCTTTATCCCCCCCTGTGAAAACGGGGGACTTGAAATACCTGCGGTTTTCCAAGAGGCCCTGAATTTCTGATTTGCATCCAGCCGCCAACCACCTGATAAAGACCGGGCCCCGGCAGCCGGCCCGCTTCAGCCCGGGAAAATGGGCTTGTCATCGTCTTCATCCCAGCCTTTCAAGTTGCGGGCTAAAAGACGCTGCAACTGCGCCATCCAGGTATGGAACACCACCGCCACGCCCAGAAAACAAAGGGGCGCCACCCAGTTTTGGGCTAAGGCTCCCAGATACAGGAGCCCGGCCATCACTAGCAGGCCCAAAATCAGGGTCAGCACCGCCGGCAAGTGAGTCTTCATCTTTATTATTTTAACATAATCCCTGGGCAACAGAAAATTTGTCTGGGGTTTTTGAGAGGCGGGGAGGAAGCTGTGAAATGTTTGCAGTTTAGAGAGAATGGCCTGATAAATGACAGTCTCGTTTTTACTGCTCACTCCTTACTGCTCCCTGCTCACTTCAGAAACAGCCGCAGTTGTTCCTGCCCCTCTTTGGGGGTCATCTGCCCCTGGAATTTAAAAGGCACCCGGAAGCCCCCCAGCAGGGAGGCCAGGCGGACACCCCCCGCGATCTGATAGTGGAGCTTTTCATCCTTAAGGATCCCGGGCAGGAGCCCGGGCAGGGTCCGCAGCCTGAGGAGGATGGGCACGGTCACCAGGGTCTGGCCCCGGGCCGGGAGATTCACCTCTTCCCGGCTCTGCCCCTGGAGCACCCGTTGGCCCTCCAGCTGCAATTCGTAGTCGTAGCCCAGCACCCTTAAGTCCTGGGGATTGGGGTTCTCCACCAGCAGGGTGCACTCCAGGGGCAGGCCCTGGCCCGTGGGCAGGCCGAAGGCCAGGGACTTGAAGGTCACCTTGGGGGCCGCCAACTCCCCCCGGGTCAGTTGCTGGACGCCGCAGCCGGCTAAACAGGCCCAACAGCAGACAGCCAGCGCCAGGAGCAGCGACCGGGAATTTCTACCGACCCAAGAATAAGGGGACTTCTTAAACATCACCTTGCGACCGGGCAATATTCATTGACATTTTCAAGCTCCTCTCACCGGATAATAACTGTAAGAGAGCATAAGCGAAAGGCATGTTAACCCCAAGTTTCAGTGCAAATAGTATGGACATGTATGGGCGAACCTGGTGTTCGCCCAGCGGCATCGGGGCGAACACCAGGTTCACCCCTACTGGAAAAAAAGCCTTTGATGATGAATTTTGGAGGAGTTGACAGGACGTGTCCCAAATTTTGGGGCCCGGCCCTGGCCGTGCCCCCATATATTTCTAGCGTCTTGGCGTCTTGGCCTGAGGTAATCTTACGTCAGATAAGAATGCAGCCCCGAGAGCAGGAAGCTCACCCCCAGGTAGGTGAAGAGCACGGCCATAAAACCCACGACTGCCAGCCAGGCGATGCGCCGCCCCTGCCAGCCCTTCACCAGGCGGGCGTGCAGCAGGGTGGCGTAAATCAGCCAGGTGATCAAAGACCAGGTCTCCTTGGGGTCCCAGCTCCAGTACCGGCCCCAGGCCTTTTCGGCCCAGACCGCGCCGGTCAAAATCCCTATAGTCAGGAGCAAAAAGCCGATCATGGTGGTCTGGTAAAGAAGCAGGTCCAGTTGGGGCTGGGGGGGGAGCGAGGGCCGGGACCGCCGTTCCTGGGCCAGATACAACAGGGCCACCCCGAACCCCAGGGTAAAGGCCGCATACCCCAGGAAACAGGTGACCACGTGGATCAGCAGCCAGTTGCTCTGCAGGGCCGGCATCAAGGGTTTGATACGGCTGTCCACCCCTCCCAGGGATGCGTAAGCCAGCAGCAGGCAGGCCGCCAGGGCCACCACCGTCCCCAGGTAATCTTTCAGATAACGGCGAAAGGTGAGGATCGCCAGAAAGGGCAGGCACCAGGCAAAGAAGACCAGGGACTCATAGAAATTGGACAGGGGCGCCTGCAGGACCACCAGGCGCAGTTTTTCGGAGAAGAAGGTCAGGGGCGTATGGCCTAAGGCCAGGTGGTAAGACTGCCACCAGCGGCCCAGGAGGATGGCGGTATGCGCGGCCAGCCCGGCTCCGAAAAGCAGCCGGGCCAGGCGATTGAGGGCCGCGGCGGCCCACAGCCCCGCGGCCAGAAAGAGGAGGGCCACTCCAAGATAGAGCAACATCACCACGCCCAAGGCCTGGCTCAGCATTATACCTCTCCCCTCTGCAGACGTTCCCGCAGACGTTCCGTACGAGCCAGGAAGGTCTCCCGGGACCTGGGGCTGGCCCCCAAAAGACGCCCTTCCCAGCGGCCTTTCTGGCCCTTTTCCAGGACCACGGCCCAGCGCTGGGTGGGCCGGAAAAAGGCCAGATAGAGGCCCGGCAGCAGCAGGAGAAAGCCCCCGTAGACCCACCCCACCCCAGGGTCGTGTTTGACCT
>JAGVAH010000142.1 GCA_020060385.1 Syntrophobacterales bacterium | reverse complement strand
GGAATCTCCTGTCTGTTTAGTGAGTTACGCCAAACCCATTTTAACAGATTCTCAGGAGTTTTCGGGCCTTTTTTAATCAGTTAACCGGACAGAACTGGGGGACTTTAAGTCCCCCTTTGTTAAGGGGGATTTAGATAATCATCAAACCCTTATCTACCATCTCTTCTTATGGCGCTAAGGGGGAGGTAAGACCTAAAGATATCGCCGGCAGGGCATCTGAGAGAACCCAATACGGCCTTGTAGGGGTATGAGCAATATGTTAAATTTTACCATGAAAAAATTTATCCATCTTGGCATAGATATCATTCGTGCAAAATGGCTGAGGGACAGGTTATGGCCCCCCCCCGGAAGCGTTCTCTTGCAATCTCCCCTTACTCCAAGCCGCTATTCTGGATAATAATCCTGGCATGTTTATCGGTGGCTGCCTTCCTTCTTTTTTTCCAGTATTGGCTTAATAACTTTTATGAACAAGTGGAAATTCAGCGCCAACAGAACCTCCGGCAATTAGTATCACTAGCCCGCAACGCCATACAGCCGATATTATTTCAGGTTCAATCGGGAGCCATAACTGTCGCAGAGGGCAGAAGGCAGGTGCGGGAAAGTGTTCGCACTATGGTTTATGAGGATCAACACGGAAAAAATTATATATTTATGAGCGCCTACGACGGCACCATGCTGGTGCAGCCCTTTGAGCCGGAAAAGGAGATGACCAACCAATGGGACCTGCGCGACGCCCACGGCGTGTACATCATTCGGGAACTCGTGCGCGCGGCCCGGACTCATCCTGCAGGTTCATTTGTCCGGTATCACTATCATTTGCCGGGGGTACACGGCACCCAAGAGAAGCTGGCCTTTGTGGTCGGCTTGCCGGAGCTGGGAAGTTACATCGGCACCGGTATGTATTTGCAACAGACCATTCTTAAACAAGAGGCAATCCTGCACCGGACCAAGTATGCAGCGGTAGGGATGGTGTTAGTAGTGTTCATTCCGTTAGTGGTTGCGGTCCGGGCCGTAATGCATCGTAATCGTCTGCTCAATGCCGAGATTGAGACGCGGCGGCAGACCGAGGAGGCTCTGCGGGAGAGCGAGGCCCTCTTCCGCTCCCAGTTTGAGTTTGGCAACATCGGTATTGCCATTACCTCCGTGGATAAGGGCTGGCTGCGGGTTAACCCGAGGCTCTGCGAGATGCTCGGATACTCTGAGGCGGAGCTCCGGGAGAAGACTTGGACCGAGATGACTTATCCCGATGACCTGGCCCCCGACTTGGCCCAGTTCGACCGTCTTCTGGCGGGGGAGATCGAGGGATACGAAATGGACAAGCGGTTCTATCGAAAAGACGGCCGCACCATTGCGACCCATCTCACCGTCTCTTGTTTCCGGAACCAGGACCGTTCCGTGCGCTTTATCATCGCTTCCCTCCAGGATATTACCGAGCGCAAACGGGAGGAGGAGGCGCGTCTGGAAATGGAGCGCCGGCTGGCACAGACCCAAAAGCTGGAAAGCCTGGGCGTTTTTGCCGGCGGTATCGCCCATGACCTTAATAACATCATGACCGTGATTCTAGGTAATGTAGGCCTAGCGGCTTTCTATGATCTCCTGCCGGCGGAGGCCAGGGAAAGATTGCGCCAAGCGGAGAAGGCCTGCGCACAAGCCCAGACCCTGGCCAACCGGTTGCTCACCTTTGCCAAAGGTGGAGCCCCCATCAAGAAGGTGCAGGACCTGAAAGAGTTATTGGATGAAGCTGCCAGCTTGGCCCTCAGCGGCTCCCGGACCAGATTTGATATTAATCTGGCAAAAGGCCTTTGGAAGGTGGAAGTTGATCCGGCCCAGATAATTCAAGTCTTTTGCAATTTGCTCATTAATGCCGATCAGTCGATGCCCCAGGGAGGAACGGTCAGCATGCATGCGGAGAACGTCACGGTGGAAAAAGGGGATATAGCCCCCCTGAAAACAGGTAAATATGTCAAGATAGACTTTGCTGATCAAGGCATGGGCATCCCGGAGGAGTATCTGGATAAAATTTTCGATCCCTATTTCACCACCAAACAGAAAGGCAGCGGACTGGGGCTGGCCACGGTTTACAGCATTATTAATCAGCACTTTGGCAATATTAGCGTCAAATCCGTCCAGGGTGCAGGAACGAATTTCTCTGTGTATCTCCCGGCCGTAGACGAGGAATTTACTGCCCCTAAGCAGGATGATGCCGGGCCGATATTCGGCCATGGCCGGATTTTGGTAATGGACGACGAAGCAGAAGTGAGGGAGGTTTTGGGAAAGATTTTGGAACGGCTAGGATATCAGGCGAGTTTCGCTGCGGATGGCTATGAGGCGATCAAGATATTTAAGGAAACTGTAGAATTGGGTCAATCTTTTGAGGCTATACTCATGGATCTGACGATTCCAGGGGGGATAGGCGGCAAGGAGACTTTAGCCCAGATTAAAAAAATTGACCCTCAGGTCAAGGCCATAGTTTCCAGCGGTTATTCGGATGACGCGATAATGGCCGACTACCGGGAGTACGGATTCTCAGACGCCATATCCAAGCCGTATAAAATAAGTGAGCTCAGCCAGATATTACACAAGGTGATTAAGGAGCAAATAATCTGACCTGCCGGCCCCCTCAGCATCAGCAGCAGTTACAATAATAGTGCCATCCTCTCCTCTCGCATCAATTTCCCAATGTCTGTCTAATGTTAGCGGGAAAAAGGATCCCCATTACCATGTTGCCTTCAAGCAGCCAATATTGGTCTTCGGGGCGGGGTTACCCCCCCGCCATTCTTCGCCTCATTGCTACATGAACGGGGAGACCACGCCCTCCCTTTTCGACGGCAACCTTTTATATTATAAGTGGTGGCCATGGCCAAAACTTGCAGGCCTGGTCCGTTGCCTTGATGGACGCTCCGGTATTTAGAAAAGATCGCTGGGAAAGACCTTTGGGGGGAATAACATCTTAAATTATTATGGATAGCAGGCGCTGACCAAGGATTCAGTGATGGTTCTCGGTCATCACCTCGTCGATGGTCACCAGCTTATAGCCCCGGTAGCGCAGGACCGGCAGGATGGTCTTCAGGGCCTCCACCGTGGGTTGGCGGTTCTTCTGTTCCTTTTCATCACTATCGTGAAAGTAGATGATGGAACCGTTACCCACCCGGGGCAGGACGTTTTGCACGATGGCCTCGGAACCCAGACCCCGCCAATCCCCGGAGTCGATGCTCCCCAGGACTATTTGCCGGTGGGTGTGGGCCGCGTAAGAGACGAGGCGGTCATCGAAGGCGCTGTATGGGGGGCGGATCAGCAGATGCTCCTGGGGGCAGCCCAGCAGGTCCAGGGCCAGGCGGGTGGTCTCCAGCTCCCTTTCCCGGGCCAATTGCCCGGTCTGGGGGAGGCGGGGGTGGCTGAAACTATGGTTGCCCACCTCATGGCCCTGGCGCACCATCTCCCTTATCAGCCAGGGATATTTCTCCACCTTGCAGCCCAGGACAAAGAAGGTGGCATGGGCCTGGTACTTGGCCAGTAAATCGAGAATCTGCGGGGTATAAAGGGGGGAAGGCCCGTCGTCGAAGGTGAGGGCCACCTCCGCTTCCGAGGGGAGCCCGCAGCGGATGGTCACCGGTTCCCCGGCTTTGACCGCACCCCCCATGGCGGGAACGATCAGGAATAAGAGCAGCAAACTCCAAACGATTTGCAGGCTGGGCAATCGCTGCATTAATTTTACCGCCATTTAAGTATATAGTATCTTAAATCGAATCTTTTTGGGACTTTGATAATTTCCTCAGTACATTTTTGGGGGTTTTTCCGGTAGGAACTTTTTCCCCAATTTTATGAGCCATACTTTGCCCCCCCAATTGCCGCCCCGCTTGGTATCCCTGGATGTCTTCCGGGGAGTGACCATCGCCGGGATGATTATCGTTAATAATCTTAGGGCCTGGACGGACACTCCCCGGTTCCCACGGCTTAGGCATGCGGAATGGCACGGCTGTACCCTGGCGGACCTGATTTTCCCCTGTTTTATTTTCATCGTCGGCGTTTCCGCGGTCTTTTCCCTGAGCCGGCGCCTGGAAAAGGGGGAGCCCCGATCTAAGTTGTATCGGCAAATTTTTACCCGCGCGGGGCTAATCTTCCTTCTGGGCCTGCTCTCATGCAGCTATTTTTTCGTGGGGTGGCTTTTTCAGGCCATCTGCCCTCCCGGGGTGACCCAGAAAAGCATCTGGTCGATTTTTCTCTCCCCGCCAACCGACGTCAATGTCTTTTACTTTTCCCTGGCCGATTTAAGGATCATGGGCGTCCTGCAGCGCATCGCCCTGGTCTACCTGGTGGTGTCGCTGCTGCTGCTGCACACCGGCTGGCGGTTCCAGGCGCTACTGGCCGGGGCCTTGCTCCTGATATACTGGGGGCTGGTGACCCTAATTCCGGGCTTCACCCTGGAACCCGGCCAGGACCTGGGTGCCTATATCGACCGGGCCGTTTTCGGAGAGGCGCATTTGTGGCGGTTTACCCGGACCTGGGATCCGGAAGGGCTGCTCAGCACCCTGCCGGCCATCGCCACCGGTCTCTGCGGGGTCCTCACCGGCCACTGGCTGCGCGGCCAGAGGGACCAACGGGACACGCTCATCGGCCTCTTCCTTTTTGGTTTTTTCGGCATTCTCACGGGCGCGTTGTGGAAATTTGTCTTCCCCCTGAACAAGTCCCTGTGGACCAGTTCCTTCGCGGTCTATACCGCGGGCTACCCCTCCTGTTTCTGGGTTTCTGGTATTGGCTGCTGGATCTCAAGCAGGCCCACCCCCTTTGGACCAGGCCCTTTGTCTGGCTGGGGATGAACCCCCTTTTCGCGTATTGCGGGGCGCAAATCGGGGGCCTGGCCCTGGGCGCTCTCTATATCGGCACCGCCACAAACCACACCCACCTTTTCACCATCGTCACCGACGCGCTTTTCGGCGCGCATTGGGAGATCCCGGGCCAAACAAGCTGGCATGATCCCCGGTGGCCCTCCCTTTATTGGGCGCTCCTGTACCTTTCCTTCTGGACCTTGCTGACCGGCCTCCTTTATCGCCGCCGCATCTTTCTCAAAATCTGAGTAAAGTCAACCTGATCTCGGGGGCGGCCATGGCCGCCCCGGCCTCAAGGGGCTGCCTGGGGACGGCGTCATCGTCCGGCTCCTCAGCCAGAGGCTGGGGGCAAAAATTTTATAGATCCTATCTGGCCTGCAATGATGGTAAGGAAAGCCACCGCAGGACATCGGGGAAGATTACCTGGGCTGAAATTTTTGACATCAATTAAGATACTTGCTATTTTCTCCTCATCTTTTCGGCAGGGGCAATCGGCAAATGCGGTGTCGGTCATTTGCCTGGAGAAGCATTACCTTGCCGGTTTGCTTAGAACCTATTTAAAACCTATTCTGAGTCTTCAGATAGGATGTCAACGCCCCAAAGGATGGTTTTTAAGTCCCCCTTTCCTAAAGGGGGATTTAGGGGGATTATCAGGCGGTTATATAATCCCCCCTGCCCCCCCCTTTAAAAAAGGGGGGGTGATACCTTTTCCCATAAAACCATCCTGGATGAACCAAAACGGCTTCAAAATTCGGTTTTGCAATGACTTCTAGAGATTCATCCCCTGAAAATCCCAGTAGTGCAATTTATTAAATATTTCGGTTTATTATTACATATAGTCCTGCATCAATTTTACAAACCTTCCAAAATTTCGATAAAGATATGAGATGAACAAATTTATTTTATTTTTATTGGCCGCGGCCGTCTTCTTCATCCCCCTTCAGACCAGGGGCGGACAAGCCCCGCCGCCTGCCTGGAGGGGAGTGGTGAGCTTCAACTTCGACGACGGCTACCGGAACGTCTACAACAACGCCTTGCCTATTTTCAAAAAATACGGGGTGGTGGGATGTGTGTTCCCGGTGGTGGAATACCTGGTGTACTCGGTGCCCTGGGCGGTAACTTGGCCACAACTCATGGAATTCCAGAAAGCCGGCTGGGAGATCGGCAGTCACACCATGACGCATCCCCACTTAACCACTCTCACCGACGAACAACTGGCCTTTGAGCTGGGAGAATCCCAG
>JAGVAH010000032.1 GCA_020060385.1 Syntrophobacterales bacterium | reverse complement strand
TTTTCTTGTAGGGGCGAACCTTGTGTTCGCCCGCCCGCACAGGGCGAATACAAGATTCGCCCCTACAGTTCAATGTCTTTTGATGGCGAAATGGTATCAACACCCAAAAGTATGGCAGGAGGTTTTTTAAGTCCCCCTTTTCTAAAGGGGGATTTATGGGGATTATCAGGCGCTTATATAATCACTTCTACCCCTCTTTAAAAAAGGGGGTGATACTTTTTCCCATCAAGCCATCCTGGATGAACCAAAACGACTTCAAAATTCGGTTTTGAAATGACTTCTAGGAATTATAGCATTTGCCAAAAGTTCTTTCCTCTTATCCCCTCTCCCCCCAGCGGGGGGAGAGGGTTAGGGTGAGGGAGGGGGCGGAAAAAACTTTTGGCAACCAGTATAAACCGCCAGCCGACCAAATTAAGAAAAATAATAAAAAATATAGCAATCATTTCAATAAATTGTCCTTACACCTCCCTGCAACCGGGGTTGACACCTTCTTTTTTTTTCTTGTAGGATGATGAAGGTTAATGAACCACAGGCATGATTGTGGTTCACCGATTGATTCCCGGCGCGTTTGTTCAATGGATGATTTTCCTTTCCTATAACTGATCAGCAATCTGCAACCCCGGCTGGGCGGCTGCCATTTCGCCTTTCCCGGCCACCACCATCAACAGATCGTTAACCGACAGGCAACCTTGCCCAACCCCGGTGAGGTATATTTTTTCCACTAGGAGGACGGTTATGCTGAGAATTTTATCCCTGATAGTTATCTGGATGGCCCTGCTGCTGGGACCAGCCTGGGCCTCCATGGCCAGCATTGCCAAGAAAAATGTCAACGTCCGCAACGCTCCCAGCACCAGCGCCGACATCCTTTTTCAGGCCCACTTCGGATACCCGGTGGAGGTGCAGAAGACTAAAGGCTCCTGGGTGCAAATCAGAGACTGGGAGGGCAATACCGGCTGGGTTTACTATCCGCTGATCAATAGGAAGGTCCAAACCGTGCTGGTGGTCCCGGACCGGGTGAATATCCGCAAAGGTCCCGGCCTGAAATATAAAGTGGTGGAGCAGGCTGAAGGCGGCATGATCTATAAGCTCTTTGAGGAAAAGGGGAAATGGGTAAAAATCGGTTATTACCTGGAAAACGAGGAGATCGGCTGGGTCAGGAGTGACATGGTGTGGGGGGAATGAAACCGGACTTCTCCCCACCGCGGCTAAGCTACTCCCCATTAACCTGGGGTACTGCAAACCTGGGGCCTTCTGGCCCGGCAAACCTGGAACCCATTAAAAAACTGAGGAGGTATTGCTGATGAAACGTTTGGCTTTGCTCTTGGGGATGATCTGTCTGGCGCTTTTTCTGGTAGGGTCCTGCGGCCAGAAGGAGGAACCCGCCAAGACCCAGAAACCCGCGGCCCCCACCGCCGCCGCCCCGGCCAAGAAAGAGGCGGCGCCAGCTACTAAGCCGGAGACCCAGCCCGCCGCCCCCAAACCTGCGGCCCCTCAACCCGCGCCGGCCAAACCCAGCCCGGAAAAGAAATAGAACAGATACCCACTGCCGTTGAAGGCGGCACAGGATCACGGCGCAACTAGTCGGTGGTCAGGCCGGTTAGTTGCGCCTTTTCTTCCGGAACTGCGGCAAATTCCCTGCTCCGGCATGGCCCTGGGCGCAGTGAGTGATATCAAGTTGCAATCTAACGGCAATTTTCTGGTAGGGGCGAACCTTGTGTTCGCCCGCCCGCACAGGGCGAATACAAGATTCGCCCCTGCAGTTCAATGTCTTTTAATTGCGAAATGGTATGAGACCTCTGGAAACCACGTCCGGGGTCAGGTTCCCGGGACCCCCGACCCGACTTCAAGAAGACCCGTCCCCATCCAGGACCTGGCGCACCCTCTGGAGCAGGCCGAGGACCTTCACGGGCTTTTGGATGAAGTTTATGCCCGCGTCCAGGACGCCGTGGTGGACGATGGTGTTGGTAGTATAGCCCGACATGTAGAGCACCTTGATCGCCGGACATAAATGGGCCACCCGTCCGGCCAGTTCCCGGCCGCTCATCTGGGGCATCACCACATCCGTGAGCAGCAGATGGATGGGGCCTTCTTCCTTTTCGCAGATGGCTAAAGCCTCATCCCCGTTGGTAGCTTCCCGGACCTGATAGCCGTATTTCCGCAGGGCCTTGGATATCAACTCCCGTAAGGCGCCGTCATCTTCCACTAACAAGACGGTTTCCACGCCGCCCGCGGCCTGGGGGAGTTCCCGGGGGGGCGGCGCCTCCGGAGCCGGACCAGCCGCCACCCGGGGGAAGTAGACCTTGAAGGTGGTTCCCTGGCCGGGTTCGCTGTAGACCCAAATATGACCGCCGCTTTGTTTGACAATGCCATAGACCATGGCCAGCCCCAGGCCGGTGCCTTTGCCGTTCTCCTTGGTGGTAAAAAAGGGCTCGAAGATGTGGGAGAGCGTCTCGGCCTCCATGCCCATCCCGTTATCGGTGACCGCCACCATGACGTGGGGACCGGGGCTGACCCCCACGTGGTTCTGGGCGTAGGCATCGTCCAGATAGACGTCGGCCGTCTCAATGGTGAGCATGCCGCCCTGGGGCATGGCGTCCCGGGCATTGACCGCCAGGTTCATGAGGATGTGTTCCACCTGGCCGGGATCGGCCTTCACCAGGCCCGACTCCGGCGCGCCATGGGTGACCAGATCAATGTCCTCCCCCAACAGACGCCGCAGCATCTTCTCCATATCCCTGACGACGAGGTTGAGATCGATCACCCGGGGCTGCAAAATCTGTTTGCGGCTGAAGGCCAGGAGCTTATTGGTCAAGGCCGCGCCATTTTCCGCAGCCTTCATGATCTCCTGCACATGGCCGCGTAAAGGGTCATGCTCGGGGATCTCCAGCATCATGATCTCGCTGTAGCCCATGATAGCCGTGAGCAGGTTGTTGAAATCGTGGGCCATGCCCCCGGCCAGGAGGCCCACAGCCTCCATCTTCTGGGATTGGGCCAGTTGCTCTTCCAGTTTTTTGCGGGCCGAGATATCGAAAAACACCCCGCTGATATAGTCCACCTGCCCTGCCCGGTCGCAAATGATCTGAATCCAGGCCTGGATCCAGCAAACCTCGCCGTTCTTTTTGCGGATACGGTGTTCCGTAACGTAGGAGTGATTGCCGCGGAGCGCCTCGGCAAAGAGATTTCTGGTGGGTTCCACGTCTTCGGGAAAAATCAGGTCGAGCCAGGTTAGCCGCTGGGAATTGAAGTCTTCCTTGGGGTAGCCGGTGATTTTTTCGATCTTGTCATTAAAGCATTCGAAGCTCCAATCCAGGTCCGCTTTAAATACCACCGCGGGCACTTGATTTACCAACAGCCGGTATTTATCCTCGCTTTCCCGGAACGCCTTCTCCGTGCGGCGGCGGGTATTGATATTAACCATTAAGACAACGATGACCATCCCCTGGAAGGCTATGAACACCAAAACGCCCCAGATCAGCTTCTTATTCTGATCATAGAAGGAATAGGGGCGGTTCAGGATAAAACTCCCCGGGGGCAGTTGGGCCGGAGTGATCCCAAATCTCTGCATTTGCGGATAATCGAACATAAAGCGGTTGGGGCTCTCCCTGACCACCTTAATGGCAGAGGGCTCTTCCCCTTTGAGGATGCGGACGGCAATTTGGGCCGCCAGTTCCCCCTGGGCATAACCGTTGGTCAACATGCCCCCCACTATGCCCTGGCCCAGATACATATCCCAAAGACTATAGATGGGCACCCTGGTTCTGGACTGGATGGACCGGAAGCTTTCATCATAAGAGAAGACCCGGCCGGCCTTATCCCGAAAAAAGATGAGAAAGAGCATGAGACTGTCCCGGGGTATTTGGGCGGCCTCTTTTTCTATTTCCTCTATCTTTAGGTTTTCCAGAAAGACCAGTTCCAGGGGGCGGGAAAGGTGGGGCACCGCCTCCAGGACCTGGGCATGGAGGGCCTGCCCCACCGCGCTGCTATCATTGACCACATATAAACGCCGGGCCCGGGGATGCAAGGTTAACGCCGTATTCAGGGTTTCCTGGATGCTGACGTCTTCCAGAACCCCGGTAAAATCGTCCTTTCCTTGCATGCCCGCGGCGGCATAATTATTGATCCCGCAGAAGATCACCGGGGTGTGGGGCCAGAGTTCCGGTTGGTGGCGGAGCATAAAGTTCAAGGCGTCATCATCGGAAACCAGGATCGCGGCAAATTTGAACCGCCGATATTTATGCTGGTAGAGACGGTGGAGGTTGCTGAGATGCTCGGGCCCCTTGATCCTCTTGGTGTCCATATATTCGGTGTGAATTTCCGCAGCCGGAAAATGGTGATTCAATACCACTTCCATGCCTTCGGAAATTTTGTGGGTCCAGATATAACCGTGGTTATAAGAATGAAGAATGAGGATATGGAGCTTCGGCTGTTTTTGAGCCGCTGCTGCTGGTGGGAATAACATCGGGGCGCACCCGATGAATGTAAGCCAGAAAACTAAATATCTCGGCAGCAGATGGCACATGATAGTGATAATGCGCTTTCAGGAAGATGCTAACCGGAATTACGTCTCAACATTATCCGTTTCTCTGCCGGTAAATCTTTTTCTAAATGATAATCGAAACTGCCCTATTTTTTCTAAATAACCATTCTTATACACATTACAACAACCCGAATTATTTTACCAAGAAAATTTTGACTTTAAATTTATTTTCACATATCGTTCAAGATTCTAAACAAGGTGATGATCAAAGGATAAATGCACGCGTATTCTTCATGAGAATGTTTAACTGCGGTCTTTCCATAAGTATACCCTGACGTTCTCTGGTTAGGGGCGATTAATTATTCCCTAGGGAGTGCCTTTCCAGCCGGGAGAACCTTGAAAATCCGGGAGTTTGTTTTCTCTTCAAAGAAGGGGAAAGACAATATATATTTAAACTTGTTAATCTCCACATCAGGTTCAATTTCTCTCAGGGGCTAATGAAGGAACATGAGAGGCATCCATTGGACTGAGATCGTTTTCGGCGCCGCCACTTTCCTGGTCTTGACCACCTATCATGTCTACTGGGTCTACCAGGTACGCCGGGCCCCGCTGCGGACCTACCGGGGCATTACCAAATATCTCCGGCGCATGTGGGTGGAATCGGTGATGAAGGAGAAACGGGATATCCTTTCCGTCCAGACCTTGCGCAACTGGATCATGGCCTCCAGTTTCCTGGCCTCCACCGCCATGATCATCGGCCTGGGGCTCCTCAGCCTGCTCTTCAAGCCTGAGCATGTAACCGAAATCCCTTTCGAATTCAGTCTCATCTTCTCCCACATGAAGACCCTCTTCCTGGGCAAGCTGATGCTCCTGATGGTGCACTTCTTCTTTGCCTTTTTCAGCTTCACCCTCTCCATCCGCTACATGAACCAGGTCAACTTCATGATCAACGTGCCCATCGACTGCGACCCTTTATTGACCCCGGAGTTCATCGCCCACACCCTGGATTTGGGCATGACCCACTACACCCTGGGAATGCGGGCCTTCTACCTCTCGGTGGTAGTGGCCCTGTGGCTCTTTGGGCCGGTGTGGATGTTTCTGGGCAGCCTGGTCCTGACCTATGTCCTCTATAAGCTGGACCACTGCTGCTCCCTGGATTATTCCACCGCCAGTTGCGATATAAATCATCGCGCCTTGAAATAACCCCTGTCCGGAGTGAGGCCGCGGCCTGCTTCCCGGAGTTCCAGGTTGGAGGTCGGGGATAGGTCTCTAAAAAATAACTGCCGGTTGCATCCCCCGCACCCGGCAGTTATTTTGCTTCCCAGCGCTATGGCAAGAGAAAAAATTTGGCCTTCTTAATCTCTCCTCCCGAAGATCCGCAGCAACATCAAAAAGAGGTTGATAAAGTCCAGATACAGGGCCAGCGCGCCCAGCACCGCGCTTTTCCCCTCCGTTTCTTCATCCGCGAAGCCCTGGAGGGCCATCTGTTTCAATTTATAGGTGTCATAAGCCGTAAGGCCCACAAAAACCAGGATCCCTGCGTAAGTCACCACCCAGTAAACCATGGGGCTCTTCAAAAAGATGTTCACCACCGAGGCGATGATGATGCCGATCAGGCCCATGAAGAAGAAGGAGCCCCAACTGCTCAGGTCCTTCTTGGTGGTATAGCCGTAGAAACTCATGACCCCGAAGGTGCCGGCGGTGACGAAGAACGTACTGGCAATGGACGCCCGGGTATAGGCCAGAAAGATCACTGACAGGGTCAGGCCGTTTAAGGCCGAGTAAACAAAGAACATCGCCGACGCCGTGGAAAATTGCATGCGGTTGATGCCCGCGCTCAGCCAGATTACCAGGCCCAGTTCGGCGATAATCAGACCAAAAAAGACCAGGGTGTTCCCGAAGATGAACTTCAGGAGGGTGGGATTGCCCGCGGTGTACAGGGCCACCAGGGCCGTAGCCCCCAGCCCCAACGCCATCCAGTTGTAGACCCGGCGGATGAATGCTCCTTGTGCCGCCTCCACCCGGTCTCTTTGATAAGATATTTGGCCGTTCGTCATCTTGCTTCTCCTCAGTTGGCGTTGATCAGACAGGCGATCCGCCTGCCCGGTGCCTTGCTTCCCCAAAGCCAGGATTATTTAATGATAACTTTTTTGCCTCCATTGTCTTTAACAAAAAAGTACTTATAGGTCCAGAGGGCGGTAAATATGCCGATAAACGCCCCAAAGAGCACATCACTGGGATAATGGTCAGTTACCAACACCCGGCTCACCCCGATGAGCGCCGCCAATGAGAGAAAGAGCACGGTGCCGCGCCTCTGTACCAGGGATAAGGCCGTTAACAGGGAAAAGGCCCTGACGGTGTGGCCGGAGGGGGTGGAGTTTAGGGCCCATTTGGAGGAAAAGAAGTGTAGCCCATAGAGGTTATGGTCAAAGAGCATGAGGGGCCGGTAGCGTCCCAGGAGGTATTTCAGGCCGTCGCCGATAATGATGGCGCAGGCCCCGGCCGTGCAGATATAGAGCAAATTCCTGGCCCATTTTTTTTGCAAGCCAGGATCGACCGCGATGATGAGAATGAAGCCCAGGGCCAGGCCCAGTTTGACATAACTGCCCTGGGCCAAATAGGAGATATAGGTCCCTGCTTGAAAGACCCGGGTATGGGCCCAATTTGTATGCACCCAGAGATCAACGGCCCGGTCCACGAAAAGGAAGAGAATCAGGTAAATAACAAAAGTTATCCCTGCGGCCACCGCCGTTTTCTTAGAAAGATTTTCCATGCCTGCCACCGCGGCCCCATCAATCCCAGCCTGTCCCGGTATTTTAAATACCTCAGTAACGAGTAAATATACCACAAGACACGGCGCAACTCACGGGCAGCCGCACTGCGGCCAGGACCGATCTGCCCCTCACCTTTAACCCCCTTCAGAAGAAGGTTTCTCCTCCACCCGCTTAAATTCCGTGCCTCCATCCACATCCAGGAAAAGGCTGTGGGCCCGGCCATCAGCGCCTATCCTGAAGGCAGTCCCTCCTGGCGCCTTGCCCTGATCAACCTCCGGAACCGTATAAATGAAGTTGTCCCGGTCCCAGGAGCGGAAGGAAATCTTCACCTGCTTGGGTCCCAGAGTCCCCACCAGGTTGTCCTGATCCACAGTTATCACCAGTTTGCCGTAAACGGGATTGGCATAAGTCCCCACATAGTTTTTCAGGGGCAAAGGCGGCGCCGCTGACGCCGGCCTAGGGGGTAATTTCCCTTTTTTCTCGGCCTCCTGGAATTCCTGGAGCATCTTCCCGCTCCAATCCCGGGGCGGTTGATGGAAATAGAGGTCGTAAAAAGCCAGGGCCAGGGCCTCGGGCAATTCCGTAACCAGATTGGAGAGGACCACCAGGCCCACCCCGGCTTCGGGCGCGAAGGCCACCATGGTCTTGTTCCCCTGGGTGCCGCCGTTGTGCCAGATCAGGGGGTACGGGCAGCGGGGCGTGTACATCCAGGCCTCGCAGTAAAAATGCCGGAGACCCCACCTGGCGCCGGCCATGATTTTGGGAGTCTGGATGAACTCCAGGTTTTTTTCACTCAGAAGAAGCTTGCCTCCGAATTTCCCTTGCCCCAACTGCAGGCGCAGCCATTTACCCATATCCAGGACGTTGGAGTTGATGCCCCCCGCAGGCCCGCAGATATAGGGCGCCTGATGATAAGGCCAATCCCAGGGGAGAACCTCCACTTTGCCGTCTTTATTGATCACATGCCCGGTGGCCTTGTTTTTGGCCTGCCTCAGGGTTTGAAAATCGGTGGAGGAAGCGGACATCCCCAGGGGGGTGAAGATGCGCTCCTGGACATTTTCCTCCCAACTCTTGCCGGAATATTTTTCGATTAAGGCCGCGGCCACCAGAAAGAGGCCGTTCTGATAGGCAAATTGGGAACGGAAACTGCTCACCGGTTTGAAATAACGCAAGGTGCGGATGATATGTTGGCGGTCGAATCCCAGGATGGTCTGCAAATCTCCAACGTGGCTCAGCAGGCCGCTGCGCTGGGCCATGACATCTTCCACCAGGAACTGCCGGGTTACCCAGGGATCGTACATCTGAAAGTCGGGAAAGAGCTCCACCACCTGATCCTGCCAGCCGAACTTCTTTTCCTCCACCATCATACCCACCAGGGCCGCGGTAAAGGCCTTGGAGGTGGAGCCGATCTGAAACAGGGTCTCTTCATTTACCGGGTCGGCCTTACCCAGTTCCTTGACCCCGAACCCTTTGGCGTAAACGACTTTATCCCCCTGGACCACGGCAATGGCCATCCCCGGCACCTGCCAGGCCTTCCGGGCCTCTTCCGCGTATTTCTCAAACGCGGCCAGGATTTTTTGCAGGTCCTCAGGCTTTTCCTGGGGGGAGGATTTCTCTACGGCGTAGGCGGCCACAGCCCAGAACCATAACCCGGCCGTCATGAACAGACCCACAAAACCCCTAAACCAATGCTTACGCCGCAGGATCAAGGTCAGCATGGGTAAATCCTCCTTTTTCAAGATGTGTGGGATTTTCCGGCAGACTCCCGGTCTGGGCCGTAGGGGCGTAGGGCGGGAAAGTGAAACGCATCCCGCCTTCGCCAATCGGGGTAGCTAATAAAAGGCGGGATGCGCCATGCTTTCCCGCCACGAGTTCTATTTGCCTGGAGAGTTATCTTTGACAGGAAGGCTGGCACTCGCCCCAGGCACCAAGAACGTCTGCAACGCCTCTTCCACCCGTTCCAGGTTCACCAGGGTGTCGTAGCAGGGGCCCTGGGGCCGGTGGTTGATGATGCCGTACACCGGGAGGGGATAGCTGTCCTGGATGCCGCTGGAGAGGTCCCGTTCGCAGGCCACGGCGATGATCAACCGGGGCCGCCGCTCCACAACGATGCGTCGGGCCAGGGTGCCGCCGGTGGCCACCGCCAGGCCCACCCCGTATTTTTCGGAGAGTTCCACCAGGCCCTTGATGGGGCACTTGCCGCATTTCTTGCAGTGCATGACGTTGCCGGTGATGCGGAACTGGCACTCGTGGAACTGGAGGCAGTGGGGCATGAGGAGGAGAAGCTTCTCCGGGGTGGCCCGGGGATGCTGGGCCAGGACCAGCTGGTTGTTGATGGCGATAAAGGAGCGCTGCACCTGGTCCCGGGAGACGCCGCAGAGTTTGCCCACCCCGCTCATCAGGGGCAGCAGCAGCTTGATCACCACCCCCCGGAGCTTCTTGGAGAAAAAGAGGTCCCGGCCCAAAACCACGGTGAATCCCAGCATGGCCACCACCACGAACACCAGGACCAGGAGGGTCAGAAAGAAGGTGCCCAGGAACAGGGGCAGTTGCGGGCTTAAGTTGGAGAGGCCCACGTAAGGCACGTACCAGAAGACGGCCAAAAGAACGGTGAAGAGGACGCAGGTCACCGCCAGCAGGCCCAGGAAGATGCGCTTCTGGGGCCTGATGGAGTTGCCGCCGTCCAGGATTTTGGGGGGCTGTTCCATGGATCCTTGGGGATTCTCAGATTTTTTTCCCTCCCCCATTAAGGAGGAGGGAGTGTAGCCCTTAACATTTAGAGACGATATTCCTGAGACGGTTAACTGCCAGGTCCTACCCCAATACCTGCGTGCTTAAGTCCTGCCCCCGGAGGAAATCCGCCGCGGCCAGGCGCTTGTGCCCCGCCAATTGCAGCTCCGCCACCGTGACGCTCCCTTGGCCGCAGGCAATCTCCAGCCCCTGGGACGCGAGGCCCAGGGCCGTGCCCGGTGCGGCCAGGCGGCCGTGGCTCTTTTTGACCCGGGCTCCGAAGAGCTTCAGCATCTGGCCCCGGCTTAAGGTATAGGCCCCAGGCCGGGGGTCCAGCCCCCGGATCCAGTTGGCTGCGTCCTGGGCGGGTTGGGCCCAATCAAGGCGGCGCATCTCCGGGGCGATGAGGGGCGCGTGCGTGACCCCGGCCTCATCCTGGACCCCGCGGACGGCCTCCCCCCGGCGCAGCATCTCCAGGGCCTGGACCAGCAGGGCCGCGCCCCGTTCCGCCAACTTGGCCGCCAGGGTGCCGGCGTTGTCCTCCTCCAGGATGGGCAGCCTCTCCTGCAGGAAGACCTCCCCGGTGTCCACCTCGTACTTCATCCACTGGATGGTGACTCCCGTCTCCCGGTCTCCCCGGATCAGGGCCCAGTTGATGGGCGCCGGGCCCCGGTAGCGGGGCAGCAGGGAGGCGTGGACATTGAGACAGCCCACCGGGGGCAGGGCCAGGATTTCCTGGGTGAGGATCCGGCCGTAGGCCACCACGATCAGCAGTTCCGGGGCATAGGCCCGCAGCGCGGCCCTAAAGTCCGGATCCTTGAGGCTCTGGGGCTGCAGGACCGGCAGGTGCCAGTCCCGGGCCAGGTCCTTCACCGGCGAGGGGCTGATCTTCCGCCCCCGGCCCCGGGGCTTGTCCGGCTGGGTGACCACCGCGGCCACTTCCTCCCCCGCGGCCAGCAGGGCCTCCAGGGAAGGCAGGGCAAAGGCCGGCGTGCCCATGAAAATCAGGCGCCAGGGTTTGGTCTTCATCGGCCCTTGGCCGCCATCTGCTTTTTGAGCCGCCTTAAATAGAGCCCCCTTTTCAACCGGCCGATATGGTCAATGAACAGCACCCCGTCCAGATGGTCGATCTCATGCTGCAGCACCACCGCCAACAACCCTTCGCCTCTGATTTCAATGGGTTTGCCCTCCCGGTCCACCCCGGTGACGGTCACCCGGGCGTGGCGCCGCACTTCTGCGGAAAAATCCGCCACCGACAGGCACCCCTCTTCCCGGACCACCTCCCCTTCCCCGGCCTTCAGGCAGGGGTTGAGAATGACTTTCAGGTCCTTGGCCCCGTCCCGGTGGGCCACATCCAGGACGATGAGCCTCCGGAGCACCCCCACCTGGTTGGCGGCCAGCCCTAACCCCGGCGCGGCGTACATGGTCTCCGCCATGTCATCGATGAGGCGCTGCAAGTCGCCGTTGATTTCCGTGATCTCTTGGGCCTGCCGCCGTAAAACCGGGTCCGGCAGCCGGATAATCGGTAATTTGGCCATCTCAATGCCTAACAATTGGTAATAATTATTGATTCTACGGGAAATAGAGACGCTTTTCAAGGACTAGCTGCAAGTGGGGGGGAATTTTGCTGGGGAGCCGGGAAGTTACGACCAGGTTAACTCCTTGATAACTTGCAAAAAGTAAAAATCCCCGGGGTGAGCCACATAGTGGCAATGGTCTAAAGGCCTGGTCCCGGGATAATTTTACAACCAGGTTTCCCTCTTTCCGGCCCTTTCCGCCCTTCCCTTCCACCCCCTTATACCTGGGCAAAGTGGTTGTTAATATACATCACTAGCAACATATGTCATTGATATTATAATATAATTATTAGGGACATGAATTTTTTTATAGCCTTTGGCAGATTTTTATGTTAAGGATTTCACAATCTCCACAATAATGGTCAGCCGGTAAGCAGGGAAACCGGACCCGGGATTCCCTTCTGAAAGCTGCCAGCCCTCTGTTTTCCAGCATTTGCCTGAGCAAATCACCACGGAGCCGAAAACAAGGAGGTACTATGGCCTTAAAAACCATTGCCATATTTTTACTTTTGACCACCGCCGCCTGGGCCCAGCCCTGGCCCCAAACCCCGCCGCGTATCGGCCACCTGAAGCTGAAGCAGGAGTATTGGGAATACATCAAGGAAGCTGCCCAACGCTACGACATTTCACCCTTTCTCATCCAGGCGGTCTGCGCCATCGAATCCCGGTATAACCAGGAAGCCAGGTCAGGGAAATGTTTTGGCCTGATGCAATTGCATAAGGACACCGCCAAGAAGTATGGCGTTGACCCCCATGACCCCCGGGAAAATATCATGGGCGGGGCCGCAGTTTTGGCCCACCTGCTGGAGAAATACCACGGAAATATCCGCAAGGTGTTACACGTGTACAATTCCACCTGCACCGCCGCGTATGAGCGTGAGGTCCTCCGGGCTTATCGCCAGGCCCAGCTCATGGAAACATCGGCCATGCCCTCCGGCCAACACCTCAATTAGGCTTGGGGCTTTCCCCGGGGAGGTAGTACGCCCATTTCCCCCGCTACTCCCAATAACTAGCGTTGCGCAACGATCTGGCGGCTGGTGAAATAGGGATGCAGAAGCCCGGCACGGGGGGGAGGATGCAGTCCCCCAGAGCGACACGGCGCCGGGGTCTCGATCACTCATAGAAGCCCGCAACCCGCTAAAAAAGAGGCTGCCTGGGTCAGGCAGCCTCTTCCTTTTGGGCTGTGGCCTCCGTAATCGACCCCTATTACTGGTACTGGACGTAGATGGGTTTCGGATTCAACTTCAACAGGTCCTGGCACGTCATCAGCGGGTCGCCTTTCTTGGTGTCGTTGTGGTAGAAGAGCTTGAAGCCGGTAAACTGCACCGGCTCCTTGATGATATAATCCCTGTAGGAATCCCGCTTCAGCCAGGGGGGCCCCCAGCCGTCCATATGCATGACCATCTGCACTTCGGGGCGGACCACGATGCTTTTGGCATTGGTGACCATTTTGCGGGTGAAGCGGTGGACCACGAACACCTTGGGGGGCAGGTTGTATTTTTTCACCAGGTCCTTCAGGAAGCCGGAAGCATAGTTGATGTCCGCGGCGTCATAGGTGCCGATCTTTTTACAGGGTATCTTGCCGCTCTTGATCAAGTTGAACTCCGGGTCAATCCCCAGGTGCACGTCCGGATTCTTCAAGATCCATTCGAAACGGGGCAGGATGGTGCGGATGTCGGAATGGCCGGTCTGAATGTCGATGAAGAAGATGCCTTTTATCTCCTTGGCCCAGCCGTAAACCTCGTTGACCAACGCGTCCGGATGGATCATCCGGTATTTGCCGGCCTTGCCCGGCTCACCCTGGGCCACCACCGCCACCAGGTGCAGGGCGGGTTGCACCGGCAGCGACGGATCCGCCTTTTCCCATTTGGCCACTTCCCCTTTTAGCCGCCTAAGCATTTCGTCTTTCGGGTATTCACCCAGTGCCCCCATTTTCTTGGATTTGGGATTACCGTAATAGGCGACGATCCGCTTGTAGGGCAGGATCGAGCCCGGCAGGGGGGGCGGATATTTCACCGGCCAGCCGCACCGTTTCGCATACTCCGGGTCCTCCCCGGCCAGGTACTTAACCTTGGGAGCTTTTTTGTCAGGGGCTGGGGCCTGGGCCGCGGGGGGCGGCCCGGACGGGGCGGTATCAACGGCCGCGGTGGTGGTGGCCGGGGTGGGGGCCGCCGGTGGAGTGGACGGCGGGGGAGTCGTGGCCGGTGGAGTGGCTGGCCCAGCCGGCTCCCCGGGAGTGGCCGGAGTGGCGGAAGCCGCCGGAGTGGGGCGTTCATGTTTGGCGGTGGTGGTGGCCTGCGCGTCCCCAGACCCATCGCTCCCACAGCCTGCCAGGGCGAGCCCCAAAGCGAAAACGGTGGCCAGCAAGAACGCAACTATCCTGGTGGAGCATTGACAATGTGGGTACGTCACGAACTACTCCTTGAAGAAAATCTGCGGCGCTGCCGGAAGCCCTCAGGGCGGATAGGTCGGAAGCCTTTGCTCCTCACCTTTGGCCACAAGATTGGTCCCGCAGCAGCCGGAGCCGGTCCTCCAGGCACTCCTGACGGACCTCCTGGATAAAATCATTTTTGTTAAACCCGGTCAAGACTCACCCAGAAGATAATTAAAAAAAAATGATAACTTCCTTTGGCCAGGCCGGGTCTTGCTGCCAGGCCTGGCCCAACGGCAAACCCTGGCCCCCGTCTCCCCCTGATACCAGGTTTCTGTCAAAGAAATTTTCCTTGGGGACCGGACCCCGTCTCCCCCCCGGGGGAGGACACGCCCGGGTGCGCCCTACACCAGGACAGTTCCTGGCCAGCACCCGGCCATGAGCCCCAGCTGCCTCAGCTTCCTTGAGCATCCTGACGATCTCCCCCCCCCTTATACCTCTTCCTGCTCCCCTTTTGCCTCTTTTTGATCCCTCGCCTATGAATATGAATTACTCTTATTTAATAAGGCCATAACTTCTTTAATTATTAATAACCTGTAAACATTTTACTTGACATTTGCGACCATCTTTTATATAGACCGGAAAAAGAAAAGATAAGGAGGGCAGTGAACATGGCCGAGGTCAAAAGTGAAAAGGCAAAAGAACTTATGGACAAGAAGTTGGAAATGATAAACAAACTCAGGGAATTGAAGGCGGAGATCAGCAAGGTTAATATCGATCTGCACAAAGCCGGGGCATCAATGGAACAGGTGATATGTTGGTGATTTTCATAGGATATATTTTGGAGGCTCCGGTGACCCTTGGGAGAGCCGGAGCCAATAATTTGACAATATTGTTCCAAACCTAGCGGATCGCGTTTGCGGTGGGCACTACATTTCCATATTTTTCAGGAAAATTTCTGACTTTAAACTTTTAAAAGCAATCATCTGGTTGAGATGATCTCCCCCAATCTTTCGGCGTGCAGATAACTGATTTGCCTTTGATGACTTAACCTGCCCATTCAGCCTCAGACGTCTTTCCTGCCCCCTGCGGAATTATGCGGCAACCTGACGGCATTCCGGCAACCACTGGGTCCCAACCCACGATTTTCGTGGGTGAGGGACCCGCCTCCGGGTTGATCCGGGAGTTAGGGACGGCCCTGAATATCCCCAGCCGCCAGATTCATGGGAACCTGGCGGCCGCTGTATTCTCCCAGGCCGGCCATCTGCCGGGCTCCCTATGGCTGGCGCTCCCCTTGGCGGAAGCCACCGATGAGCTGCTCCTCGGCCTTTTAGAGAGGTTCAGGAAGGCGCTGGACACTGATCTTCCCTGGCCCCTCCTGCCCCGCTTCACCCTCCTGGTGGCCCGGAATGTCAACTCCCTGTCCCGTCTGGCCTGCCGCATCCTAGCTGAGAGTCAGCGAGACCGCAATCTCCGCCCCCTTCGTTTGGTTCACTATCTCCCCCACCGGGAAGGCTGCTCTTCCCGGGAACTGCTCCTGGACCCGGCCACCCACGGTGGAGGACCCAGGAGTTCCTGCCGCGATCTCCCCCCGGCAGAGTTGGTGGCGGCCTTGGCTGCGCCGGCGGATCTCACCGCCCTGACTACCCACGGCTTCGAAGCCTGTGCGGATGGGGGTGGCGGCATAGTCTTGTGCGGTCGCCAGGTTGATCTCCCCTCTGCCACCTTCCAGGGGCTGGGCCTCCTCTCCTGCGGCTGCCAGCCCCTCTGCGTGCGGGGGTCCATCCGGGTCTCCCTGGCCCGGTTGCCCAGCCGCGTCCTCATGCTGGAATCCTGCAATGGCCTCAGACTGGCCGATAGTGTGCTCCGGTCCAGCTTCAACCTGGGTCTGTCCTTCCTGGACGGTGAGGGGGTGGGTTACGTCTCCAGCCTGTTATGCAGTCAGGGGGGCGCCATGGCCGCGGTGGCCCTGGCCGCGGCCATGGCCTCCGGGCGAACCCTGGGGGAGGCTGCGGCCTTGATCAATGCCTTGCTGTATTGCCGCCGGGGGGAATACCCCGGTTACCTGGCCATCGGCCAACCTGATTTCCGGGTGACTGAGCCCCCCGGGGATGCCGCGGTGCCGGTGATTTCCCAGATCACTGACGCAGTTGCACTGGATTTCGGGTCCGCTTATTTGGGGGAGATTCTGGTTAGGGATGGGGCCGCGGTGGAACTTGCCTCCTACGGCAGCCTGGGGCTGCGCCTCTCCCCTGCCTCCCCCGGAGAGCAGATTTACTGGTTTGCCCGTCCAGAACGGCGCCAGGAGGGCATCCCGGCAGCCTCATCCCAGGTGCGCCTCTTTCTCTTCCGCTTTCCTGAGGCCCTGGGAAGGGTGCGCCTGGCCCTGGTCAACCGGCAGGAAGCGGAAGATTCGGCCCGGCGCAGCCTGGCCCATCTCCGGCGGTGGCTGGATTTTTTCGCTCTGGCGGGCTTGAACAAGGAGTCCCCGGAGGTTTTTCACCATCTTCAGGAGATGCAGACGCAGGTTCACACTGCCTTGGCCAGAATGATGGTGAAGATGTCCAACGATGCTTCTGCCTGGGAGCGCCTCCAGGAGTGCCGGGCCTTGGTGGACCGGACGGTGACCCTGGCCAGGGATGAGGCGGTCGACTGGCTGGCCGCCAAACTCCTGCAGCCTTTTTGGCCCACCAACCTTTATACCCCGGCATACCTGAGTCAGGGCCTCAGGGATTCCCTCTGCCCCAACTGCCAGGGTCCAGCCATCACCAAGGGGCTGAAGCACCCTCTCTCCGGGGACGGCCGGCAGGTGACCGTATGTCCCCGCTGCGGCATCGTCAGTGATTTGCCCGCAGACGGCCCCTTCACTTCCCTGGTTCTGGCGGCGCCGGGGCAAGTGGGCCGGGGCCAGCCCCTGGAAGTGGAGGTCCTGGTGGAGACCTCCCGGCCCGGGGAGGGGACGGCCGTCCTGGTCTGCCCCCGCATCTCGGCCGTGGGCCTCTGCCAGGCGGTCCCTGCCCCCCCCCATTATGAATTTACCCCCACCGCCCCCGGCCGGGAAGACATGCGCTTCCGGTTTGTGATCCCCCCCGACCTTCCGCCCCATCGCTATTTCCTGAAAGCGGTGGCCGCCTCTGCCAGTGATTTGGCCTTCGCCTCCCGGGTATTGTTCGTCACCTAAAAAGGTCAGGAATCAGTCGTAATGCAGGGTCACGCCCAGGGCTGGTCCAGGGGGGCGCAACAGGTCATAGGCCCCAGGGGCCGCGGCCAGGGCCAGCCGGTGGGTGTGGAGATGCTCAAGATTAATCCGGCCGGAGGCAATGAGGGCCAGACACTGGCGCAGATTGTCGCCCACCGCCCCCTCCCCGGGGGGAGGGGGGTAATCCCGGCGGCCGTGGACATACTCGTCATCCCGGTAACCGCTGCCGCAGCGGGCGGCATAGCGGATATCGATGTTGCCCAGTTCCACACTAAACTCCACCTGGGCCCGGAACCGGCCCACCGCCACCAGGACGCCCCGGCGCTGCCCATCCGGGGCCTGGGTCAGGGTATCGAGGCACTGGGCCACACTTGACGTGGCTTCGCCGCGGCAACAGAGGAAGATGGTGTTGAATCCCCTCCCCTTGGTGGTTTGCATCCCTTGGCTTACCCAGGAGGCCTGGGAGCTGTTGAAGACCGCGTCGGCTCCGGACAGTTTGGCCGCCTGGAGACGGGCCGGCACATAATCCGCCACCGCCACCAGGGCGGCCCCGCCCCGGGCGATTTGGGCCAGGAGTTGGCCCACCAATCCTGCCCCCAGCACCAGTACCCGGTCTTCTTGCCCCAGGCGGGCCCGGTGGACCGCGTGGAGGCAGGTGGCCGCCAGGTTGGCAAAGACCGCCCGGTCAAAGGGCACTTTTTCCGGGATCTTCACACAGAGCCGATGGGGCACGCAAATTTGCTCGGCATGCACGGCATAATCCCAGCCCATGGCGATGACCCGGTCCCCCGCGGCCAAACCTGCCACCCCTGCCCCCAGGCCCGCCACATAACCGCTGGAGCAGTAACCCAGGGGGCGGGGCTCTCCGTTGAGGGCCGCCTGTTCGAGATAAAAAAGCTCCGTGCCGGGGCTGATCAAACTGCACGCGGCCTTGATCAGCACCTGGCCCGGGGCGGGCTGGGGTGCAGGCAGGTCCTGCACCCGCGCTTGGCCCCGGACATCAGCGACCACTCCTTTCATCTCCTGCCTTTCTCCAGCAAATCCTCCACCTTCACCAGGACCCCCTGGGCCACCACCCGGGTTAAGCCGCCCACGGCTACGGCCTGCTCCTCGGGCAACTCCTTGATGAAGAGGGTGCCCCGCCGGTGCGGGGGCCCCTGGCCCTGGTGGATGGTCCAGAAATCACCGCCCCGGGTAATGCCCGGGTCCTGCCTGGCTAGATAGGCTAGCAAGCCCAGAACCGCCCCGCCCGTGGCCACATCTTCCCGGCCATCCAGGGAAGTGGTGAAGACCCGGGTGGCCATAGTGCGGTGGCCCATGAGGGAAAAAAGACAGATCCCATGGACCTGGGAGTCCTGGCAATAGGCCAGGACCTGGTCCGGAGGAAGCCAGACCTCTTCCAGGTCCGAAAGGTGCGGAAGCCGCCGGTAGACCCGGGAACGGCCGCTGTCGATGATCAACTCCGGAAATTCTCCTTTAAGGTCCATCCTAAAGATGGAGTGCAGCGGTGGCCCCCCGGGCCGCACCCGGATTTCTGCCTGGGATATTTTCACCCACCCCAGGGCGGGCATGGTTCCGGGGAGGCGCTCCACGGTGGCCAGGCGGCTTGGCGTGGTCAAGGAGAGGGTTTCCTTTATCAGCCGCGGCCATTTGCGGCGAATCACCGCGTCGGCGGCCAGCAGCGTCTGAATACAAAAAGAGAGCTCGCCCGCCGGCGAAAAGGAGTGGGCCCGCCAATGGCTCAGGTCCGGCCCGGGCCTTAAAAAGACGGTATCCGGATAACCCAACCAGGCCGCAAGTCTGAGATAATCTTCAGGGCCCAGCCCCGGCCCGGGAAACACCACCCCGGTGGGATTGCCCACGGCCCCCGCGGCGCAAAAAACCGCCAACTGCCATAATTCGTGGTCTACGCCAGCCGCCATTATCCTGCCGCCCCCTCGGAAAGATGCACCCCAAAGCCAAGATAACGCATTTTCTCGGAAAATTCCGGAAAAGATGTCTGGTAGCACTCCCCTCCCAGGATCCTGGTGCGGCCAGGGAGGGCGCAGGCCAGGGCCGCCGCGGCCATGGCCAGGCGATGGTCGCCGAAGCTCGGCACCACCCCCGCCTTCAGGGGCAAACCGCCCCTCACCTGGAGGGAATCGGGGGTGGCTTCCACCTCAGCCCCGAAGGCCCGCAGCATATTGCGGGTAGATTGGAGACGGTCGGTTTCCTTAAAAGCCAACTCCCCGGCCTGAGAGATGGAGGAGGTCCCGGGAATCAAGGTGGCCAGAGCCGCAGCCAGAGGAATTTCATCGATCATGGCATGGGTGCGCCCCACCTGGTCCACGTGAAAGGGCCTGACCCCGGGGGGAAAACCGCCGACCCTGAGGTTCCCCACCGGCTCTCCATATCTTTCGGCAATATCGGCATAATCGATGGCCACCCCGCATTCCCCCAGGAGTTCAAAAAAGCCCAGGCGGGTGGGGTTAAGGCAGACCTGCTCCACCGTCAGCTTCGCCGGCCCACCCTGGCAGACGCAGGCCCCGGCCAGAAACGCGGCCGCGGATGGATCCCCGGGAACCTGATATTCCGGCAAGGGGGGGTAATTCACGTCCACGATTTTGATGCTTTCCCGGGTTTCCTCGACCTTCACTCCCAGATGGCGCAGAAGCCGGGTGGTATGGTCCCGGGAGGGGGCCACCAGGGAGATCTCCACCTCCTGGCCCGCGGCAAAAGCCCCGAAGAGGATAGCGGAGCTGGCCTGGGCGCTGACCACCTCCAGCCGGACCTGGCCGGGGCGCAGTCTGCCATTTTCAATAAGAACCGGGACCCGGCCGGGGATACCCAAATATTTGAGGTTGGCTCCCAACTGGCGGAGCGGCGTCACCACCCAATCCATGGGCCGGGCCCGCAGGCTGGCGTCCCCGTCGATAACGGCCGGGATTCCCAGCCCGCTTAAGAGTCCCAGCAGGAGACGGGCGGCGGTGCTGGATGACCCCAGGTTGAACCGGTAAACCCCCTCTGGCCGGAGGCCGCCTGCGGGGGGGGTCACGGTCAAGGCCCCGTCTTTTTCCTCGAGACGGACCCCCAATGTCTGGAGAGCCGGCTTGAGCGCCTGCACCGCGCCGCCCTCATTCAAGCCGTTGATGCGCGTCGGCCCGGGCAGGATGGCCGCCAGCAGCAGGACCCGGTGGGAGATGGATTTATCCCCGGGGATGTTTACGGACCTATCCTCCAGAGCCCTAAAATCGCCGCCGGAGACCAACAGATCCCGCATTACCCAATCTCTCCGGTCCAGGGAGCCGGACCATTTTCGCCAGCAGCCATAAACCCGGATTCACCTCAAGCCAGGTATCACCTCCGGGAAAGGCAGGAGAGGGAGCCGGGAGAGTTCCGCCGCCAGCCAGTCCGGGTCCAGTTGGGCGTCGGCGAGCGCCAGGCCGGGCGCGCAACTGGGCAGAAGCCCGCCATTCTCCCGTCCCAGCCTCATGCCGGTAAAGTCCAGAATCATATAGCCATATCCGGCCAGCCGCTCCTCCCGGGGCGCACAGTCCAGGCGGTTGGCGGCCCAGATCATTAAACGGTAATAATGGAGCTGCTTCGGGCCCCCCGAGATGGGCAGGTTGGGGAAGAAGGACACCATCAGCAGGGAGAGAAAGACCCCGGGCCAGAGTCTCCCGGCCCGCAAAAAATCCAGGAGGCTGTCTTTCTCCAGGGGGATCCGCCAGGAGGCGCCCAGCAGGTGGCCGTTTTCCTCCCGGAGCCGGGCGACCCCGGCATCCTGGGCCCCCCAAAAATAAAAACTTCCCTGGGTTTGGCCCCAGGCGCAAAAGATCCCCAACAGATCCCGGGCCACCAGGCCGCGTATCCTGTTATCAAAGAGAAGTTGCCCGAGTAAGGCGTCGTCGGCTTCCAGAAGCCTGATCAGCATTTGCCGGGCCACCTCTTCCAGGGGGCGCACCCGTACGTTGCCCGGCGGGGCCTCCGGGAACCACTGCTGGGCCATCCCTTCCATGCAGCCGCTGATCTGGCGGGCATAACTGGTATGGCTGCGCTCCTCCTGGAAAACCCGGCGCAGCCAGGGATAGCGGCTGAAGAAAGCCGGGGCGCCCGTCTTCTCCAAGGCCTTGGCCGGGGGCAGGAGGGCCGGGCTTTTCTTCCTCTGGCGGCAGGGGAACAGGTTGAAGCGACCCTGGGGCAGGAGAAAGCCCCGGGGATAATGCTCATTGTCCAGGGGAATCAGGGAGGCCGCCAGGATCAGGATGGGCGCCCGGGGCTTTAGCCCGGCCTGCTGCAGAATGAGCTGGGGCAAAAGAAAGCTCACCGTATGGGCCCGGTTGAAAGGGGCCGTGTGTTCGGCGGTGGAAATGAGGACATTTTCCACCGGGAACCCCAGGATTTCTTCCAGGAGGCGGCGGTAAACCCGGCCCTCCGCCCCCCGCCGGGACAACTGGTCAAACAGATGTTGATGCAGCTCCAATCCGGTCATCATGGGGGATCAGGGCCTCTAATCCGGTAACGCCCGCAAACCTTCGATGATTTTCTGGGCCTGCTGGACAATGGCCTCCACCACCATTTTCCCCTTTTCCGGAGTAGCCTGGCCCGGGTCGCCGGTGCAGGACCGGCCCTGGTGCCGGGGCACGGCCCGGACCCAGGTGCCCTGCTCCGGGGGGGCGAAGAGATCGTCGGCTCCCAGGGGGGGCGGCCCCAACGGCTGGAGCGCGGGCCGGGGCAGGTCCACCGGCAGATGGGGGAACAGGTGGAGAAACACCGAGGTTTGGATTTCGCTGGCATGGCCCTCATTGCGGGAGGCAGAGATTCGGGCCAGCAGCGGCAGCCCCAACTCCAGCCAATCGCAATAAACGGCCAGGGTGCCCGACTCCCTGTGGGCCTCCCGGAGAGCCTGCAAGGCCGACTCCCGATTCTCATCATGCCCGGACATGATAAAGAGCTTGCGCAGCCCCAGGTGGCTCAGGCCCCGGCAAATATCCCCAATCAGGCCCGTTAAGATCTGCTGGCCCACCCCGATGGCCCCGGGCCAGCCGGCATATTTAAACAAGAATCCCACGGGGATGGCGGGAAACAAGCAGGTATGGGGGGTGGCGGCCGCGACCCGCTCCAAAATGGCGGCGGCAATGAGGGTGTCGGTGGCCAGGGGCAGGTGGGCATGGGGCTCCATGCTCCCCAGGGGCAGCAGGGCCACCAAATGCTCAGGCAGCCGTCCCAGGTCAACCTCATTCATTAAACCCAGCCGTCTCCCGGGGGGGCCGGACTTGTCAACCAATGACTCAGTCATAAATCCCTATTTTGGGGATCAGGGACTCATCCGGAACCGGCTCGAAGATCTCCCGGTACCCCGGAATCGGACCCAAGGGTATGGGTATTCCCAACTTTTCATAATAGCCTCGGCGATTGCGCTTGCGCCGCAAGCCCAGATTATCCTCCCTTAAGGGGTGGGGCCAGGTTTTCAGGGTCCCCGTCCACTTGGCCCAATCCAGGACCCTGGCCCCGGTCTTCGTCCGCACCAGAACCATGCCGAACTTGGGGGGGAAAGCCGCGTCCTGGCTGGATTTGAAGATATTGGGCTCGCCGTCGCAGACGCTGAGGTCGGAGAGCCCCGACATCCAATCGCCGCAGGAGAGACAGCGGTGGTTTTTGAAGTCCTTAAAATGTCTTACTGCCTGCCAAAAAGGCACGGTTACCGTCTCCCCCTGCTTGGTGGTGATGGCGATCTGCCCCGGATAGGGGCCTTGCCGGTAGCGGATATCCTGGACTTCTTTGAGGGGGATGCGGGCCAGATCGGTGATCAGGGTTTCCGTGCCCAGGGGCAGGGTATTGGAACTGCAGGCAATTTCCAAGATAAACACCACCTGTTGGCGGATAATCTCTCCCCAGGGGGTCTCCAGGCCTTGCAGCTTGCGGAGGGCCTGGGTCTGGCAGGGAAGGGCCGTCAGTCCCAGCCGCAAATAGGGGTGCTGCCGCAACAAGGTCTTGATCAAGCCCAGATGGGGAAAGATCTGATAAGTGGATTGGGAAAACCGGATCAAGGCGTCGGGGGTAAACACCGCCGCGGTCGCGGCCCTCCAGGGCCGGGCCCCGTCTCTGCCCGCCACCAGGACGCAGTCCAGGTGCAGACACTTCATGGCCGCGGCCAACAAGGCGGTGACGCTGCCGCCGCTGGCGGAGGCCTCAAAGACCGCGGGGGCGGCGGCGCAGGCCGCCACGGCCTGGCGGTATATCCCCAGCCACCTCTCCTGCTGTCGCCGGTGCCTGCCAAAGAGGCGCGCCTCCGACCCGGCCGTGGCCGGATCAAGCCCCGGGCAGGTATCCAGACAGTCCCTGCAGGCGCCGCAAGAGGAAAAGCCGGCTCTCTCCACCAGCCCCGGGAAAAGATCATGGAAGTCGATGAGGTCTTCCGGACAGGCCACCAGGCAGGCGCCGCAATGGGCGCAGAGCTCCTGGTCCAGGACATATTTTGCGAGGTCACTAAAGGGCATCTTGATTCTGCTCCGCTCTCCAAGGTCCCGGAAAGGCGGCCTTCTTCTCCCTTCACCTTTTCCTAATGGCGGCGATGGCTTGGGCCAAGGCCGCCAACAGAAAGTCCATATCCTCTGCGGGAATGATCAGGGGCGGGGTAAGCTTGACCGTAGCTCCAGTAAATCCCCCGCACCGGAGGACCAGGCCCCGGGCGAGGGCCTCTTCCACCAAGGCCCGGGAGAGACTGGCTGAGGGCTGGCCCCCTTGATCGACGCAGTCAAAACCGAGCATCATCCCTTCCCCCCGCACCCCGGCAATGACCTCGCTCCGGTTCTCCTGGTCCTGCAGGAATTGGAAAACCCGCAGACCCAGTGCGGCTGCTTGCTGCCACGGCTTTTCTTGCTCCATCACCTCCAGCACTGCCAGGGCCGCCCGGCAAGCCAGGGGATGGCCCGCGAAGGTGGAGGTATGGAAGCCGGGGGGCAGGACATTTAGCACCCGGGCAGGGCCCAGGACCGCGGAGACGGGCAGGCCGTTGCCCAGGGATTTGCCCACCACCAGCAAGTCCGGGGTCAACCCTTCCCGGCTGCCATAAAAGGGAGTGCCGCAGCGGCCGAAGCCGGTGTAGATCTCATCAAAGATCACCAGGCTGCCGCATTTCCGGGCCACCTGGAGGACGCCCGCCAGGAAATCCCGGCCCCCCGGGAGGATGCCTTCGGCAGCCTGGATGGGCTCCAGAATCAGGGCGGCAGGAGGACAACCGGCGGACCAGGCTGCCGCCACCAGGTTTTGCAGGGCCTCCAGGCAGTATGCCGGTTGCCCTGCCGGACCGGGCAGGTGTAAAAGGGGAAAAGGCGCGAAGCTGACGGTCTCCGCGGCCACCGGGGAATACTTTCTGAACCGCTCCCGCCAGGTGACCAGCAGGGACCCGCCCGTTTTGCCATGATAGGACCTGTCAAAGGCAATGACCGTGTCCCGCCCCGTGTAAGCCCGGGCCACCTTTAAAGCGGCCTCGATGGCCTCAGAGCCCGTAACCGTGAAGAGGACCGCGCAGTCCTGGTAAGGCGCAAAGGCGCCCAGCTCCCGGACCAATTCGGTGCGCACCTGGGACTGCAGATTCCAGCCGGTATGGGTGAGTTTTTGGCACTGCTGTATGATGGCGGCGACTACCCGGGGGTGCTGGTGTCCCAGATTGACGGCGCCGCTGCCGCCGGTGCCGTCAAAGTAGGCCTTGCCGCTGCGGGAGAAGAGGCGGCAGCCTTGGGCCTGCACAAAGACCGGGCTTGGGGGCCAGGAACGCAAGGCATCCGTAGACGCGGCCTCATGCACGGTCTTCGGGAAGGGACCAGAGGTGGCCGGCGCATACCGCTCCCCCCTGCCCTTAAAAGTCCTCAGTCTAGACCGCAGCTCCTGGGAATTTTTCATGGTTTAAGGATGGCCCCAGGCCCCTAACAAAAACCATTAAAGTTTCCAATTTAGACTATGTTAATCTGTAGTACCCATCATAGCTTTATATACTGGCTATCATCCACTAAGGCGCATATTTCTTGTAGGACCGTATAGAGCATTTGGCCAGATCCTTAATCTATGTTAGCACAGGTATTTCCTGGTGTAAAGTTCTTGACAATTAAGTTTTTCCATATTAATTTACTTGTAAAAATTTCCCACAAAAATGACTGGCAATATCCTGGCGCTGAATTAATTTATCTTAAAAATTTACTAAATAATAGCTTTCCATCTGTAGGGATTATAACCTTTAAACCTCGAAGGCCAATCCCATGAAGGTAGCGCTGCTAGTCCCCCCCATGCCCTATACCCTGGAGGACGCACCGGAACTCCAGTTCCCTCCCCTGTCCATCTGCTATCTGGGTGCGGTGCTCAGAGAGGCCGGCCATGAAGTAATCCTGGTGGATATGACCGTGTCCAACATGACTTTGGCGGCGCTGAGGAGAAAGCTCAAAGCCTTTCGCCCCCAGGTGGTGGGCATCAGCGCCATCAGCGCCTCCTTCACCAAGGGGGCCGCCATCGCCGGGTTGGTCAAGGAGCTGGACCCCCAGGTTGCCGTTCTCATGGGGGGCATGCATCCCACCTTTGCTGACCGGAGCACCCTGGAACGATATCCGGTGGACATTGTGGTCAGAAACGAAGGGGAACGCACGGTGCTGGAGGTGCTGGCCCATCTGGAGGCCGGAGCCGACGGCCTCGGGGGAATCGCCGGCATCAGCTATAAGGATGAAAGCGGCGCCATTCAGGTTAACCCTCCCCGGGCCTATATCACCGACCTGGACAGCCTGCCGCTGCCGGCCTACGACTTACTGGAGACCATGCCCATCTATGCCCGCTTGCGGGAATTCCTGGTGGTCACTTCCCGGGGCTGCCCCTACCGGTGTATCTTTTGTTCCTCCTCTCCTTTTTGGGGCCATCGCTGGCGGGTCCGCAGCATAGACCACCTCATGGCCGAAATCGACCATTTGGTGGACCGGTATGGCGCCAAGACCATGGTCTTCGGGGACGACAACTTCTCCTTTGATAATCCCCGGGTCTTTGAGATCTGCCAGGCCCTCCATGCCGGGAATTATCAATTGGACTGGCGCTGTTCGGTGAGGGCCGACTCCCTCACCCGGCCCCTGCTGCAGGCCATGCGGGACTCCGGCTGCAGCGGCCTGTTCATCGGCGTGGAATCCGGCAGCCAGAAGTCCCTGGACCTCCTGCGCAAGCGCTCCCGGCTGGAGGACAGTCTGGAAGCGGTGCGCCTCTGTCGGGAGGTGGGTATCGAGACCACCTGCGCCATGCTCATGGGGCTGCCCTGGGAAACGGAGCAGGACATCCGGGAAAATATCGCCTTCGTTACCCACCGCCTGCGGCCCCACGAAGTAGTTTGGAACCTTTTGCATCCCGATCCGGGGTCTGAACTTTACGAAAAACTTGGAGATTACGGCCTGCGCTTCGTCATCGACGACCCGGAGCGGCATATCGGCAATGCTCCCAGCGTTATCGAGACCAGGCATTTAACTGCCCCCCAGCTCAATCAATTGTGGATGGAAGCCTGTTTCGCGGCGGGGGTGGGAGAGGAGGAGTGATGGAGAAGGTCGTTCTCAGCCTGGATGACCGGCCGGTGCGTCATCCTTATCTCATTCTGCAGGAATCGGCAGGGAAGCGCCATCTCTTCCATTCCAAGAAAAATATCTTCTTTGAACTCAATGCCACGGCTTACGACATCTTAATCCTTTGTGACAGCCATTATTCCACCATGGATATCCTCCAGCATCTGGCCAAGAAATATCAGGTGCCGGCCCAGAAAATCTTGGAGGATGTGGCGGAATATTTGGCCCTATTAATCCAGCTGGAGGCCATTGAACTAAAAAAACCCTTAGACACGAAAGGAGGAGAGCCCGATGCCCGTTTATGAACGCCCCGCTATTCTATTGGTGGGCGCCGATGGGAAACCTGCCCATCTGGGAGCCATTATCAGATTCAAGGCCCTCGACGTGGTCGAACTCACCGGCAAGAGCGTTAAGGAATTGCTGGCAACCTATGAAAAGGGGGAAGGCAAACTCACCATCCAGTTCAATATCGTGGACATCGTGGAAGCCGGCACGGAAAAAGCCGTCAAATTAGCATCCAAGGGCCAATAATTTTAGGGAGGAAAGACCATGCCCATCTATGAACGCCCTGCCATTCTGATGGTGGGCTCCGACGGGAAACCCTCGCATCTCGGAGCCATTATAAGGTTCAAGGCCATTGACGTGGAGAAGCTGACCGGCAAAAACGTGAAGCAATTGCTGGCGGACTATGAGAAAGGGGAAGGCCAGATCAAGATTCAATTCAATATCGTGGACATCATTGAAGCGGGGTAAGAACCTGCCGGAAAGCAGAAGGTTTTATTACCAGGAGCACCAAATAAATTGCTTTTTTGTCACCCTGAGCGAAGCGAAGGGTCTAGATTCTTCGGTCCCTCCGGGGCCTCAGAATGACAGCAAATGTAAATGACTTCCTGCTCCGGGTAATATTTATTAAGGCGCAGCGGTCAGGTTGGCCGGACTTTCCTGTGATTCTCCGGGGAGATGGGGTCCTGTGGGTCCAAGGTGCCGTAACTCCAGGGGATCAGCAGGGGAGGAGGAAATTATGAAGGAATTGGAACGAGTTCTGATCCGGGCTCTGGTGGATCGAGATTTTCTCGAGAAACTGAAAAAAGAGGATTACGATCCGGGCGTTGATTATGATCTCACCGACAAGGAAAAGGAGATCCTCAAAAATATGCGGCTGCTCCATCAAGGCCAGGGGTTGGAGGCCCTGGTGGGCGCCAGCGGAGCCGCGGTGGCTTCACTTCTGCCCTCCAGCCGGGGGGGGGCGGAAGGGGAGCGCTTCGCCAGCATGATGGAGCGGGTGGCCCCCAAACTGGAACGGGTCACTCCCAAACTGGAGCGGGTGACCCCCAAACTGGAGCGCATCGCCCCCAAGCTCGAACGGATCGCCCCCAAACTGGAGCGGGTGACCCCCAAATTGGAGCGGGTCGCGCCTAAACTGGAGAGAGTCGCCCCCAAATTGGAGAAAGTCGCTCCCAAGGTGGACCGGGTCGCGCCCAAGCTGGAACGGGTGGCTCCAAAGCTGGAAAGGGTGGCTCCAAAGCTGGAAAGGGTCGAACCCAAGGTGGAGCGGGTGCTGGCCAAGTTGGAGCGGGTGCAGCCGAAGCTGGAACGCCTGGCCGCGAAGCTGGAAAAAGAGACCACCTGAAAAAATCTCCGCCATGTTGAAGGGAGCGGAACCGGACGCCCCCGCCGGCAAGACGGCTTGGCTGGGGGCGTCTCTATTCCCTGCCCTGGCTTGCTCATGGGAGGCCGTCATGCAAGTGCTCTTGGTGGAACCGCCCCAGGCCGACCCGGCCCAGCCCTATTCCTCTTTGGCCGTTCTTTTGGGGGCCTGGCGGCGCGCCGGCCTGCAGGTGGCGGTGGCCGACCTCAATGTGGATTTCTTCAACTACCTCTGCCAGCGGCAAACCATTGAGGCCTCCCTGCAGGCCGTAGAACAGCGGCTGTCTGCCGCCGCTTTCCGTGACGCCAACCAGGAGGCCGTCCTGCGCCAGGCCGCGGCCGGCGGGGGCCAACTGGCTGCCGCGGTCTCCCAGGCCCTGGGAATTCTCCGGGACCCCACCCGCTTTTATGATCCCGGGGCCTACGCCTGGGCCATCCGTCTGCTGCAGAAAGCCCTGGCCGCCGTCTCTGCCCCTTACTATCCCGGGCAGATCTCCCTCCAGAGTTTCAAAACCGCCCATTCCTACTTATCTTCTGCAGGAATCTTGGCCGCGGCCCAAGACGAAGCCTCCAACATCTTTCTCCACTACTGCGAAGAGGTGGCCCGCCCCCGATTGGCGGCCCACCGGCCGGACGTCCTGGCCGTGTCGGTCACCTTTCAAACCCAGATGATCCCGGCCTGGACGTTGGCGGCCCGGGCCAAAGAGTGGTTCCCGGGCATCAAGGTGGTCTTCGGGGGAGCCACCATCACCCGCATCAAGGACGGGCTGCGCCAGGCGCCCCAATTGTTTAAGAAGGTGGATGCCTGCATCCTCTTCGAAGGGGAGACGGCCTTCCCGGCCTTGCTGCAAGCCTGGGAGCAGGGCCAGGCAGGCACGGACGCGCCCAACGTCATGGAAGTGCAAGGCGGCGCAGTCGCCACCTCCCCCCGGATGCACACGGAGGATCTGGACCTCCTGCCCCACCCCGACCACCAGGGGCTGGCCCTGGACTCCTATTGGTGGCCGGAGCCGGCCTTGCTCATCAATTCCTCCCGGGGTTGCTATTACGGCAAATGCGCGTTTTGCGCCATCTCCCCCGCCACCTGGGGCCCGGAGCGCCGGGGCCGGGCCTACCGGCAGCGCTCCCCGGAAAAGATCGTGGCCGACCTGGATTTCGTCCACCGCCAGACAGGGGCCCAGGCCTTTAATCTGGCCAACGACAGTCTGCCTGCCCGGGCCCTGGCCGAGATCGCCGGGGCCATCAAGGCTAAGGGGTGGCCCTTCACCTGGGATTCGGAGGTCCGTCTGGACCGGGGCCTCACCGGCAAGGTCCTGAAAAACCTGGCGGCTGGCGGTTGCCGGCATCTCCGTTTCGGCTTCGAGACCGCCTCCCCCCGGGTGGCCCAACTGATGCATAAAGGCCTGGACTTCCCCACGGTGCAGCGCATCATTGCCCACTGCCGGGAAGTGGGGATTACGGTGAGTCTCATGTGCCAGATAGGGTTTCCCGGGGAAACCGAGGACGAGGCCGTGGACACCCTGGTTTTTCTCCGGGATAACCGGGAGCGGGTGCCCTTTGTCTCCCTGGCCCAGTTCGCCCTGGAACAGGGGTCCAGGATTTTTCAACATCCCCGGCGGTATGGGGTGATGATCCACCCCCGCCCCCCGGAGGAAGATCTGTCATGGATGTACCGCTACACCCGGAAAGATGGCATCGATTCGGATAAGACCAGCATCTTCTTTGAAGAAGTGGAAGCAACCCTGGACCGGATCTACCCCGACCGGGATCTCTTTTTCAAGGGCGGACTGGGCCATGCCCATACCTCCCTCTACACCCGCCGCTATGCCCCGGAGGTGTTTATCTCCTGGAACCAACGCCCCCATCGCCATCCCGGTCCCCTGGAGGAGAACACAGCCTTGCGGAGCGCCAAGGGCCTGATGATCCGCCCCGCAGGCCCCAGCTACCCCCAAGATTGGACCAGATTACTCATCTCTACCCTGGAAGTGCCGGAGTTGCTGGCGGCCGCGGACGGCAGCATCCTCCTGTTGCTGTTGGCGGCCCTGGAACCGGTGCCCCTCAAGGTCCTGAGGGAGTGGTTGCAGTACCTCTCCGGGGATGACTATTCCCCCGGCGAAGCCGGGGAGATGGTGCATTACCTTTATGAGGCGGGTTTGCTGCTGGGCGCGGAAGGTGACACTCGGGCCGTGGCCTTCCTGTAACTGCTGGTGGTGGGGCTGCCTTGGTTTAATGCTCATCGATCCAGTTGTAACCCTGGCGGCCCCGGTTGAGCCGCCGGTAAGCATAATCTGCTAGCTCCTGGATTTCTGCCACGCTGAGGAGGGTATTGCTGGCCGTGGCCTGCCCCTGGCCCCCCTTGCCATAGTCGTCTTCCCCAAGAATCATCTGGTAGGCATCCCGGCGGTCATGGAGGGGGGTGCCGGGCATCAGACTGATGGGCGACACCACATAATGCTCCGCCTCCAACTTCTCGAAAAAATCCAGGGAGTCCAGGATATCCTGCCTGCCCTCCCCGGGGAGGCCGATGATGGCATAGGCCACCCGCTTCAACCCCGCCTCTTGGGCCCGGCGAAAGGCCGCCACCATTTGTTGGGGGGAGGTGCCCTTCTTGATCAGTTTTAAGGTGCGGAGGTGACTGGTTTCCACCCCGAAGAGGACGTGGGAGCAGCCCGCGGCCCGCATCTTCCGGAAGAGCCCTAAATCCACCCCATCGGCCCGGGAAAAGCAGCGCCAGCGAAACTCCAATCCCTCTTTGAGGATCAGGTGGCAAAGCAGGTGCACCCGCCTCCGGTCGGCGGTGAAGCTGCTGTCAAAAATGTTGATGTACCGGAAGCCCGCATCTTGCACCAGATATCGCAGTTCCGTCATCAACCGCTCCAGGGGCAGAAACTTCACCCGGGGCCAGGCATAACCCGTGGCGCAAAAAATACAGCGCCCCTGACAACCCCTGGTGGTCATAATAGCCATGCGTTTAAAGAGGCGCTGATATTTTCCCATCTCAAACAAGTCATAGGCGCTGGGGGGCAATCCCCGGAGATCGAGATCCGCCGGGGGATGGCGATAGGGTCTCCCTGGCCCATGATACCCCACGCCGTTGACCTCGGGGGCCACTTCCCCCCGGGCCAGCCCCCGGCAGATTGCCAAGGCCGCCAGTTCACCTTCTCCGGCGACACTAAAGTCGAAGCAATCTGCCTGGAGCACCGCGTCGGGGCTGAGAGTCACATGCACCCCGCCCACGAGGATGGGAATCCCCGGCAGTTCCCGCCGGATCAGCCCAGCCAGGTGCACTGCCCGGGGATAGGTCAAGGTCACCGCGGTCAGGCCGATAATGCCGGGTCTGGCCTGGTGGAGATGCCGGATCAAGTCCTGATCCGACAGCCGTAAAATCGGCATATCAATGATCTCCACCGGAAAGGCGTCAGCCCGCAGGACTGCCGCCACGCAGCCCAGACCCAGGGGCGGATATAAATCGGGCAAGGCCCCGGGGTTCCAGTGCCGGGTCTCCCAGGAGGGGTTGATCAAAGCCACTCTGGGTTTGGCCCCGTCGCTGCCCATACTTATGACCTCCAGCCCCTCTCCCTATCTAGTAAACGCTATCCCGGAGAAGTTCCCCTGCCTTCAACCCCCTGGCCTTACTCCCTGCAAAATAGCACAAATTCCCCTCAAAATATATTTTAATTGTAAATAAAATCTTTTTATAAATGCAGTTATTATTTGAGTAATAAGTTATCATAGGTCCTTCGCTTTGTTTTCTACCCCTGCCCCTTGCCCACCCCAAAAAAAAGGGCGGGACCGAAGTCACCGCCCTTGGGGATGCTTAGGGGGAGTCAGGCTACCAGGAGCAGCCCATGCCCCCGAAGCCCGGTCCATCACCGGCCATGGCCATGCCCATACCCATGCCAGAGCCCATGCCGCACCCGGCGCCCGTGCCCATGCCACACCCGGCGCCCATACCCATGCCAGCGCCCTTGCCCTGGCCTTTACCAAAGCCTTGACCGATCTGGGGGCAGATCTTCCGGGCCTGCAGCCGGTAGGCTACACTCTTTTCCAGCAACTGCTCCCGGAGGGCGCTCAATTCCTTCTGCTTAGCCACGATCTGCTTGGCGTCCGGGTTCTCGGCCTTCCACAGGGCCCTCAGCTCCGTCCTCTTCACCAACATGTTTTTGCGTAGCTCCGCGGTGTCATTCATAAATTTTTGTTTGAGATCGAAGAGTTGCCCCGCCTGTTCCGGGGTCAGGTTCAGCATCCAGCCCCGGCCGTGGCCGCGGCCCATGGGCTGGGCCCAGGCCGCGGTGCTCAAGCCCAGGATCAGGGCCAAGATCAGCATCACCGGTAATCCCTTGGTTATCATTTGGCGTTTCATGTGTAAAATCTCCTCTTTTTTTCCTTGCAAGGTGGAGAGCCGACCTGCGGCTCTTAACATATAAAACCCCACCCCTTCCCAAACCCGGCGCGGGAGGTGAAAAAAAAAAGTGATCAGTGATCAGTGATCAGTGAAAAAAATGACCTAAACTGATCACTGATTACTGGTCAACCCCGCCAGGCGAGGCGGAGATTACCTTCTTTTTCTGGTTAATGACTGGAGGAATGACTGCAGATGCTCCCACCAGATGGGCCAGGAGGCCGGCAGCAGAGGCTCCTCCTTCACGGTGCGGCGCCAGAGGAAGACGGCCACCCCGGCGAACAACAGGTTCGACAACCAGGGGGCCAGGAAGGGATTGAGGCGGGAACTGATGGCCAACCGCCAGGACGCGGTAAACACCACATAATAGACCAGAAAGACCAGGAGGCCCAGGATCAGGCCCCAGGTGCGGCCGTGATGCCGGGGGCTCATCCCCAGGGGCATGGCGATGATGCACAGGAGAAAGGCGCCGCAGGGCAGGGAAAATCTCCGGCTCAACTCCACCGCGTAGCGGATATAGCGGTCCGAACCCGGGGCCTCCTGGTGCAGGTTCTGCCACAACTCCCCCACATACATCTCGTCTTCCGATTTTTTCTCCTTCAGGGCAAAGCTGAAAAGATGCAACGGCAGTTGGTAAGACTTAAATTCCACGGTCTGCCACCGGGTCAAGGCCGGTCCCCAACGCATCACCCGGCCGTCGGACAAATGGAGCACCAGGGCTTCCTGGGATTCATCAAAGCTCAAGCGCCCCTTGCGGGCATAAACGGTATTGGGATTGTCCTTGTCCCGGGAGTCATAAATGAAGATGCCCTCCAGCTGGCCATGGACGGAGGGCACCCGGTTGACAAAGAGCATCAGCCCCTGGAAGTCCGTGCTGAAAACCTGCTCCTTGACCCCCAAATCCGCCCGGCGTTTGACCACTTCCATCATCAGGGCCCGGGTGGCCTTTTGCCCCCAGGGGCTGCCATAGGCCGTGAGAAACAGGGCCATCAGGGCGGTGGCCAGGGAAAAGAGGAAGATCGGGGGGGTCAACTGCACAAAGCTCAGGCCCGAGGTCTTTAAGGCCACCACCTCCTGGTCCACGCTGAGGCGCATGAGGGCCAGCAAGATGCCCACCGTGGCGGCCATGGGCAGAGTAAAGACCAGGAGATAGGGAAAAAGATAGACGCAAGTCTTGAGAACTTCCATCAGGCCCACGCCCTTGACCACAATCATTTGGGTCACCCGCATCAGCCGGCCCAAAAAGACGATGAGGGTAAAGGTCAGCAGACTGGCGCCAAAGGGGGCCATGATCTCCTGGAGGAGATAGCGGTAGATGATGTAGGGTAGGGGTAAGGCGCGCATAGGTCAGTGGCCGGCGGTTCGCGGCGGAGTGGCGGGGATCAGCTTCTTCCCCGCATCTTCCCTGGCATGCTGGGATGGTCCATCATACCTGACAAGAATACTATTTTTCTGGCGGGCCAGGAAGTGAAATTTTCCCGGCACGTCCCGCTCCAGGAATCCCAGGCTTTTCGGCTTCAGAAAAAAGAAGACCACCGGCCGGGACTTCGCCCAGGCGGCCATCTCCTGGGGGGTCCGGAAAAATAGGGGGTTGTGGGGAGCCAACTTGCGGCCGTAATCCAGTTCCGTGGAGAACTCCAGGATATGCATGATCTGGCCGCTGTAAAACGAGAGCCCTTGGGAATAAAGGTAGTAACCCCCCAGCCCGGCCCCCGGCTGCCACTGGGATTTCACCATCAGGCCCATTTCCCGGGGAGAACGTTGCTGGCTCACTCTTTCCATGCCCCAGAAGACCAGCAGGCTCAACACCAGGGCGCCCGCCAGCAGGACCTCCAGCCGCCGCCAGACGAGGGCGATAGTGGGGGTCAGGGCCAGGACCAATACTCCCAAAAGCGTGCCTGGGGCCACCAGGCCCCCCTGGAGCAGCAGGCTGGTCAAAGAAGCGGAAGGCCAGAGATACAGGCCCAGGGCCACCCAACCCAGAAGGGCCCAGATACCCAGGGTGAGCCTCAGGCCGCGGCTGGCCGACAGCCGCCAGCCGCCAGCCGCCAGGTCCCACAGGCTGTGGCCCACCAGGAGGGCCAGGGGCAGCAGGGCCGGGAGAATATAGGGGGATAGCTTCCCCCGGGACAGCGTGTAAAAAAGAAAAATCACGGCGGCCCAGATGAGGAGGAAAAGCCGGTCCCGGTCGGCCCAGGGCTTCTCCCGCCCCAAGACCCAGGGCAGGAGAAAACTCCAGGGCAGCAGGAATACCAGGAGGATGGGCAGGTAATACCAAAAAGGCTGGTGATGGTGAATGGCAGCGGTGAGGTAGCGCCCCAAATGCTGCTCCAGGATGAAAAAACGGAAGAAATCCGGATAGCGGCCCATTACCGCCAGGAACCAGGGCAGGGAGACCGCCACCAGAAGCGCCAGGCTCCAGGGCCGGAGCCAGGAGCGGAACAGGGGCCGCCCCTGGGACCAGGCGGCCCCGGTCCAGATGATGGCCGCCAACACCAGGGCCACCGGCCCCTTGGTGAGGATGCCCAGGGCCAGGGCCAGATAGGCCCAGGGCCATAAGCCCCGGCGCTCCCGGCTTAAGGCCAGGTAGCCCAGCCCCACCCCCAGGTCGAGAAAGAGGCTCAGGGCCATGTCCAGGGTCAGCAGCCTCCCCATGACCACATAGCCCCCGCAGGTAGCCAGGACCAGGGCGCTTAAGAGGCCCGCGGCCGCCCCCCAGAAAACCCTCCCCAAACCATAGGCCAGAATGACGCCCCCCAGGGCGCACAGGGCCGAAGGCAGGCGCGCCGCAAACTCAGAGAGGCCCAGGACCTGAAAACTCAGGGCCGTGAGCCAATAGACCAGGGGCGGCTTCTCCAAATAGGGCAGCAGGTTGAGATGGGGGATGAGCCAGTCCTTTAAGAGGAGCATTTCCCGGGCGATCTCCGCATAGCGGCCCTCATCCGGGTCCATCAGACCGGGAACCCCCAGGCGCCAGAAAAAGAGGAGCAGCCCCACCAGGAGCAGGGCTCCAAGATAGAGAGGTCTCCCCTTAGGACTTTCTGGGTTGGCCGCGGTTGGTCCCGTCAAAATCATCCTCCTTGAAAGGTCTTCTTCTAAATAGGCAAATTTTTCCTGTATCGGCAGGGGACTTAAATATTTTCCGGCAGAATCGTATTGTCCGAAAACTTCCCGCACACCCCACGAAAAGTTAACTATATAAAATAATTATTAATATCCATTTGGCCTCGCTCTTGCTTAGATATGGAGCGGATTGAACCCAGGGCCAGGCTCATCCCCTGGCCCTGGCGAGGGAACTACTACACTTGCTCGGCTATTCCCTCTTGTCTGAGAGGTCTGGCCACAGAATAAAAATTAATAACAGATTTCACCCAGAGAGAAAAGCATAGGAGCAGCCCGTATGGATTGGCAAGATCAGAGCGTCCTGATTACCGGGGGCACCGGTTCTTTCGGCAAAGCCTTTGTAAAATTTATGCTGGAGAACCAACCTCCCCGCCGGCTCATTATCTTTAGCCGGGATGAAGTCAAACAACTGGAGATGCGGAGCCAATTTCCTGATGGCGAGGGCTCTCCCGTTCGCTACTTTATCGGCGATGTCCGGGATAAACAGCGGTTGCTCCGGGCCTTCCACGGCGTGGACGTCGTCATCCATGCCGCGGCCCTGAAACAGGTGCCCACCGCGGAGTATAACCCCTTGGAAGTGATCATGACCAACGTCATGGGCGCGGCCAATATCATCGACGCGGCCATCGACCGGGGGGTGAAGCAGGTCATGGCCCTCAGCACCGATAAAGCGGTGAACCCCATCAACCTTTACGGCGCCACCAAGTTGTGCGCTGACAAGCTGTTTATCGCCGCCGGAGTTTACGCCGGCCCCAGAATGACACGCTTCGCCGTGGTGCGCTACGGGAATGTCATGGGCAGCCGGGGCAGCGTCATCCCTCTCTTTCTGGAACGCCGGGCCACCGGGGCGCTACCCATCACCGACCCCACCATGACCAGGTTCTGGATTACCCTGGACCAGGCTGTGGCCTTTGTCAATCGCTGCCTTAGGCTCATGCAGGGAGGGGAAATCTTTGTTCCCAAGCTGCCCAGCATGCGTCTCACCGATCTGGCCCAGAGCATAGCTCCGGAGTGCCGCCATGAAATTATCGGCATCCGTCCCGGGGAAAAACTCCATGAAGTCTTGCTCACGGAAGATGAAGCCCGCCGGACTTTGGAATTTAATGAGTTCTTTGTGGTGCAGCCCGGCTCCATCATGGGCTGGTGGCAGAATGGCAACCTGAACCGGGGCAAACCGGTGCCCCCGGGTTTTAATTATAAGAGCGACACCAACGAGTGTTGGCTTTCGGTGGAAGAATTACGCCAAATGATAGGTCTCGATGGAACGGAAAGTCATACCTTACGCGCGGCAATGGGTTGATGCCGACGACCTGGAGGCAGTGGCCGCGGTCCTGCGCTCCGATTGGCTGACCACCGGCCCCCGGGTGGCGGACTTTGAGTCGGCCGTGGCCGCGTCTGTGGGCGCCCGGGAGGGGGTGGCGGTGAGCAGCGGCACCGCCGCCCTCCATTGCGCCATGTCGGCCGTGGGCATCGGCCCGGGGGACGAGGTCATCGTCCCCCCTTTGACCTTTGTGGCCACCGCCAATGCCGTGGTTTTCCAGGGGGGAAAACCGGTCTTCGCGGACATTGACCCCGAGACCCTGCTCCTCGACCCGGAAAAAGTCCGGGCCCAGATCACCCCCCGCACCAAGGCCATCGTCGCCGTGGATTATGCCGGCTGTCCTTGCGATTATCAAGCTCTTCAAACCCTGGCCCGAACCCGTGGCTTGATTTTGATCGCGGACGCCTGCCACTCCCTGGGAGCCTCTTACCAGGGCAAAAAGGTGGGGACCCTGGCCGACCTCACCGTTTTCAGCTTCCACCCGGTGAAGCACATTACCACCGGCGAGGGGGGGATGGTGGTCACCGACAACCCCGAATGGGCCGCGGCCATGCGCCGCTTCCGCAACCACGGCCTGAGCACCGATCACCGGCAGCGGGCCCAACAGGGCACTTGGCGCTATGCGATGCTGGAACTGGGCTATAACTACCGCCTGACCGATTTTCAGTGCGCTCTGGGAATAAGCCAGCTGGCCAAGCTGGACGCCTGGGTGGCCCGCCGGCAGGAGATCGCCCGTGGCTACGACGCCCACCTGGCCGATCTTCCCGGGATCTCCCTCATTCAGACTCCCCCCCAGGTCTCCCACTCCCATCATCTCTACGTCATTCTGCTGGAATTGAAACGCCTGAGAGCGGATCGAGACCAGGTCTTTCAGGCCTTGCGGACCAGGGGGATCGGGGTCAATGTCCATTATCTGCCCGTGCACCTGCATCCTTTTTACCAACAGCATTTACAGACCCGTCCCGGAGACTGCCCTGTGGCGGAGGAGGCTTATGAACGCCTCCTCAGCCTCCCTATCTTCCCGGGCCTGTCCGATGAAGAAGTTTTCCAGGTTATTGAGGCCCTAAGGGAAACCCTGGAGGAATTCCGCCTCAATGAGAGTTCTCCGGACGCAACCATGAGAGGACTGGACGCAGATTTCCCCATAACAGCCGGCCTGGGGAATTAATTAATGCTGACGGATAGAGGCAATGAAGAAAGAAATCAAGATAGGCCCTAAAAGCATCGGGGAAGATCATCCCTTATTCATCATCGCCGAAACCGGCGTTACCTGTAATTATGACCTGCGGATCACCAAGGAATTGATCGACGCCGCCCATGAGGCGGGGGCGGATGCCGTCAAGTTTATCTTCTGGTTCCCTGAAGAAATCATGAGCGACAAATCCGTCACCTATTCTTATGACACGGTCCATGGCAAGAAAACCGAAAACATGTTCGAAATGCTGAACCAGTTAAGGTTCACCTTGGATGAATGGCGGGAAATAAAAGAGTACGCGGACCGCAAAAACATTATCGTCTTCTCCACGGTCAACTCTCCCGGCGGCATTGAGTACGCGGAGGCCATCGGCCTGGAAGCCTACAAGCTCAGCTCCTGGGACTATAATTATCTGCCTCTGTGGCGTCGCATTGCGGCGCTGGGCAAGCCCATGCTGGTGGACACCGGCCCGGTGAACGCCTTAGAGGTGGGCAAGGTGGTGCAACTGGCCCGGGAGCAAGGAAACGACCAGCTCTGCTTCCTTCACTGCACCCATACCCCCAATTTCCAGGAAATGAACCTGCGGGCCATCCCCTATATGCGCTTCGCGTTCAACGCCTTGGTGGGCTATTCCGCAGAAGGTCTGAAAGACGATGTGGATATTATGGCCGTAGCCCTGGGCGCGGTGGTGGTGGAAAAACGCCTCACCATCAGCCGTGGCCTGCCGGGCCACCACCACATTCTCGCCAAGGAGCCCAAGGAATTTCAGGCCTACGTCCAGATGCTGCGGAATCTCCAATCCGCCCTGGGGGTATATGACCTGCGGCCCAGCCCCGCGGACCTTAAAGAGCGGCAGAGGTGGTTCCGCCACCTGGTGGCCAACCGGGATATTCCCAAGGGCGCCCTCCTCACCCCGGAAATGCTGGAGGGAAAGCGGCCGGAGAAAGGCGTCTCGCCGGAATATCTGGACCTCTTCGTAGGCCGGGAAGTGAAGCGGGACCTGAAGTACAACGAAGCTATCTCCTGGGAGGACGTATAACGCCTTGGGAGCCGCAAATGACAGAGATTAAGCAGCCTCTCTGCATAATCCCGGCCCGGGGGGGATCCAAGCGCCTGCCTCGGAAGAACCTGGCCTCCCTGCTGGGCAAGCCCTTGCTGGCCTACGCCCTGGAAGCGGCCCTGGAGAGCGGCGTCTTCGGGCTCGTCTGCGTCTCTTCCGAGGACGAAGAGATCCTGGACGCGGCCCGCCGGTACGGGGCCCAGGTCGCCTTACCCCGGCCTAAGGAATTGGCCGGCGATACGGTCCAGGTAAAACAGGTATGCGTCCAGGTGCTGGAGCATTTTCGCGCTCAAGGCTCGGATTTTCCGGAATTCGGGGTGCTGCTGACCACTAACCCCCTCCGGACCCCCGGGGACCTGGTGGAGGCCTACCGGATTTTCCGGGACTCCGGCGCCAATTATGTCATGAGCCTGGTGCCCTATTCCCATCCACCCCAGCGGGCGGTTTGGACTCCTGATGGCTTTGTGGAACCTTATTTCGGCCTGCAGTATATGAAACAGACCCAGTTGCTTGACCCCCTCTATCGCCACGACGGCTCCATTATCTTCGCCAGGACCGCGGCCTTTCTTCAGGAGGGGGAATTCTACGGCTCCCGGGTGGCCCCGTATTTTATCCCTCCCGAACGATCCGTGGACATTGATAATGCCCAGGACCTGGCCTGGGCCGAATTTCTCCTGCGCCGCAGGGGAACGGGAGCTCCCATATGAGTCTGGCCATCCGGGTCGATGCCGGGCCTGCCATGGGCGCCGGTCACTTCATGCGCTGCCTGGCCTTGGCCCAAGAATGGCGGCGCCGGGGAGGAGAGGTGCGGTTTCTGACTCACGATCCCCAGGGGCGCTTCCTGGACCGCCTGCACCGGGAAGGATTTAGGGCCCGGGGGTTGGAGTCCCCCACCGATATCGAAGAGTTACTGGGCGCCCTGGCGGCAGCCCCGGTCCACTGGGTGGTCCTGGACGGTTACCACTTCCATGGGGAAATGCAGCAGGCTCTAAAGGACCGGGGGCACCGCCTCCTGGTGCTGGATGATTATCAGCATCTGCCCCGCTATTGCGCAGACTTGATTCTCAATCAGAATTACGGAGCCCAGGCCTTCTCATACCAGACCGCACCGGGTGCGCAGTTGCTACTGGGAACCGACTACGTCTTGCTGCGGGAAGAATTCCTCCGGGCCGCGCCGGCGGACAAAGAGATCCCGGAAATTGCCCGCAACTTGCTGGTGACCCTGGGAGGGGCGGACCAGGCGAACCACACCTTCCAGGTGATGGAGGCCCTTAACTTGGTGGAGGCTCCTCTAACAGTGAAGGTGGTTTTGGGACCCAGCAATCCCCACCTGGAGATGATCAGGGCAGCTGCCCAACAGTCCCGGCACCGGCTGGAAATCCTCCAGGATGTGGAGAACATGGCTCCCCTCATGGCCTGGGCCGACCTGGCGGTCTCTGCCGGAGGCAGCACCATCTGGGAACTGGCCTTTATGGGGGTGCCCGCGATCTTCGGCGTAGTGGCCGACAACCAGAAAAATGCGGTGCTGGCCTTAGCCCGGGCCGGATATCCCGCGTTCCTGGATTTGGGACGCGCCACCATTGAGGAATTGGGGTACGCGGTGGCTGCCCTGGCGGCTGATCAATCCCTGCGGCAGAGACTCTCATTGACCGGCAGGGACCTCATCGATGGCCGGGGCGCAGCCAGGGTGTCCCAGGCGATGACGGGCATTAAATTGAGGGTGCTCTTCTTGGGGGGTAACCTCTCCCTGGATCTGGCAGTCTGGCTCCGGGAACAAGGGGAGGAGGTCGAATACGTCGAAGAGAAAGTGGACCCGCATTTTGTCCGGCGGTATAACCCGGACGTCATCGTCAGTTACAACTACCGGTATATTCTAAAAAAGGACATATTCGCCATCCCCCCCAGAGGGGCCATCAATCTCCACAGCTCCCTGCTCCCTTGGAACAGGGGGGCTCATCCCAATGTCTGGAGCTTTCTGGAGGGTACCCCCAAGGGGGTCACCATCCACTATATAGATGAAGGCATCGACACCGGGGATATTCTTCTGCAAAAGGAAGTGGTCTTGGAGGCGGACCGGGAAACCTTGAAGTCATCTTATCTAAAATTGCATCAGGAAATGCAGCAATTGTTCAAAGACCACTGGGAACAGCTGAAAAGCGGGTTCATCCCCCCCCGGCCCCAATCAGGGGACGGCACCTTGCATTACCTGCGGGACAGCGAGCAGTTTGCCCCTCTGATCCAGGAAAAGGGCTGGGACACTCCGGTGGCTGCGCTCACCGGGCTCTATCGCTCCCACCCCGGGAAAGCAGAGCTAACTTATGAGAATGCATTTGGAAATCAACGGTAGAAGGATCGGTCCGGGTGAGCCCACTTACGTAGTGGCGGAGATGTCCGCCAACCATCACCAGGACTTCGCCCGGGCGGTGGAAATACTCCACGCGGCCAAGGAGGCCGGCGCTGACGCGGTGAAGCTCCAGACCTACACCCCTGACACCCTCACCATCGACTGCAGCGCTGCGCCTTTTCAGATCGGCCCTGGCACCCTCTGGGAAGGCCGGAATCTCTATGATCTTTATGGAGAGGCCTGCACCCCCTGGGAGTGGCACCCCCAGCTCAAAGCCCTTGCTGATGAACTGATGCTGGACCTCTTCTCCACTCCTTTCGATGCCAGTGCCGTGGATTTCCTGGAAGAGATCGGGGTTCCGGCCCACAAGATCGCCTCCTTCGAGGTGGTGGATCTGCCCTTGGTCCGGCGGGTGGCCCAAACCGGCAAGCCTCTGATCATGTCCACCGGCATGGCCACCCTGGAGGAGATTACCGAAGCGGTGGACACCGCCAGGGCCGCAGGGGCAAACCAGATCGCACTCCTAAAATGCACCAGCGCCTATCCCGCGCCGCCCCGGGAGATGCACCTGCGCACTATCCCCCACTTGGCCCGGACCTTTTCCCTGCCGGTGGGGTTGTCGGACCATACCTTGGGGATCGCGGTGCCGGTGGCCGCGGTGGCCCTGGGGGCCTGTCTGGTGGAAAAGCATTTCACCCTGTCCCGCAGCCAGCCCGGCCCGGATAGCGCCTTCTCCCTGGAACCCCGCGAGTTCCGGGAAATGGTGCAGGCCATCCGCACCGCGGAGCAGGCCTTGGGCGAAATTCACTACGGGGTAAGCGAACAGGAGGCCCGGAGCCGGGTCTTCCGGCGCTCTCTCTTCGTGGTGCGGGAAGTGCAGGCCGGGGAGAGGTTTACCCCGGAGAACGTGCGCTGCATCCGGCCTGGTCATGGATTAAGCCCCAGGTATCTGGAGAAAATTCTGGGACAGCGGGCCGCTGCGGCCCTGGCCCCGGGCACTCCCCTCTCCTGGGACCTGGTGGCGGAGGAGAGGCCATGATTGCCATTATCGACTACGGTGCCGGAAACTTGAGCTCGGTGGCCAATGCCTTCCGGGCCATCGGCCAGCAGGCGTTGATCACTGACAACTATCGGGATCTGGATAAGGCAGCAGGCATTGTCTTGCCGGGAGTGGGCGCGTTCGGAGACTCCATGGCCATGCTCCGGCGCCTCAATTTCGTGGAGGCCCTCACCGATCAGGTCATCGGCCAGGGAAAGCCCTATCTGGGCATATGCCTGGGTCTGCAGTTCCTGGCCCGGGAGAGCCACGAACACGGCGTACATCCGGGCCTGGGCTGGATTGAGGGAGCAGTGCGGCGCCTCGCGCCCGCTGATAAGCGCTTCCGGGTCCCCCACATCGGCTGGAATAACGTGGAGGTAGATAATCCCTGCCCCCTGTTTGCAGGGCTCAGCCCGGAGCCCATCTTTTATTTCGTCCATAGTTATCACCTGGTGATGGAGGAAACAGAAAGCAGCCTTCTCACCTCCGCCTGTTACCATGGGGAAAAGGTGACCGCCAGCGTGCGTCGAGGCCACATCTTTGGAGTGCAATTTCATCCGGAGAAGAGCCAGCGGGAGGGGCTGCTCCTCCTGACCAACTTCACCCGGGTGGTTTACGGAGAAGAACGCGATGCTCAAAAGACGTCTCATACCGGTGCTCATACTGCGCGACGGCTTGGTGGTGCAGAGCATCCAGTTTAAGCACACCAACGTCATCCACTGGAAGGCAGTCACCGCGGTGGATTTCTTCGACCGCTGGGCCGTGGACGAAATCGTGGTCCTGGATGTCAGCCGCAATTTGAAACAGCGGCAGAAGTTCCACACCATCCTGGGGGTATTGGCCCAAAAGTGTTTCGTGCCCCTCACCGTGGGCGGCTGGGTGGACTCGGTGGAGGAAGTGCGCCATCTCCTGCGCCTGGGCGCGGATAAAGTGACTCTGAACACCGCGGCGGTGCGGCGTCCCCAGTTGCTCACCGCATGCGCCCGGGTTTTCGGCAGCCAATGCGTGGTGGTCTCCATAGACGTCAAAGACCACGGCGACGGCAACTATGAGGTTTACATCGACCGGGGCCGGGAGCCCACCGGCCTCCTGCCGTGGGATTGGGCCCGCCAGGCCCGGGAGCACGGCGCCGGCGAGATCTTCCTGAACTGCATCGACCGGGACGGGTTCCGCCAGGGATACGACCACCGCTTGCTCCGGAGAGTAGTGGAGGCGGTGGATATTCCGGTCATTGCCATGGGCGGGGTCCTCACCTGGCAGCACCTGGTGGACGGCATTGTCCTGGGGGGCGCGGACGCTGTGGCCGCGGCCAATATCTTCCACTATACGGAACACAGCACCAAGAAAGCCAAGGATTTCATGGCGTCCTCCGGCATAGAGGTGCGCCGCGTCCAGGCGGGCACCGATGCCTTCAAGGACCGCCCGCTACCACGACTAAATTAGGGGAGACGGAAAAATGGAATACTGCGCCCGTTGTCTATATCCGGCCAATGCCAAACCAGGCATTATCTTTGACGATGAGGGAGTCTGCAGCGGCTGCCGCTACCACGAGTCCCGGGAGCGCATCGACTGGCAAGGCCGGGAAAAGCTCCTCCGGGAGTTCCTGGAACATTACAAACGCCAGGCCCGGGAGGCCGGGAACCCTTATGACTGCATCATCCCGGTGAGCGGCGGCAAAGACAGCCACTACCAGACCTACTTGGTCAAGGAGGTCTATGGGCTGAACCCCCTGCTGGTCACCTACAACCATGCCTTTAATACTCCCCTGGGGATTCGCAATCTCAACAACCTGGTGACCCAATTGGGCTGCGATCTCATCCGCTTCACCGCCAATCCCGTCTCCGTGCGCAAAATCTCCCGCTACATGCTGAAAACCGTGGGCGACATCACCTGGCACTACCATGCGGGCATCCGCACCTTTCCCTTCCAGGTGGCGGTGAAATACCGCATCCCCCTGATTATCTGGGGCGAGCACGGTTTTGCCGAACTCACGGGCATGGTCACCCTGGAGGACATGGTGGAGTTCACCAAATGGACCCGTCAGGAGCACGATATGCGGGGCTTCGAGCCCGAAGACCTGATTAACGAAGAAAGCGGCATTGCCTGGCAGGACGTGGCCCCTTACCAATACCCCCGGGACGAGGAGATAGAAGAATTGGGGGTCCGGGGCATCTACCTGAGCAATTTCATTTATTGGAACGCCAAAGAGCAGGCGGAGTTCGTCATTGAAAAGTATAATTTCGCACCCCTTAGGGGCAAGCGGGACCGCTCCTTCCTGCTGTACGGCAAAACCGACGACCACGCCAATGATGTGCACGACTATCTCAAATTCCTCAAGTTCGGTTATGGCCGGGCCACCGACGACGCCAGCATGGAGATTCGCCACGGCCGTCTGACCCGGGAGGAAGGTGTGGAATTGGTTAAACAATACGACCACGTCCGCCCCAGCACCTTGGATACCTATATTAATTTTCTGCAAATTACCGAACAGGATTTCTACGACTGGATTGCACCCATGCGGGATTTGGACATCTGGGAGCAAAACGGCGGCGGCATCTGGGTGGCCAATGATTCGGTGGCCAACCATGTGCACGACCCCGGCGTGGAAGCGGCCCGGGTGCCGCAGGTGGAAGACCGTACTTTTAGCGAACGGAACCGGCACCTCTATTACTGGGAAGATAACCCGGACCTCGGTGCCCTCCCCCCGTTGGAAGCGATCCGGGCAGAGGTTGGCAGCGGCCTCAATTTTGTAGTCCTGTGAGGCCGCGATTACCGATCTGGAACTGGGCACCCATAACTATTTTATAAGGAACTAGGATCATGCGCGCTGACTTGACCAACCATGAGGAGCCGCCAGCCACCCCGCAACTGGCGGCCTGGACCGGAGAGTTCGGGAATGATTACGTCGACCGCAACGACTTTGCCGAATGGAAGTTGGAGCAAGGGATGGAGGTCTTCCGTCGCGTCCTGGCCGGCCTCGAGTTCGACAGCGTTTTGGAGGTAGGCTGTAACATCGGCCTTAATCTTATCTTCATTAACGCCTTGTTTGCCGGGGCCAAAAAGCTCTATGCGGTGGAACCCAACCAGAAGGCTTACCAAAAGCTCCTGACCCAAAGCCGCTTTAAACTGGAACAAGCCTGGAACACCACCGCCTTCAACCTGCCCCTGCCCCCGGACAGCGTCGATCTGGTCTTTACTGCGGGGGTGTTGATACATATCGGTCCGGCAGACCTGGACCGGGCTCTAAACGAAATTGTGCGGGTGGCCCGCAAATACGTCCTCTGTATTGAATACTTCTCCCACGCGCCCGTGGAAGTGCCCTACCGGGGCCAGGAGGGACTCTTATATAAAAGGGACTTCGGAGCATATTACTTGGATCGTTTTCCCCGCTTGCGGGTGGTCAACTACGGCTTCCTGTGGCAACGGGAATTTCCCATTTTCGACAACTTAAATTGGTGGCTCTTGGCAAAATAGCTTTGCCTCCCCATTAATGCTGGAAGGAACAATTCCACAAGTTAAGTCTTAACACCCGGCGATAAGGTGGCGACATGATTGACAAGATTGCATCTTTTTGCGGTGGCTTGAAAAATAAGACGATCCTCGATGTCGGCTGCGATCTCGAGGGTAAGCTCGTCCAGCAACTGGCGAGCCTCCAGCCAAAGGAAGTCATCGGCTTGAATCCGGCGGTACAAGATCAGGAGTTGTCCCCCAATTCCCGCCTGGAATCGGGTGATATTCGTCATACCGGCTATGCGGACGGCTACTTTGACAATATCGTTTCGGTTTCCGCTTTTGAGCATATACATGATTTGGAGACGGCCATTCAAGAGATGTATCGCCTTTTAAAGCCGGGTGGGACGCTGTATTCCATCTTTGGACCGATCTGGTCAGGCATTTGCGGCCATCATCTATGGTTTGAATACCACAATCAACTTTATAATTACTGGAATGTAATATTGCCACCTTTCTGTCATCTATTGATGAATTCCAGTGCTCTATTAAAATTCTGTCAAAATTATTTTCCGCAAGATTTAAGCTCTCAAATTGTGGAATACGTTGATGGCTGTCCCGACCAAAATCGGCTGTTCTACGAGGACTACGAACACTTGATAAGATCCAGCAAATTTAGAGTTCTTCTTTTTAGAGGTTATGATAATCCGGAGATGAATAAGCTTTATGACCCCTTCATATCTCAAAATACGTTAAATCTCCTTTATTTTAAGTACCCTAATCATTCCAACTTCTTTTATATCGGGATTGAGATGGTTCTGAAAAAATAAATTACATTCAATTTCCATTTTTTTCTTAAAGAAATAGGACTTCCCACTCAAGAAATTACAAAATGGTGAAATCGATATGAGACCTTCTGTTCCACCCTCTGAGCAGAGAGTGCCGACTGGGCGCCAGGATAAGCCGCGCATTTTGTGTTACTCGCCGTATAACATGTGGGACCTGCACGGCATGTGGGAGATCACCATTCTCCAGGCCCTGAAGCTGCGGGGCGCCGAGGTGCGCCACGTTTTCTGCGACGGACTGTATGCCGAGTGCGACGTCTTCTGGAGCTCCACCAACCCCAGGCATCCCCGGTCCTGCCTTGACTGTCAGGCAACTGTAGCCAACTTGGCCACTGGCATGCGTATGGATTTTCATTGGCTGGGACGCTACTTGGGCCCCGAGGAGCGCCTCCCGGCCCGGGAGTGGGCCGAGTCCTTGAAAGTGGCGGATTTAAAAGAAGCAAGCTATGGCGATTGGCCGGTGAGCGAGTGGATCAGGGGATCGGTCCACTCCCACTTGCGCACCTCCAGCCTGGATCCATCCCTGCCAGAGGTGCGGCAGGCTTACCGCGGTTATCTTGAAAGCGGCCTGGTGGCCTGCCTGGGTCTCAGCCGGCTGCTTGCCCAATATCAGCCGGATGTCCTGCTGCAATTCAACGGCCGGCTTTCCTCCACCCGCGTGGCCTTTGAATTGGCCCGGCGCCAGGGGATTCGGGTAGTCTGCCATGAACGCGGCTTTCGTTACGAAAGCCTCAGGCTCTGCAACAACTTCAACGTCTTGGACCTCGAACCCATCAGAGAGATTTGGCGGGATTGGGGGGATGTCCCCCTGAGCGAGGGGGAACTGGAGATGGTGAGCCAATTCATGATCGGCCGCCAATACGGCAAGGACTTGAATTGGAAGCAGTTCAATCCCGCGCCCCAGGACCTGGAGGAACTGCGCCGTCAGTTCGATCTGCCACCGGGACAAAAGGTTTGGGTGTTATTTACTACCTCAGACGACGAAGTCATCTCCGTCAAAGATTGGGGCAGTCCTTTCCCCAGCCAAATAGCATGGATGCAAGAGACCATAAATTTCGCGGCCCGGGCCGGAGACATCGCCCTGATCGTCCGGGTCCATCCCAACACCGGGGGGGAAAAATCCACCGGCAAAAACCTGATGCAGTTACAGGAACTTAAGGAGCTGCAGCGCCAGCTCCCCCCCAATGTGCACATGTTGCTGCCGGATGACCCGGTCAGCTCTTATTCCCTCATGGACCTGGCCGATTTAGGTCTGGTATACATGAGCACCGCAGGGTTGGAGATGGCTTGCAAAGGCAAACCCGTGGTGGTGGCCGCAGGCTGCTATATCAGCGACCTCCCTTTTGTTCAAACTATTAAGTCAAATAATGATTACCAGGGTCTGCTGGCCGCGCTGCACCGGCGCGGGGTGGGCCTGAAGGCCCTGGAAATTAAACGCTTGGCCCACCGGTTCGCTTACGGCCTTTTTTTCCGGCATAATATCCCTTTTCCCCTGGTAAAGATGCCCACCCCCCACACCGGGCAACTTGCCTATGATTCTCTGGAGGCCTTACTGCCCGGCCGGGAACCGAATTTGGACCGGATTTGCCACATCATTCTGAAAGGGAAACCGGTATGTCCGCCGCCGACCCCCTTGGACCTTCAAAGAACGGAGGAACATGAGCTTGCCTGGTTTGACCCCCAGCGCCAACCGGCCGCCCCTTCTGAGGACCTTCCGGGGCAGCCGCGGCAGAGCGGTGGGAAAACCGGCCAGGCTGAAAAGGCGTCTCCTTCGGCAGTTCATGGGGGCGGGGCCCTCCCCGACCCCGCCGTCTCCGTCATCATCCCCTGCTACAATTATGCCCGGTATCTCCCGGAGGCCGTACAGAGCGTTTTGGCTCAGACTTATCAAGATTTTGAAGTTATCATCGTCAACGACGGCAGCACCGACAATACCGCGGAGGTGGCCCGCCAGTTAATCGCAGGCCATCCTCAATACCGCCTGCGGGTCATTAATCAGGAAAACACCGGTCAGCCTGCTTTTCCCCGCAACCGCGGCGTCGCGGCCTCAAAAGGCGAATATATCCTCTTTCTTGATGCAGACGACCTGATTGAGCCCACCTTTATGGAGGAATGCCTCAGGGTTTTGCATAACGACCCAGCCATCGCCATTGCTTATACTGATCGCCTGGACTTTGACGGCGTGGATCAGGTGGTGTTGGCCGGGGATTATAATTTCTCCCGTCTGAAATATGCCAATCATATCTCTTATTGCGCCCTGTTCCGCCGGGAGGCGTGGGACGCGGTGGGGGGAATCCGCACCAATGTGAAGGCGGTGGAGGACTGGGACTTCTGGGTGGCCGCCGGCGCCAAGGGTTTTATCGGCCGGCGCATCCCCAAACCCCTGTTCAAATACCGCCGCCACGACACCGGCATCTTCCAGGAAGCGTTAGGTGATTTCGAAAGGAAAAAGGCCCAGGTGGTCCTTAATAACCGGGAAGTCTATGAAGAGCAAGCCATCGCCAGGGCCCAAGAAATTCTGGGAATAACCCCGCCCCCCCTGGTCTCGGTGATCGTGCCCACCCACAACCGCCCGGACTTGCTGGTGGCCTCCCTGCAAAGCATCCTCGACCAGACTTACAAAAATCATGAAATCATCGTGGTCAACGACTGCGGAGTGGATGTGGCCGGTATCGTGGGCGGGCTCAACCAGCAGGGGAACATCACCTATATCCGCCATGACCGCAACCGGGGTCTGGCCGCGGCCCGGAATACCGGCATCAAGCTGGCCCGGGGTAAATACCTGGCCTACCTGGATGACGACGATCTTTTCTATCCCGATCACCTGGAAACCCTGGTGGATTGTCTGGAATCCACTGACTTCCGGGTGGCCTATACCGACGCCCACCGGGCCCATCAGGAGAAACAATACGGCAGATACGTGACTACTGAAAGAGACGTGCCATATTCCAACGAATTTGATCCGGATCGACTGCTGGTGTTCAATCAATTCCCGGTCCTCTGCCTGATGCACGAGAAATCCTGCCTGGAAGAGGTGGGGGGTTTTGATGAGAGCCTTACCTCCCACGAAGATTGGGATTTATGGATCCGCCTTTCCCGCCATTATCCTTTTTCCCACATCAAGAAAGTCACCTGCGAGTTTTCCTGGCGTCAGGACGGCACCACCATGAGCAGCCAGAAGTTCGAGGATTTTGTCCGCACCATGGAGATCATCCACGCCCGATATCAAGATCACCTGAATGACAAACCGCATATTCAGAAGAAGCAGCGGCTATTCTTGCAGTCTAACAGAGATGCCCTGCAAACCTATTGCTCCGGAGCAGTGGCAGAGGAGCTGGGGCCGGAAAAAATGCTGCATCAAACCACTATTGCCCTGGAACGGCAGGATTGGCCGGCTGCCGAGGCTTATCTCCGGGACCTTTGCCAGTGCTATCCCGATATGCTGGAAGCTTATCTGTCTTTGAGCGACGTCCTGACCTTGCAGGATAAGCTCCAGGAGGCCGGGGAAGTCTTGCAGGCCGCCCGCCAGGTGTTCCCTGATTCTTCGCCCCTCTGGCAGCGCCTGGGCCTCAATTGCCGCCAACGGGGGGACCTCAGCGGCGCCATGGCGGCCTTCACCAGGACCTGGAATCAGAACCCCAGAGACCCTGAGATCCTGGGCCATCTGGGGGCCACCTGTATCGATCTGGGACTCTTGCAGGAGGCCCAGGGTTATTTGCAGGAAGCGATCCGTCTCCATCCCCGGCATTTGGAAGCATGGCTGGGATTGGCCCGGGTGGCCCAACAGCTGGAAGACCAGGAGGCCTTTGACCAGGCTTGTGGCCGGGCCGCGGCCCTCAACGCCGCCCACCCCCGGCTCCGGGAGCTGACCAAAGGCCGGGTCCCTGGCAACGGGGGCGACGCGGCGCCGCCGGCCGCGGCGAATCCGGAAGAAACCGCCGCCGCGCCGGTGCGGGTCCTATCCTCCATTATCATCCCGGTTTTCAACAACCTCTCCCTGACCCGCCAATGCCTGGAGTCCATCGAGGAAAACACCGACGCGCCCCACGAAATCATCGTGGTGGACAACGGCTCCAGCGACGGCACCCGGGACTATCTCCACGGTTTGGAAGCCAGGGGAGCGGTGCGAGTCATCACCAACCGCCTCAACCTGGGCTTTGCCAAGGCCTCCAACCAAGGAGCCCAGGCGGCCCGGGGCGAATACCTGGTCTTCCTCAACAACGACACCATCGTCCAGCCCGGCTGGCTGCGGGAAATGGTAACGGTGGCTCAGAAAGATGAAAAGATCGGGACCGTGGGGGCCAAGCTGCTTTATCCGGACGAATCCATCCAACACGCCGGGGTGGTATTTACCGACAGCAAACTCGTTTATCATATCTATAAATACTATGACCGGGACCATCCTGCGGTCAACAAGGAGAGGGAATTCCAGGCGGTCACTGCCGCCTGCATGCTGATCAAAAAGGACCTCTTCTTCAAAGCCGGCGCCTTCCCAGAGAGCTATCGTAACGGCTTTGAGGATGTGGATCTTTGTTTTACTCTCAGGGAACAAGGCTACAAGAATGTCTACACCCCCCGGGCCGTGGTCTATCACCTGGAGAGCAAGACCCCAGGCAGAAACGACCGGGATCGGGAAAACTCCCAGATCTTCAGGTCCAGGTGGTACGACAAGATTCTCTGCGATGACCAAAATTATTATCGAGAAGACGGCATCACCATTGAGGTTTTGGACAAACAGGGAAATGAGGTTATTATTCTGGCCCATGACGCCAATGACAACCCCTTCTGGCGGGAGGCGATCAGGTACAGGGAGGAAGGCGTCCTGGACCAGGCCGAAGCCTGCTATCTCCGGGCCATCAAGTTCAACCCTTTTGATCCCCGGAAAAACGAGATTGCCCGGGAACTGGCGGATCTTTACGAGGCCCAGGGGAAACAGGCCCAGCTGGAACAGTTGCAGCAGATGGTGCCGGGTATGAGCCAGTATCCTGCCTTGCCAGCGGAGACGAAAACAGTCCAGGAGGGCGTGGCCGCGGTTTGAGAAGGGGGGGAAGGCCGGGGGGAGGGGGTAAGGTCTCCCCCCCTGTAGGTCTCATCCGCCAACCAGCGCCAACAAAAAAGGCCGGCTCATTTAGAGCCGGCCTTTTCTTTATCTGTAAGTTACAGGTTTACTTAGTGAGCAGAGGCACCAACAGCAGGGCCACGATGTTCACCACCTTGATCATGGGGTTGATGGCCGGGCCCGCGGTGTCCTTGTAGGGGTCGCCCACGGTGTCGCCGGTTACTGCGGCTTTGTGAGCGTCAGAGCCCTTGCCGCCGTAGAGGCCGTCTTCAATGGCCTTTTTGGCGTTATCCCAGGCGCCGCCGCCGGAGGTCATGGCAATGGCCAGGAAGAGACCGGTGACGATGGAGCCGATGAGCATGCCGCCCAGGGCCACGGGACCCAGACCCGGGGTGAAGCCGACGACGATGGGGGAGAGCACCGGAATCAGGGCCGGAACCATCATCTGGCGCAGCGCGCTCTTGGTGACGATGTCCACGCAGGTGCCGTATTCGGGTTTGGCGGTGCCTTCCATGATGCCCGGGATTTCCCGGAACTGGCGCCGCACTTCTTCCACCACGCCGCCCGCGGCCTTACCCACGGCCTCCATGCACAGGGCGCCGAAGTAGTAGGGCAACAGGCCGCCGATGAACAACCCGGCC